>JBBSFW010000023.1:0-52516 GCA_038254805.1 Terriglobales bacterium
ACGGGGAAGCACGTATTCTCTTACCATTGCAGATTTGTGGGGGTTTGGAGCCGGGAGCGCTTTACGATCTCCCTTCCCATTGGGCGTCAAGGGCATGGCTTCGACCAAAACAAACGCCGAGGGAATCATGTAGTCCGGCAATTTCGTTTGCAGAAACTCACGGAGCACACGGCTGACCGGCCGCTGGTCACGTTTGGGAACCAGGTACGCGACCAACCTTTTGTCTCCCGGTGCGTCCTCCCGCGCAACGACGACGCATTGATGCACGCTCAGATGCGTCGCGAGCACGGACTCGATTTCGCCAAGCTCGATGCGGTATCCCCTGATCTTGACCTGGTGATCGATGCGCCCCAGAAAAGCGATGGCGCCATCAGGCAGATAGCGGGCCAGGTCCCCGGTCTGGTAAACCCGGGCTCCCGCTTCCCGCCGGAACGGGTCCGGAATAAACCTCTCGGCGGTGAGATCGGGCCGATTCTGGTAGCCGCGCGCAAGACCTTCACCACCAATCAGCAGCTGTCCTTCCTTCCCGACCGGCACCTGGTTAATCTTCTCGTCAACAATGTAAAACTGCGTATTGCGGATGGGATGGCCGATCGGAACCGTTCCTTCGCCGCCCGCACCGACTTGGTACACCGCCGACCATATGGTCGTTTCGGTAGGTCCATACATGTTCCAAAGAGATTGGCAGCGGGGGAGCAACTGATTCGCAAGCTCGCGAGGAAAAGCTTCCCCGCCACAAAGAATCTTCAACTTTCCACTGCCCGGCCAATCTGCTTCCAGAAGAAGACGCCAGGTGGCCGGCGTGGCCTGCATAACCGTAATCCCAGACTCCTGCATCCGCGCTTGCAGCTTTTTCCCGTCGGACGCCTCGTCGCGACTGATGACTACAACCTTCGCCCCGGTCACCAAAGGCAAATAAATCTCCAGGCCGGCAATGTCGAAACAAAGAGTCGTGACCGCCGCGACCACGTCGGTTTCCGCGAGTCCCGGCTCGGCCTGCATGGTGCACAAGAAGTTGACTACGCTGCGGTGCTCTAGCTGAACTCCTTTCGGCTTACCCGTCGAGCCGGAGGTGTAAATCACGTAAGCGAGATTTTCGGCTTTGGCCTGGTGCGCCGGGTTGTCGCGCTGTTCTTTTGCAATCGCCGTCCAGTGCGCATCAAGCAACACGATTTCCGCCTGTTGCTGGGGAAGCCCGGGCCGCAGTTTTTCCTGCGTGAGCAGCACTGGCGCCCGCGCATCCTCCATGATGTAAGCAATGCGGTCTTTGGGATAGGCAGGATCCAGCGGTACGTAAGCTCCGCCAGCCTTCAGAATACCCAGCAAACCAACAACCATATCGAGCGAGCGCTCTACGCAAAAACCGACGAGAACATCTGGGCCAACCCCGCGCTTAATAAGATAGCGCGCCAACTGGTTGGAACGGCTATTCAGTTCCTCGTAAGTGAGTCGCTGGTCTTCAAAGATGACTGCAGTAGACGTGCGGCGCTGCGCCGCCTGGCGTTCGAAAATTTCGTGAACGCATGCATCGCGAGGATATTCCCGAAACGTGTTGTTCCACTCGGAAGCCGGGAACGACCCGGCGGTCTCGCTGTGATTTTGCTGATCCATCTGGAGGTTCGACAAGTTACTTTCTAGTCGGCGTCTTAAACCTGAAACAGCTTCCAAGTGGTACCTTGACGGCCAACTAATTGCCGTCCTGTCACTTATTGGTTACAGGTGCGAAGCTACTTTGGGGAAAGCAGCATCGAATGTAGGTTAGCGGACCTCCGCCGCGACAGAGTGTAAAAACACGCCTACGGACCGAGGCCTGCGACTCGCCACCTCTGGACAAGTATACTGATTTGTGAGAATCTTTCCACTGAAAATGAGGCCCGCTTAAGGTCGTCCGTCCCCGGCAGACGCGCGCTTCAGTCTCGTCACATCCTCTCTTCTGCAAAATTTAGTGCCTGATATCGCCTATGAACGGAAGCTTCGAACTAGTCGTTAAGCCGCACAGCGGATGGCAACCGATTGATTGGAAAGAAGCCGTGCTGCACCGCGAACTGCTTGGCTTTTTGATCTGGCGGGATATCAAGATTCGTTACCGGCAGACGGTTTTAGGCGGGATGTGGGCGATCCTCCAGCCACTGATCGCCATGATCATATTCACGTTTGTGTTCAACCGGATGGCCGGAGTGAAGAGCGACGGACCTCCTTATCCTCTGTTTGCCTTTGCCGGTCTGGTGCCTTGGACTTTTTTCTCCAATGGAGTGTCCAGCTCCAGCAACAGCCTGGTCACCAACCAACAACTAGTTTCCAAGATTTATTTCCCGCGGGTTTTCATTCCGTTGGGGGCAGTTTCGGCCCTGCTGGTGGATCTCGCCTTCAGTTTGGGGATCCTGTTCTGCATGATGATTAAATATCACTGGACTCCTAACTATCATGCCGTGCTCCTGCCCATTTTTATTCTGTCGGCATTTCTCTCAGCCAGCGGAACTGGCCTGATATTTTCCGCGCTGAACGTTAGTTTTCGCGACGTGAAGTATGCGGTTCCATTTTTCATCCAAATGGGGCTTTTCGTTACGCCTGTTATCTATCCCATCCGCTACATCCCCGCGCGCCTGCAAACCTTGGCCGGTTTCAACCCGATGACGGGAGTAGTCTTGGGATTCCGGTCGGCGTTGCTGGGCACCCCTGCCGATTGGGGCTTGATTTTAACCTCGTTCGCCATGAGCGCGTTCCTGTTCATAGGCGGACTGCTCATTTTCCGGCGAATGGAACGGCGCTTCGCAGACATTATCTAATGCCACCCATCCTCGAATCTCGCAACATTTCCAAGGAATATGTTCTAGGCGGCTCGACCCGCCCACACGAGAATTTCCGCGAACTGCTGGTACGAACCCTGAAGACACCCTTTCAGGTATTGCGGGGAACGCAGGAGCGAGTGCGGGAACAGCGCTTTTGGGCTTTGCGCGATGTTAGCTTCGATGTCGATACCGGCGACGTGATCGGCATTATCGGCCGTAACGGCGCCGGTAAGAGTACTTTGCTCAAGATCATGTCTCGCATTACCGATCCCACCGAAGGCCAAATCAAGATTCGCGGGCGGCTGGCCAGCTTGCTCGAGGTGGGAACAGGATTTCACCCCGAGCTCACTGGTCGAGAGAATATTTTCTTGAACGGGGCAATTCTCGGCATGCGTAAGGCAGAGATTGTTTCCAAGTTCGACGAGATTGTTGACTTTTCGGAAATCGAAAAATTTCTTGACACTCCGGTGAAACATTATTCCAGCGGCATGTACGTCAGGCTCGCCTTTTCAGTGGCGGCTCACCTCAACCCTGAAATCCTGGTGGTCGACGAAGTGCTGGCCGTGGGCGATATGGCGTTCCAAAAGAAGTGCCTCGGGAAAATGGGTGAGGCAAGCCAAGGCGGGCGAACGGTGTTATTCGTTTCCCACAATATGGCAGCGATCCAAAACCTCTGCCGGCGCGGGGTTGTCCTGAGCCATGGCAAACTCGCTTTCGATGGCAGTTCGAAAGACGCAATTGAATTCTACATGCACAGTGTCACTGGCGAAGGGTCTCAGGGTCACGTCATCGATCTCGCTAACGCGCCCCGCCCGAACCAGCGGAGACCGCGCCTGTTGGAGAAAATGGAGTTCTACACAGATGGTAACGCGCCGATGCGAGGTAGCTTGCCCGTGGGGGCGGCGTTGCTGATCCACGTTCACTTCCCTCTGCCCGAGCCGGTTGACAACTTTGAGCTGGGTATTGGATTCGATAACCTGTTCAGTCAGCGAGTTTTCACTGCTCATAGCTGCTTCGAGCCCGACCGGTCTCATGGCGAGCGCGTCGGACCCCAAGTGTTCGTGTGCAACATTCCCAGCCTTACGCTAGTGCCCGGCGAATATACGCTGAGGGTGTGGATGGACATTGCGGGCGAGGAAGTCGACTTGGTGGACGATGCCGCTCGGATTCAGGTGATTGAATCTGATTTCTACGGGACCGGCCGCATGCCTTGGAATGGCACCTTTGTGCTGAAGCATCGCTGGTATCTCGAGCAATCAAATGAGCCGAGGCCGACCTCCTCGTAGGTCTATTTTTGCCGCGCCCCGGCCCCTTACCGCAAGATCTTCGTCTCGCTACGCCAGGCCGTGACCGTGCGGGGTCCGGTGTGATCTCGCGCCGGTCTGCAACGTCGCGGTTCGGCCGCGACAAGATTTCCTAACGACGATAGCCCGCTAGATATAATGACTGCTCGACACCAAGGGGCGATCCAGAAGCACGGCGCCAGAATTCCTCAATGAAAACCATCCGCTTCACTCAAGAGGACCTGGATCTATTCAGTTCAGCCAGTCACGACCGAAACCCTCTGCATCTATCCGACGAGTACGCACGCCGTACGCCGTATGGGGGGCGGGTTGTCTTTGGTGTCCTCGATGGGCTTACAGCGCTGGCGCAAGTTGCGGACCGGCCAGGCTGGGTTCTTTTCAGTGTGGAGTTCGAATTCTTCGACACGGCACTCCTGGAAGTCGACTATTCAGTGGAGGCGACGGACACCGATCTGTCCGAGGCTACCGTTCGTGTAGGGGAGGGCAGGCGCCCAGTACTGGAAGCAGCCCTTGAGTTTCGGCACGCAGCGCCGGCGCAGCCTTGGGAAGCAGGCGAAGGGCATGCAGCACTCTCCGAACCCAGAGATTTCACCAGACGCCAGTTGGCGATAGGCCAGCAAGTGCGCGGAAAGTATGCTCCCTCCCTCCGCGACTTCGACGTGTTGTGGTCCCGGCTACGGTTCCAACAGTCCTGGATTCGGCCCGAGCACGTCGCAGCGCTAATGTGGACAAGCTTCCTGGTTGGCATGGAACTGCCCGGAAAACGTGCGCTGTTTTCGCGGCTGCGGATCGAGTTCCACGATTGCACCAGAACAGTTGCTCCTTTCGACTACGCAGCCGAGATCACAGACATCAGCGAACTAGGTGAGTTGACCGTCCAGGCCACGCTGACGTCTGCCGGGACCTCATGGGCAACAGTCATGCTGGCTGCGTATGTACGAGAAGACATCGTTCCCTTCGATATCTCCAGTCTTGAAAGGCTAGTCGGACGCTCACAATCCATGACGGGCAAGGTAGCGGTGGTAACCGGCGCCAGCCGCGGCCTCGGATCAGCCCTCGTTCGCGTACTTGCACTTCACGGCTGCACCGTGTTGATGAACTTCCTGCGCAACCATAGTCTCGCCGAGCAGTTACGGGACTCGCTTGCGGAGACACCCGGCAAGATTCTGCTGGAAGCGGGTGATATTGGCAGCCCGGAGTGGTGCCAGCTTGCCGGAAGGCGTATCGCTGAACAGTTCGGCCGATTGGATTTCCTTATCTGCAATGCTTCCCCGCCGCTACTCCCTCTCTGGCTGGAAGCGTCCGCCGCGAAACGAGTGACTGATTTCATCCAAAAAAGCATTGCGATGGTGAGCGCACCCATGATGACTTTTTTGCCTTTGCTGACGACAGCGAAGGGTTGGAATGTCCTCATCTCCTCTAGCGCGGTCACGCGCCCGCATCCTCACTTCCCCCATTACGTCGTGGCAAAATGCGCAGCTGAAGCCTTGGTGCGCGCCGCCAGCACTGAATACCGCACGATTAGCTCGCTCATTGTGCGGCCTACCCGCTTGCTTACGGACCTGACCAACACGCCATCCGGAAGGGGAGGCGCCCTGCCACCGGAATTCGTCGCGGCCGAACTCCTGCGGCGTTTGCAGGGAACGCTCGCTCCTGGCAAAGTTGAAGTGCTTGATCAATTCCCGTCAGCCTGCTAAAATTAAACGATTTGAAAGCACGAGCTGTTTTCGGGAATCCGACCCTTGGGCCATCATTATCTTGAGCTTGCATGTTTGCATATCCAAAGGGTCTGCGGCAAAGCTTTTGAGTTTTGACATAAGAGTGGTCCCGTAGAGCGCAACTTTTTGCAACTCTTATCCTCCCCCACTACGAAACGGCCTGCGGTCATTAAAACAAGGCAGTGCGGCATTTCCTGCGTTCCAGAGTGGAACGATAAGTGCAGCATTGGCGAATCAAAGTGAGCAATCCGCTCGGGTTGCGACTGAGGTGGAACGAAGCGACACTAAAAGCGCCGATTACCCCTGAGGAATAGCTGAATAGACAGAAATGAGTGAACTGAAGGAACGAATTGCGGGCATGTCGCTGGACCGGCGTGCTCTCCTGGAGGAGCGGTTGTTGCGGGCCCGACGGGTGCAATGTCAGGCGCCGACCATTCCGCGCAGGGGTCCATCTGAACTCGCAAGGCTCTCCTTCGGTCAGCAGCAGATGTGGTTTCTCGATCAGCTGACGCCAGGTACCTGTGCGTACAACATTCCGGACGTCATGCAGTTGACGGGGCGGCTTGACATCGGGGCACTTGAAGAAGCCTTTCGCAGCGTAATTGCGCGCCATGAGGTCTTGCATACACATTTTGGTTCGGTGGATGGCAATCCACTCCCTGGGGTCAATGACAACTGGGTGTTCCACATCAGGGTATTTGACCTGACAGCACTGCAGGATTCCCAGCGTGGGCCTGAAGCAACCCGCATCATTCAAGAACAAGTGAGGCAGCCATTCAACATAGCGCAGGACCTGATGCTGCGGGCTGTCCTCGTGCGCCTGCGCCAGGAGTACTACTACCTGCTGGTGCTGACGCACCATATCGCCTGGGACGTTTCTTCCCGTGCCGTTCTCTATCGCGAGCTCAGCGCTATTTATCGAGGTCTCAACAGCCATAATCCTGCAACGCTTTCGGAATTACCGATCCAGTATTCGGACTTTGCGGCTTGGCAGCAGCAGCGGCTGCAGGGTCGCATCTTCGAGGAACAGGCCGCTTACTGGCGTCGACAACTGCACAATGCGGCTCACGTCTTGGATCTTCCCACCGACCGCCCGCGACCCGCCGCCCAAACATTTCATGGAGCCAAGCATTTTTTTTCGCTGGCGGCTTCTTTGACCGAGGCAGCCAAAGCGCTCAGCCGCGAGCAGAATGCCACGCTTTTCATGACCCTGCTGGCGGCCTTTGTCGCCTTTCTCAATGGCTTCGCGGATCAAACGGATATCTCGGTAGGGTCGCCTATGGTGGGACGAAACTATTCGGAACTGGAAGACCTAATCGGGTTTTTCATCAACACGACGGTACTCCGGTTCCAGGTCTTGCCCACCACGACTTTCCGGCAATTGGTGGAACAAGCGCGCGTGGTGAGCCTCGGTGCGCACGCACATCCAGACTTGCCTTTCGAAAAGCTGGTCGAGATAACTCGTCCGCGCCGCGACCCGAGCCGGACGGCGCTGGTGCAAGTGAATTTCCGCGTGCAGAGTGCGCCAGCGCCCCGCTTGGAGTTGCCGGATGTCGCGATCGAACCGATGTTTGAGTTCATCGACACGGGCACATCGAAATTCGATCTGGCGCTTGAACTCGCTCCCGATGGTAAGGGCGACAGTTTCTTCGAATATAATACGGATCTGTTTGAGCCCCCTACGATCGCTCGCATATTGGGCCAGTTCGAGCACTTGTTAACGGAGCTCCTAGACCAGCCCGATTCGCCCTTAGCGGATATTCACGTCCTCAGTCAACTTAGAAGGAGAACCCGCACCGTGGAGAACATTAGCCCCAAGCCAAAAATGAAAAGCCTGAAAGATTTCAAACGCAAGGCGGTGGACTTGTCTCAAGCCACAGTCCATACCAGCACACTCCAACCCGGGCGAAAGCTGCCATTAGTAGTAACTCCGGCGGTGGAGAATTTCGATTTGACTGACTGGGCGCCGAGCAACCGCGAATTCATCAACAGCAAGCTCCTGGAGCACGGTGCCGTGCTGTTCCGCGGATTCAATCTCGATTCTCCCGCTGAGTTCGAGCGGGTCGCCGCCAGCATCTGTTCGGACTTGTATGGCGAGTACGGCGACCTTCCCCGCGAGGGGGTGGCCGGCAAGATTTATCAGTCCACCCCGTACCCCGCGGACAAGATGATTCTCTATCACAACGAGAGTTCGCACATGTCGCGCTGGCCGCAGAAGATTAATTTCTACTGCGTCCAGCCGGCCGAGCAGGGCGGAGCAACCCCGGTTGCGGATTGCCGCGAAGTGGCGCGCCGCATGGATCCCAATATCCTGCGGGATTTCGAAGAAAAAGGTTTGAAGTATGTGCGCAACTTCTCGCCCGGGTTGGATGTTAGCTGGCAACAATTCTTTCACACCAATGATCGCGGCGAGGTCGTAGCAGCCTGCACACAGGCGGGCATGACTTGTGAGTGGACAGGAACCGACAGCTTGCGAGTGGGACAAGTCTGCCAGGCCGTCACTCGTCACCCCACGACCGGCGAAAAGGTTTTCTTCAACCAGGTGCAACTCCACCACGTCTATTGCCTGGATCCTGCGGTGCGGGACTCATTGCTCTCGATTTTCAAGCGCGAGGACTTGCCGCGCCACGTCTACTACGGTGATGGCACCGAGATCGAGGACCCTGTCATGGAGCATGTGGGCCGCGTTTACGAACAGTGCGCAGTGCGTTTCCAGTGGCAAAAGGGCGACATGATCACTGTGGACAACATGCTGGTTTGCCACGCTCGCGATCCGCACATGGGTGCCCGCAAGATCTGCGTCGCGATGGGCGAAATGATCACGGCTAAGGAAGTAGCTGCCCTGACAAAGGTAGCAAGCTATTAAGGACCAGGAGGAATCGGTGTCGCAATCAACAGCTGCCGGCTTTCAACTTTCACCGCAACAGAAGCACCTGTGGACGCTGGGAGCGGAGGAGTTCGCCTTGTGTGCCGCGGTTGCTGTTCTGCTCCGGGGCAAACTCGAGGTCGAAAGCCTGCTAGCCAGCTTGAAGACTTCGATCGCGCGTCACGAGATTCTTCGAACCACTTTCGAGCGCCGTCCGGGAATGAAATTTCCGGTCCAGGTCATTAACGAGACTCTCGCGCCCGCATGGCAAGAATTGGATCTTCGTTCCTTTCCCTGGGACCAGCAAAACACGCGCGTGGAAGAACTCTTCCAGAAAGAAAACCATTCCGCGTTCTCCCTCGACCGGGGACCGATTCTTCGAGCGATACTGGTTGCCCTTGCGCAAGATAAGCATGTCCTGATTGTCAGTCTGCCTTCGCTCTGCGCGGATACGGCAAGTCTACATAACCTGGTGCGGGAAACCGCCGATTTCTATGCTTCTCAAACAGCCAACGGAGAGGTGTTTCAGTATGCCGACTTTTCAGCTTGGCAGAACGAACTGCTGCACGAAGACAATGAAGACACGCAGTCTGGAAACCAGTATTGGCGCGAGCTGCTTGCGGATTTCCCCACGGTAAAGCTTCCGTTCGAGGCCAAGCCGGCAGAAGCAGCCGCTTTCCAGCCGCAGTCACTCACCATCGAAGTGCCTGCGCCGCTCCCCGCAGGCTTTGCAGGTAACCCCGCTGCGTTCTTTGCAGCGTGCTGGCACGTACTGCAGTGGCGGCTTACGGGTCAAACCGGAACCGTGGTCGGGCACATCTGTGATGGCCGGAATCACCAGGAAGTCGTTGGAGCGATGGGATTGTTTGCCAAATCTTTGCCAATCCGGTGCGAGGTCGATGACCATCGCAGTATTTTGGAGGTGGTGCAGGAACTACAGAACGCAAAATCCAGCGCCTACCAGCAGCAAGATTACCTGGCCCTCGATGAGATCACGCAGGATCTGCCAGTTTCGTTCATTGCGGAGGAGATGCCGGCCCCGCGCTCGGCAAATGGTTTATCGTTCTCTATTCTGAAGCAGGAGAGCGACAGCCAACGCTTCCGGATGCAACTGCGCTGCGTGGTGGGCTCTTCTACCACGTTGGAGCTGCGCTGGGATCCGCAATACTTCTCGCGCCCGGCTGCCGAGCGGGTTGCAGGGTCTCTGGCGGCGCTTATGAAGAGTGCGGCTCAGAAGCCCGCCTCCGCCATCGCAGACGTGGAAATCATGAGCGAAGCCGAGAGGCAGCTGGTCGTAGTCGAGTTCAACCGCACGGCCGCCGAGTACCCTCGCGATAAATGCGTCCACTACCTATTCGAACAACAGGCCGCGAAGACGCCGAGCCAGCCAGCGCTGCGTTTCGGCGAGACCTCGCTCACCTATGCGGAACTGAATCCGCGCGCAAATCAAATTGCGCATCTGCTGCGCAACAGTGGAGTTAAGCCGGACGCGGTAGTCGGGCTGTGCCTGGACCGCTCAGCCGAAATGATCATTGCCCTGCTCGGCATCCTGAAGGCTGGCGGCGCCTATCTTCCTCTGATTCCCGATAATCCCAAAGCGCGGCTGGCGCACCAACTCTCCGAGACGAAGTCGCCGGTGTTAATCACCGAAAAGAAATATCTGGCTAATTTGCCGGAGTTTTCCGGCAAGACGATTTGCCTTGATACAGATGGCGAGGTAATCGAGCAGCAATCGGTGGAAAACCTGGGGCAGGTCAGTACTCCGCAGAACACCGTTTACGTGATCTACACTTCCGGCTCTACCGGCGTTCCGAAGGGTGTAGCAGTATCTCACGCCAATCTCATGAACTACGCCCATTTCATTGCCGGGAAGCTGAATGCCGAAGCCGAGCCTCTGAACTTTGCGACCGTCTCCACGCTGGGAGCTGACTTGGGCAACACCGCCATATTCCCATCGTTGATTACAGGGGGATATTTGCATGTGATCGGCCATGAAATCGCAATGGCAGGGAATCTCTTCGCCGAATACACGCAGCGTTATCCTGTGGACGTGTTGAAGATTACGCCCTCCCACCTCAATTCGCTGCTCGCTTCGCCACAGGCGACGAGCGTGCTGCCACGCAAATTCTTGATCCTCGGCGGTGAGGCTGCGAGTTGGGACACGGTGCGCCGGGTGGAGGCGGCGGGCAAATGCGCCATTATTAATCACTATGGCCCTACCGAAGCCACCGTGGGTTGCTGCACATTCAGCATGGCTGAAAACGATGTCAGTGCATGGGCTCCGGCTACAGTTCCAATCGGGCGGGCCATCGCGAATGACCGGGTTTACATCCTCGACCAACAGCTCCGCCCAGTCCCCGTCGGAGTTCCGGGAGAACTCTGTGTAGGCGGCGCGGGCATCGCCAAAGGCTACTTGAACCAGGCGCAAGAGACGGCCAAGCGATTTGTGAAAGATCCGTTCTCGAATGACGCGCAAGCGCGCCTTTACCGCACGGGCGATCTGGCCCGATTTCTGCCGGATGGCAATATTGAGTTCCTCGGCCGCATCGACCAGCAGGTCAAGATTCGCGGCTTCCGCGTTGAGCCTGCGGAAATCGAGACGGCGCTCAAAAAGCATCCCGCCGTGCAGCAAGTCGTGGTTGTGCCGCAGCAGGACAAGGCCGGGGACAAGCGCCTTGTTGTTTACGTCATCGCCAGCCAAAAGCCGGCTCCCTCGACGGAGGACCTGCGCTCGTTCCTGCAGGACCGGCTGCCTGACTATATGGTTCCTTCGGCAATTGTCAACATGCAAACTCTCCCCTTAACGCCAAACGGGAAGGTGGATGTCGCCGCCCTTCCCTCTCCTGAACAGGTTATCGCCGAGCGCATCGTCGTTGCTCCGCGCAATCCCGTGGAGCAAGGGTTGGTGGACATCTGGCGGCAGGTTCTGCAACTCGACCATGTGGGGGTGCAGGACAACTTCTTCGATCTAGGCGGGCATTCTTTGCTGGCCACGCAGGTGATCTCGCGGGTGCGAAGCACTTTCCGTGTGCAGCTGCCCTTGCGCAGCCTGTTCGATTCGCCGACCGTGGCGGGCTTGGCCGGCGAGATTGCACGCGTGCCGCAAACGGCGGAAGACGAAGAGGTGGCCAATCTGTTGCGGGAACTGGAAGGGCTCTCCGATGAAGAAGCCGAGCGCCTGTTGGCGGACGAACTGCAAGATGGCGCGGGCGGCTCTGACCCGGGTAAGCGCTGATGCAGTTGCAGGACGTTCGTGCCATTGTCACAGGAGCGGCCAGCGGTCTGGGGCAGTACTTCGTTGTCCAACTCGCTCGCACCGGCGCATCGGTCGCAGCCGGGGACATTGATGTTAGGGGACTGGAGCGGCTTGCCAGCCTCACCGACGGGACGCCCGGCCAGGTTTGGAGCTCGAAGCTAGATGTCTCGCAAGAAAGTTCGGTCACGGCTTTTGTGAAAGCGGCTTCTCAAAAGTTCAGCGGAATCAATGTTGTGATCAACAATGCCGGCATCCTCCGGGATGGCTTACTAGCTGCGAACGAGGCAGGTTGGATCAAAAAGCTTCCCACCGCGCAGTGGAAGCAAGTGCTGGATGTCAACCTCACAGGTCCGTACTTGGTGACGCGCGAAGTCATCGGCGGCCTGCTGACTGAGGGCGTCAAGCAGAGCGTCGTGATCAACATTTCCTCCATCTCTCACGACGGTAATCCTGGGCAGTCCAACTACTCGGCTTCCAAGGCCGGCCTGGATGCCTGCACTCGCACGTGGGCGCTGGAACTGGCCAAGTACGGAGTGCGGGTCGGGGCGGTCGCTCCGGGAGTGATCGACACTCCCATGCTGAAGCATATTTCCGATGATGCAATGAAGTCGCTGGTTGACGGAATTCCAGTGGGCAGGATTGGAAGGCCGGAAGAGGTGTGGCTGGCGGTAAAGTTCATCCTCGAATGTGAATTCTTCACCGGCCGTGTAATTGAAGTTGATGGCGGAGCCAGTTTTTAGCGGTCCGGCAACAATCGTTTTGGGGTGAACGGCCAGGTTACTTCGGTAAACAGCTTAGCTGCTGCTGAGCAACCTGAGTTGGTAGGATGATAACCAGGTCGGCTGCCTTCGGCAAAGTGGTACAGACCTCATAGGGTGAGTTCAACCAACATGCAGTCGATGAAAATTGCAGTGGCGGCCAGCTTTACCGCTGAACCGCTGATGGATCCGCTCCATTTCTGGAGCGAAAAACTGCACTGGGAAGCGGAGATTCAATTCGCGGCCTATAACCAGATTTTCCAGCACCTTCTTGATCCTACCAGCCTCCTATCCACAAATGATAAAGGTATCAATCTCGTCCTGGTGCGTCCCGAGGACTGGGTGAGGCTTGAACGGGAGGGCGCCGCGCAAGATGATTCTGGCCTGCGCTCGAAAATCGAGCAGGCCGCTCAGGAGTTGGTTGGGACCCTGCGAGGCGCTGCGCAGCTTTCCGCAACACCTTACCTTGTATGTCTCTGCCCGGCATCTCCGGATAAATCAGAAGATCCCTTCTTTCGAAAAATAGAGGGGTCAATCTTTTCTGGGCTGCTCAATGCAGCGGGCGTCCATGTTTTGAGCAGCAATGAAGTGGCCACATCTTACCCGGTCATCGATTACTACGACGCTGATCGAGATGAGATGGGACACATCCCATACACCACTGAGTTTTTCGCTGCGCTGGGAACCCTGATTTGCCGAAAAATTCAAGCGCTGCAGCAAGCTCCTTACAAGGTAATCGTCGTTGATTGTGACGAAACATTGTGGAAGGGCGTGTGTGGTGAACTGGGTCCCCTAGGAATCGAACTGGATGCCGGCCGAAAAAGTCTTCAGGAGTTTCTTGTTCGACAGCATGAGGCCGGCGTGCTCCTGTGCCTGTGCAGCAAGAACAACCCAGAAGATGTCGAAGAAGTTTTCCACTGCCGCAAGGACATGCCGCTCAAGCGCGAACACATTGTGGCGGCGCGAGTAAACTGGCAGCCGAAAGCTGAAAATCTAGGGGAGCTCGCCTCCGAGCTCCGGTTGGGTCTCGATAGCTTCATATTCATCGATGACAATCCCCTCGAATGCGAGCGGGTGAAGGCCAGTCTTCCGGAAGTGCTCACGTTACAACTGCCGGATTCACCCGAAGCGATACCGCAGTTCCTTTCTAATGTCTGGACCTTTGACAAGCAGAAGTTTACTGAAGAAGACCGCAAGCGCACTGCCTTTTATCGCGAGAACCGCCAGCGGGATTGCTTTCGGCAAGAGGCGCCGACGCTCGAGAGCTTCCTGGCCGGGCTGAAATTAAACATCCACATTTCCCCGATGACCGCCGAGCAGCTGCCGCGTGTCGCGCAGCTCACGCACCGTACCAACCAGTTCAATAGCACGACGTTGCGGCGAAGCGAAGTTCAAATCCGGCAATCCTCTAATGCCGGCGAATTGGAATGCCTGACGGTGACGGTCAGTGACCGGTTCGGGGATTATGGGCTGGTGGGCACGATGATGTACCGCGCGATCCGCGACGCCCTTGAAGTCGATGCGTTTCTCCTCAGCTGCCGCGCGCTGGGGCGCGGAGTCGAGCACAGCATGCTGCGCAAGCTGGGCGAAGTTGCGCAGTCGCGCGGCCTTCCGCGAGTGGATGTGCAGTTCATTCCCAGCAAGAAGAACATTCCGGCTTTGAGCTTTCTGGAAGGCGTTGCTGCGCGGTTCAAAGAAACTGCTGCGAGCAGTTATTGGTTTCGTATCCCCGCTGAGTATGCGGCCAACTTTTCGGAAAGTCAGGCCCTGGCAACTTCGCAGCTTGCCGCCAATGCAGTCCGGCATCAGGAGCAGGCGGCCCGGGCAAAACCGGTGCCTGCAGCGCGTTCAGAGCTGATTCAGGAGATCGCCACCCAACTGGCCGATGTGCCGTCAATCGCACGTGCCATTCGCGAGCAAAAAGGTTGGTCAGAGCCGGGTGCAATCGAGACACCGATCTGGCAAACACCAGAGGAACTGGCCGTCGTCGCAGCTTGGAGCGAAGTGCTGGGAAATTCCGAGATCAGCTCGGTCGATGACTTCTTCGCGTTGGGCGGCGACTCGCTTTTGGCAACGCAAGTCATATCCCGTTTGCGCCAGGTTTGCAGAGTGCGGTTGCATTTGCGCGACATCTTCGAAAATCCAACCGTTGCCGGATTAGCCGAAGCCATCCGCAGGGGCGGCCCCAACAGTCAAAAGCTTGCTGCGCTGTCATCCCGAAGCGCTGAGAAACAGCCGAAAGAACAACGACCAGCTCTGACCACCGCCATCCAGCGTCGAGCGGATGGCGCCCCCTGCGCGCTTTCTTTCACTCAGCAACGTTGGTGGTTTTTGAATCAGTGGGCGCCCGGAACTGCCGATCATTTATCGCTGGTGCTGCGCCTCAAGGGGGAACTCGACCGGAATGCGCTGGAGCGCGCGTTAACGGCGTTGACAGAGCGTCATGAAATTCTGCGCACTCACTATGTTTTGGTTGATGGCAGTCCTCTGCAGGTAATCTCGCCGGCCGCCCCGGCCCGCATTGCGGTTCTGGGCCTGCGGCATACAAGCGAGGCGGATTGGGAAGTAGAGCTCGAAAAAATTCTCCAGCAACAGTTCCAGAAGCCGTTCGATCTTTCTGCCGACCCGATCTTACGCCCCACCCTTGTTGAGCTCTCTTCGCAGGATCACGTTCTGGTCCTGGTGATGCACCACATCGCCTCGGATGGGTGGGCCCGCGGCATCCTGCTCCGCGAACTGCAAACGTTATACGCTGCTTTTGTCACTGGACAGGGGCCCTCGCTTCCCGAGTTGCCCGTGCAGTTTGCGGATTATGCGCTTTGGCAGAGGGAACAAATGGCCAATGGCGATCTGGACGACCAGCTTTCATTCTGGAAGCAGCAGCTAGCGGGAGCAGTGTCGATGCTGGAGTTGCCCACCGATCGGCCGCGGCCCAGCATCCAGAACCTTCGCCAAGGGGTGAGCGTCCGAGTTCTGTCCAAGGATCTTTTAGAACGCTTGCACAACCTGAGCCGGCAGGAGGGCACGACGCTTTTCATGACCTTGCTTGCGGCTTACCAGGTTCTGCTCTACCGTTACAGTGGCCAGGAAGATCTCGTCATCGGCAGCCCGGTGGCGGGGCGTAATCACCCCAGCGTGGAAGGCCTGATCGGATGTTTCATCAACATGGTCGCGTTCCGCAACCAGGTTGCAGGCGAGCAGAGTTTCCGGAGTCTGCTGGCGCGGGTACGCGAAATCGCGCTTGCGGCGCAAGACAACCAGGACATCCCGTTTGACAGACTGGTAGAAGAACTTGAGCACAGCAGGGACATGAGCCGTGCTCCCATCTTCCAAGTTGTGTTTGCGCTGGAAAACCTTCTCCCCACCCCGTATTTCCCTAAACTCGAGATTAGTCTCCGCGAAGAGGAAACGCGGACTGCTTTCCACGACTTGAGCCTGTTCGTGGCTCCGCAGCAGGACGGATTGCGCGTCAGGTTTGAGTATCGCGCGGATCTGTTCAACGCGGACACGATTGAGCGGATGACCGGGCACTTCGAGAATCTGCTCACATCCATCGTCGCGGATCCGAACCAGACTGTGGCTTCGCTACCCATGCTGAGCGAAATCGAGCGCAGCCAGTTGCTCTACGGATGGAATGAAACCCGAGAGTATCCCGTTCAAGGCTGCGTCCACGAACTCTTCGAAGAGCAAGTGAAATGCGTGCCCGGAAACATCGCGCTGGTCTTTGAAGGCCAAACGATGAGTTATGCCGAGTTGAATGCCCGATCCAACCAGCTCGCGCGCTACCTGACCCGAATGGGGGTTGGGCCTGACGTTCTTGTCGGACTGTGCGTGAAGCGCTCACTCGACATGGTAGTCGGCATTCTGGGCATCCTCAAAGCTGGCGGCGCCTATCTTCCGCTCGATCCCAGCTATCCCAAGGATCGACTCGCGTTCATGGTGGAAGACGCCAAGCCTCCGGTGGTGCTCACGCAATACGAACTGAAGGAATCTTTGCCCGACCTAGCGGGCCAAGTGGTTGCCCTCGATGCAGATTGGGTAGAAATCGAACGCGAAGATGCCCGGGATCTGGTCTGCCCCGCTAAACCTAACAATCTGGCCTACATTATTTATACTTCCGGTTCAACCGGGCGTCCCAAAGGCTGCCAGATTACTCACGCCAATGTCGTGCGCCTTTTCCACGCCACTCAACATTGGTACGGCTTTAATGAGCACGATGTCTGGACAATGTTCCACTCTTACGCCTTCGATTTCTCCGTGTGGGAACTGTGGGGTGCGTTGATCTATGGGGGGCGGGTCGTGGTTGTTCCGTACATGGTGAGCCGCTCCCCCGAGGAATTCTACCGGCTTCTTGAAAGTGAAAAGGTCACCGTCTTAAGCCAGACGCCGTCATCGTTCCGGCAGCTGATGCATGCGGAAGAACTGCAGGGCGGGTCCGCGGAATTGGCGCTGCGCTACGTGATTTTTGGCGGAGAAGCGCTTGAGATGCAGAGCCTGAGGCCATGGTTTGAGCGTCACGGCGACCAGAAACCCCGCCTCAATAATATGTATGGAATTACCGAAACGACGGTTCACGTGACGTACCGGCCGTTGTCGGTCGAAGATGCTTCTTCGGGTAGTGTGATTGGCTGCCCGATTCGTGACCTGCAGCTTTATCTTCTCGATCGTCATCTGCAACCGTCCCCCATCGGAGTGCCCGGCGAAATGTATGTAGGCGGCGCAGGCGTCGCGAGAGGATACCTGAACCGTCCAGAGTTGAATGTCGAGCGCTTTATTCCGGACACCTTCCGGCCGCAAGCCGGTAACCGGCTGTACAAATCCGGAGACTTGGCGAGACGCCTCGCGAACGGCGACATCGAGTATCTGGGCCGTATCGATCAGCAAGTGAAGGTTCGCGGCTTTCGCATCGAATTGGGCGAAATCGAGGCTGTACTGGGTAGACATCCAGCGGTACGCGAATCGGTACTGATCACCAAGGGCAATGAATCCGGTGAAAAACATCTTATTGCCTATGTGGTGCCACGGAACGGGCAGACGATTAACAACGGCGAGCTGCATGCATTCCTAAAGGAGCGGCTGCCGGAGTACATGGTTCCGGCCGGGTTCGTCAGGTTGGATCGAATGCCGCTGACATCGAACGGCAAGATCGACCGGCAAAGGCTGCCGGACGCGGATCTCGTCCGCCCCGACCTGGAATGCGCCTACGTAGCTCCGCGCACGCCGCTGGAAAGAGAAGTTGTCGCCGCCTGGAAGGAAGTATTGGGCATTGAGCGCCTGGGCGTGAACGATAATTTCTTTGAGGTTGGCGGTCACTCGCTGATGGCTACTCGCGTCATCATGCTCCTTCGCGGCAAGCTGGGACTCAACCTTTCTCTTCGTCTGCTTTTTGAAAACCCCACTGCTGCCGGCATGGCGTTCGCGTTGGTGGAAACTTTGCTGGAGCACGCTGAACAACCGGAACTTCTGGACATGGTCGGCGAGGTCGAGGGTTTGTCGGAGGAGACCGCCCGAAAGATGCGCGGAGAGGCGGTGCAGGGCGCCTCACGAGCCAGAGCCCTTACCGATGCGGGCGATTAAGACGTCCTGGAATGAAAAGAACACACGATGAAAGCGGCTGTTGAACTATGACCCTACCAAACTTCCTGATAATCGGTGCTCCCAAGTGTGGAACCACTTCCCTGTACGCCTACCTGCAACAGCACCCGCAAGTATTCATGAGTTTCCCCAAAGAACCGACCTTTTTTGGAAACGAAGGCACCGACGGCCTGTTTAATGGACCACACGACGAGGACCGCGCCTACCACAGCCGCGTCATCACCAACTTCGCTGAGTACAGCGGGCTGTTCGACAATGTGACCAACGAAAAGGGAGTCGGCGAAGCCAGCATCTACTATCTGTATCTGCCCAAAGCTCCCGAACAGATTCGCAAGTACGTTCCCAAGGCGACCATGTTCGCGGTCCTGCGCAACCCGGCCGATCGCGCCTACTCTGCTTACCTGCATGTGGTCCGACAAGCCCGCGAGCCCTACTCGTTTGCGCGCGCGCTACGGGAAGAGCCGGAGCGTATCCGGCAGAAATGGAATCCGCTCTGGCATTTCAAAAGTATGGGATTTTATTACGAACAGGTGAAGCGCTATTACGACATGTTTGGCCGTGACCAGGTACACGTCTACCTGTACGAAGACTTCCAGAAAGAACCAATGCCTCTGATCAAGCAAGTTTTCGAGATTCTGGGCGTGGATAGCTCCTTTGTACCCGACACTGCCCGGCGATATAAGAGGTCGTATGTACCCAAAATTCCGGCGCTAGAGATGGCGCTGCATAAAACCAAGGTAAGGATCGAGTTTTCCAAGCACCACCTGCCCAAACCGCTACGCTGGCGTGCGGACGAGTTTAGGGATGTCATTGATCGCATGGCAAGCCCCAATCGGACATCCCCGCCGCCCATCCCTGACGACGTGCGCGCCTCGCTTCTCGAAGAGTACCGCGATGACGTCATGAGGCTAGGAGACCTGCTGGGGCGAGACCTGTCGCATTGGTGCAAACCGCTGGCGGTCGGCCACCACGGGGAGTGATTGGAAAGTCTCCATCAGCAGTAAGTTCAGTGGAGTCGTCTGAGCATGAATGATGAGATGAGTGGCCGGCAAGCCGAACTGTCCGCCGCTAAGCAGGCACTGCTCCGCGTACGCATGCGCCAGGAATCCGCCCGAAAGCCGGACACCATTCCGCGCCGCAAACAGCGGCGGGCGCCACTCTCGTTTGCCCAGCAGCGCCTCTGGTTTCTTGACCAGTTCTATCCTCATTCATGCGCCTACAATGTCCCGCGAGTTTTCCGGATTAGCGGGCAGTTGCACGTGCCCGCACTGCAGCAGGCACTTAACTCGATTGTGGAACGGCACGAGATTTTGCGCACCACCTTCGAGCAAGTTGAGGATGATCCCGTGCAGGTTGTTGGTGACTACCGCCCGGTTCCCCTGCAAATCTGCGATCTTACTTCCGCTCTTGAAACTGAACAAGAACTTGAGGCCCAGAGGATGGTCGCCGGCGAGGTGAGACGCCCGTTTGACCTTTCGTCAGACCTGATGCTGCGGGCAACTCTGCTAAAGGTAAAAGCAGACGAGCACATCCTGGTCCTCATGACCCACCACATCGCCTCCGACGGCTGGTCGAAGGGAGTTATGTTTCTGGAGCTGGCCGCCTTCTACAATGCTGCGCTCACGAACCAGCCGGCTGAGCTTCCCGAGTTGCCGATCCAATACTCCGACTTCGCAGTTTGGCAGAGGTCCCTGATGAAGGACGCAACACATCAAAAGCAGGTCGCCTATTGGAAGCATCAGTTGGAAGGAGTGCCAGTGCTTCTCGAGCTGCCGACAGACTACCCCCGTCCGGCAGTGCAGGGATTCGCAGGCGCCACCAAGTGCTGTTTGTTTCCCCGAACGCTTCTCCCAAGCCTGAAGGTGTTGAGCCAGCGCGAAGGCGTCACTTTGTTCATGACCCTGTTGGCGTCCTTCCACGTAATGTTGTCGCGCTACTCAGGGCAGGACGACATTGTAGTAGGCACGCCGATTGCGGGCCGCACGCGGCCCGAGGTCGAGCCGCTGATCGGCGACTTTGTAAACATGCTCGCCATGCGCATCAGCCTTGCTGGCGGTCCCAGCTTCCAAGAACTTTTGCGCCGCGTCAAAGAAGCTGCGCTGCAAGCCTACGATCACCAGGACGTGCCGTTTGAAAGCATCGTCAGGGAGCTTGAGCATGGCCGCGACATGAGCCGTGCTCCCATTTTCCAGACCATCTTCATCTTGGAAACCACGCCGCCACCGCCTCCGCCCATGGAGAAATTGAACGTCCAAATTTTGGAGTTCGATACTCCCACTGCCAAGAACGACCTCATCCTGATCCTGGCTGATGATCCGGCTGGGTTGAAAGTTAAGCTCGAGTACCGTACCGATCTGTTCACGCAAGCGACAATCCAGCGTTTTCTGCGGCACTATCAGACATTACTCGAAGCCGTCGTCACTGATCCGGCTCAGGCTGTCACCCGCCTGGCCATATTGCCTCCGGGAGAGCGCCAACAGGTCATTGCAGACTGGAATGACACCTCGAGCAGCGAGCGGCTGGACCAATGCATCCACCAGCTTTTTGAAAACCAGCGTGCACTGACTCCTGATGCCATCGCCCTCCATTTCAAGGACCGCAAGTTGAGCTACCGCGAACTGAACGCGCGCGCCAACCAGCTCGCGCACTATCTGCGCAAGCTGGGCGTGGAACCCGATTCACGCGTGGGAATCTGCGTACATCGTTCGCCGGAAATGATAATCGGGCTGCTGGGAATCATGAAGGCCGGCGGGGCCTATGTGCCGCTCGATCCAACCTATCCCCGCGAGCGGCTCGAATTCATGCTGCAGGATGGCGGCGCGTCGGTGCTGGTCACGCAGGCGAGTTTGCGCGAGAACCTCTCATCCCGGCAGACGCCGGCTGTTTGCCTCGACCGCGATTGGAATAGCATCTCGCACGAGAACACGGACAGTCCGCACACGGAGGTCAGTCCCGCAAACCTCAGCTACGTCATCTATACTTCGGGATCGACAGGCCGCCCGAAAGGCGTGCAGCTCGAGCACCGCAATGTGGTGAACTTCCTCAATTCTGTGCGACGGCGGTTCGAGCTCAGCGAGCGGGATACGTATCTGGGTGTCGCGTCTATGTCGTTCGACGCTTCGGTCCTCGATTTTTACTTGCCACTCTCGGTGGGCGCCCGTCTGGTGATCGTGGATTCAGACACCACCCGCGACGGACGAGCCCTCGCGGAAACGATGTCACGGGAGGGGGTGACCGCGATGCACGCCACTCCGTCCACCTGGCGCAGCTTGCTAGATGCAGGCTGGCAGGGCGACACCAAGCTAAAAATCCTCAGCGGCGGCGAAGCGCTGCCGTGGGATCTGGCAAAAGAACTTCTACCCCGATGCGCCGCGTTGTGGAATCTCTACGGCCCGACTGAAACCGCGGTCTACTCGGCAGTTCACCAAGTCTCTACTTCTGACGGAACGGTGCTGGTGGGCCGGCCAATCGACAACACGCAGATCTATGTCCTCGACTCGCTCCAGCAACCCACGCCCATTGGCGTTGCAGGGGAAATTTGCATTGCGGGAGGCGGTGTCGCGCGTGGGTACCTGAACCGGCCGGAGTTGACCACAGAAAAATTTGTACCGGATCCTTTCCGGAAGGAACCGAATTTTCGTATGTACCGTACAGGCGATCTTGGGCGATACCGAGCCGACGGCGTAATCCAGTGCCTGGGACGCGTGGACCACCAGGTAAAGCTCCGCGGATTTCGCATCGAACTGGGCGAGATTGAGGCCGTGCTGATGCAGTATCCGGGGGTGCGGCAGGCCATCGCCGACGTACGTGCCAGCGGCTCGGGCGACAAAAAACTGGTGGCTTATCTGGTCTTCGAAGTCAGTGGCGGGCCTGCTGTTTCCGACCTGCGCAGTTTCCTCAAGACCAAAGTTCCCGATTACATGGTGCCGTCAACTTTTGAGGTGTTAGATACCCTTCCGCTTTCCCCCAGCGGCAAGTTGAATCGGGGCGCATTGCCCGAGCCGCATGATGCGCGCCCCGAATTGGCCCGCGAATTTGTGCCCCCGTCGACCCCGGTGGAACAAGCGGTAGCAGAGATATTTTCCGAAGTTCTGGAAGTCGGGCGGGTCGGGCTTCATGACGACTTTTTTGAACTGGGTGGCCACTCCCTCCTGGCCACCCGCGTAGTTTCCCGTTTGCGCGACCGTTTCCAGATGGAAATGACGACGCGCTTCCTGTTCGAAGCACCCAGGGTCGACGAAATGGCCTCGCGCATTAGCGAGCTTCTTGTGCAAACCACCAACCCGGACGAGATGGCGGTCATGCTGGCGGAACTAGCCGAATTGGAGGAGCAGTAGAATGGCGAACCTTGAAACCTTGATGGGCAGCCTCTCTCCCGAAAAGAGGGCATTGCTGGAGCGGCGCTTAATGGAGAAACGTGCCGCCGCGGCCAAAGACCAGGCAATCCCCCGCCGTTCGAGCCAGGCACCCTGCCCGCTGTCGTTCGCCCAGGAATTGATGTGGCTCCTCGATCACCTAATCAACACCAGCGCGTATCACGTGCCCCGCGCACTGCGTATTAAAGGCCCATTGAATGTGGAGGCGCTGGAGTATGCCCTGAGCGAGATTGTGGCGCGTCATGAGATTCTGCGCACAACCTACCAGTCGGTAGACGGCAAGCCCATGCAATTCGTTGCTCCCAGCGCGACCATCGATCTCCAGCGCATTGATCTCAGCGGACTGGATGGGGACCGGCGCGAAGCCGAAGCCAACCGGATTTTGGTGGAAGAAGGTCAAGGCAGGTTCGATTTTGTTCACGACTTGATGCTGCGCGCCTTTCTGTTGCGTCTGAATGAGCGGGAACACATCCTGCTGCTGCTTTCGCACCATATCGCTTCCGACGGCCAATCCAAGGCCGTGTTGTTCCGGGAACTGAAAATGTTTTATCTCGCCTACTGCTCAAAAACGCCTGCGCAACTGCCCGAGCTGCCAATTCAATATGCGGATTACGCCCTCTGGCAGCGCGAATGGTTGCAAGGCCAAGTGCTGGAAAATCATCTCTCCTACTGGAAAAGGCAGCTCGAGAACGCTCCAACTTTGCTCGAACTGCCCACAGACCGTCCTCGTCCCGCTGCCCAGAGTTTCGAAGGCGCGCGACAATTTCTGAAATTTCCAGAGGGCATGCTGGAGTTTTTTAAAGGCTTCTGTAGGAAAGAGAACGCAACCCTGTTCATGGCCATGCTGGCTGCGTTTGGCACCTTGCTCCACCGTTGGTCAGGGCAGGAAGACATGCTCATCGGAACTCCTGTTTCTGGACGCAGCCGCACCGAAGTGGAGCCTCTGATTGGTTACTTCTCTAACTCGGTAGTCCTGCGCGTCGCACTGGGCGGCGACCCGACTTTCCGCGAACTTGTCCAGCGGGTCAAGGAAGTCTCGCTGGGTGCATATTCTCACCAGGACTTGCCGTTCGAAAAACTGGTGGTCGAAATGCAACCGCAGCGCGACCTCAGCTATAGCCCTATGTACCAGGTCATGTTCTCGGTTGGAGAGCATAAAGACCTAGGACTTGAGCTGCCGGAATTGGAAATCAGCCCCATCATTATCGATCGCGGCATCGCGAAATTCGATATGACCCTAGGCATGACTGAGTTGCGGGAAGGTTTGATGTGCAACATTGAGTACTGCTCGGCGCTTTTTGATGCGAGCACTATGCAACGTCTCGCCAATCACTTCCAGAACCTGCTCCAAGGCGTCATGGCCAATCCTGACCAGCGCATTTCCGCGCTGCCTATGCTCTCGGCCGAGGACCGACATCAATTTCTGTTCGGGTGGAACCGTACCAATCGTGACTATCCACAGGACGTCTTCGTGCCTCAGCTATTTGAGCGCCAGGCGGCAAGAACGCCCGACGCAGAGGCAGTTGTGTGTGAAGACCGCCGCCTCACCTACCGCGAACTCAACCAGCGTGCCAACCAGCTCGCTCACTTTCTGAAGAAACGAGGGGTTGGCCCGGAAGCGCGCGTCGCAGTCTGCGTGGAACGTTCGCTTGAAATGATCGTGGGCGTCATGGGCATCATCAAGGCGGGCGCGGCTTATGTGCCGCTCGATGCGATGTACGCGCGGGAGCGCTTGCCAGTCATTATGCAGGACGCGGAATGCCCGGTGCTATTGACCCAGCAAAGTATGTTGAACAACGTGCCCCGAAGCGGAGCTGAAATCATTGCACTCGATTCCGACTGGGAAAGAATCGCGAACGAGAGCAAGGAGAATCTCGAGCTGCAGACCACATGGAACACCTTGGCTTATGTTGTCTACACCTCAGGTTCCACGGGCGTACCCAAAGGCGTCATGGTAACCCACGGCGGGCTTGTCAATCAGTACCGGGCGTATGAAGAGAGCTACGAATTGCGCCCGGGGAGCGGGTCGTGGCTGTACATGGCCAACTTCTCTTTTGATGTATTCAGTTCTGACCTGATCCGCTCACTTTGCTCCGGCGGAAAGATGGTGATCTGTCCGATGGAGCTGCTGCTCGACCCCGAGGGCCTGTACGGGCTCATGGTTCGGGAAAGTATCAATTGCGCCGAGTTTGTACCGGCTGTATTGCGCACGCTCACGGCCCACCTCCAGCAAACTGATCAAAAGCTCGACTTTATGCGTTTGCTGATATGTAGTTCCGACGCCTGGAGCATGGCCGATTGCCGGGCTGTTCTCACGGTGTGTGGGGAAAAGCCACGCGTAGTTAACGCTTACGGAGTTACGGAAGCCACCATCGACAGCACTTACATGGACATAGCGGGAGATAAACTCCGTGGCGAGGGTTTCGTGCCTATAGGGCGGCCCTTTCCCAATACGCGAACTTACGTTCTCGACCGCCACATGGAGCCTTGTCCGATTGGTGTTCCCGGCGTGCTCTACATCGGCGGCGCGGGAGTGGCGCGGGGGTACCTGAACCGCCCAGAGCTGAATGCAGAGAAATTCGTGGCCGATCCATTCAGCGGCGAGCCCGGGGCGCGACTGTATAACTCGGGAGATGCCGCCCGTTACCTACCAACTGGCGATATCGAATTTCTCGGTCGCACCGACAATCAGGTCAAGATTCGCGGCTTCCGGATTGAGCTCGGGGAAATCGAGGCCGTTCTGGGGAAACATCCCAGCGTACAACAATCGGTCGTGCTTGCCAGGGAGCTGTCGCCGGGCGATTTGGGCTTGGTTGCGTACGTAGTTCCAGCGGCAGGACAAACCATTGACATCAGCAGCCTCCGCAACTTTATCAAAACCAAACTTCCCGCTTATATGTTGCCCTCGGCATTTGAAGTTTTGGATAAAATCCCACTTAACGCCAACCGCAAAATCGACCGCAAGGCCCTGCCCGCGCCGAAAAAGAAAAGTGCGGACCTGGTAAAGGATTTCGTTGCCCCGCGCGCCGAGAACGAGCACAAGCTAGCCACCATTTGGTCAGAAGTTCTGCAATTCTCGCCGGTTGGGATCCATGACAACTTCTTCGAGTTGGGCGGGCATTCATTGATCGCGATCCAAGTGATTTCTCGAGTACGCAATCACTTCGGAGTAGAGCTGCCTCTTCGTGCGCTTTTCGAGAATCCCACTGTCGCCGAAATGTGCGTCTCCATCGAGGGGCACCGGAATAACGGAAACCTCAAAGATTCACCCATCGTGCCGGTCGCGCGAGTAAGAACCAAGCGATCCTATTCCTGACCTGACTCCAAACCCCGGAGCAGCTGTAAAAGGCAACATTTTGAATGAATCCGGGGCATGCCCACGATTCGCCCCCGCAGTCGGCAAAGAGGCCCACCAGCTGAGTTCGTTAGATGCAGCACAGCGCCCAAAATGAACCGATAGGCGTCCAGTTTACATTATCGGTGCATGGCCTAGAATAGAAGTATTGGCGCACGCCTGAACCCGATACCAACGAGCCTGTTTACGGGCCGATGCTCTGGGTCACAACTTGTGGAAATCTGATTCTCGGCGAGGGACGGCGCACCGTCGGCAGTACTCTGGCCCGAGAAACAATATCTTAAAGGGAAAGTTCACGATGGGAAAAACATTGAGTGACTCCGCACCGAAGGTCGCTGTCTCCCTCTGCTGTGTTTTCTTCAGCTTGCTTCTGACCTCCTGCGCCGGCAACGGCAGTGGTGGAAACGGAGGTGGAAGTGGAGGTGGTACCTGGGTGGCAATTCAGACTCCGCCTCCCAACATCTCGAACGCATCATTTCTGCTGATTGACAATAATGGGAACTTTTATTCCGGCGGCGAGAACGGCAGCGGAATGTATGTCTCGAGAGACCAGGGGACCACATGGCAGCCGCTGAACAGTGGCTTTGCGAACGCTTGTCATGCGGCAATGTTGGTGAACGGCCTGGGTGAACCTCTCGCCGGCGAAGGGACACACTCTGGTACTCCCGGATGTACCGTAGCTCCAAATCATTTGTACAGGTTGCCCAGCGGATCGACAAGTTGGATGCAGGCGAGTCCGGGATTCACCGGCTATGGCCAGATGCCATACCAAATTCTGGGCGAGGGTTCCGGAGCTCGCATCATAGCCGGAGGCTTGGGCGGAAAAGTCTGGATCTCGACGGATAATGGCAACAGCTACCAAGAATGTCTGGGGTGCCCCACCGAATTCAGCCAAACTCTCACGGCTGAGACCATAGATATCAAATCAAGTTTGGGCGGGTTCCTGTATGTGGGAACCGCCAAGGGCGGGGTCCTCTTTTCAACCGATAACGGTGACCATTGGACCCAGATGCCGTGCAATGGCGGCAAAAACTGCGCTGGTGGTACTGGCGCTGTGGCAGACAACAAAGCAATTGGAATGACTCCCAGTGGATCTCTCCTCGTGCAACGGGATTACGATCAGGGTTCAGTGGCTTGCTACGGCCCGCAGCCACCCCCAAATGGCACTTGGACGAGATGTGACACCGGTCTCGCTCCGGGTGCCGGAGGCCATCCCAACTCCGTCATCTCTGGGCCGGGTGGATTCTGGCTCAATGCGTCCCATTCCCGAGTGTTCCTGGCGGCCAACAACGGCGGGGGCCATATTGGCGGGGTTTACTCATCAACCGATGGGGTAAATTGGGTAACGGCGAACTCAGGTCTTCCGGCCAGCCCTCATGCAATAAACTTCGCGGCTGATCCGGTCAGCGGCCTTCTCTATGTCCTCGTAAAAGGCTCGGGAATATATCACACGACGACAGTGCCGTAGAAGTCTGGTAACCCCAACTTTTTTTGGACTAGTAAGCCGCCCCGGTGATTTCATTAACGCGGATTCGCCTCTGGCACGTATCTGGCTCCTGACCGTACCCACCCAATGTCATTCCGAACCGCTTCCAGCGGTGAGGAACCTATTTTGTCGGCGTACAAGACGAACTTTGCACAGCCGGGCGAAACCTTTTCTGTGACGCATGTCACTGCGCAAATCAAATGCAAACGCTACAAACGTCACTGCATGTCGCGAGAACGGCAGTATTACGTTTATATGCTGGCAAGCAAGAGCCGCGTGCTGTACGGCGTGACAGGGTCGTTGATGTCACGTGTATTGCGTCACAAGGCCGAAGAAGGTGGAGTTTTCACACGGAAATATCGCGTCAACCGGCTGGTGTGGTACCAGAGCTTGGGATCGGTTGGGAACGCGATCGCGCGAGAGACCGAGATCAAGGCCTGGCGCCGCGAAGAGAAAGTCGCATTGATTCGCGAAAGCAATCCCACGTGGGAGGATATTGCTGCGGATTGCGGTCAGCCGTTGCATCTCAAATATCGTGGTCCTGCCCGCGAAAAGCAGCTTCCTCACGGCTGAAAGCCGTTCGGAATGACATCACTGTTTTGTTTTGCTGAGGGTCGGTATAAGTCCGACGGAATTATCTTGCTGATTTGGCATAAGCGCCCATGCACTTGGTAGCTTTCGGGCCAGATCGGCAACCGAAGTGAAGGCACCGCGACTGATCACATCGCGCTGGATTTTGGCGAACCACAACTCCACTTGGTTTAACCAGGACGAGTAGGTTGGCGTGAAGTGGAAAAGTACTTTCGGATGCTGCGCCAGGAACTCTTCCACCGCGGGGGTTTTGTGGGCCGACAGATTGTCCAGCACGATGTGGATTTCATTCGTCCACCGGGTCTGGGTGAGCAACTGGCTCAGAAAAGCGATGAACCCGGCGCTGGTGTGGCGCTCGCTGTCTTGCCTTTCACCTTGCCGGTTTTCCAAAGCTGCATATAAGGATAGCGTTCCATGGCGGTAGTACTCGAAGCCATTCGGTTCCGCCCGGCCGGGCGACAACGGCAGCACCGGTCCAGCCGATCTAGGGCCTGAATCGCCATCTTTTCGTCTACGCAAAACACCGCTGCATGTGGTGGTGGATGCATGTACAGAGCAATGATGTCCGTTGCCTTGGCTTCGAAACCCGCGATTATGAGTCTTACCAGATATACGATCGAAACATTATCACTGGGACACTATACTAGTTGTAGAAACCGGCGGTTCAGTCTGAATTTGCGCCTTGTTCCAAGTAACCGGCCCGAGCTGCGCGTGACAGACTCGCATCCGAGACGATCCGAGTACCTGACAAATTTGGTCTGCGCGAATTTCTGATACTCACAGGAATGCCGGTCTCGCGAGAGAGCAGCACGGCCCCGGCGTGCAAGACTCTGGCGCCCGCATGTGCGAGGTCTAGCGCGTCATCAAACGAGAGTTCCTCAACGTGGTACTGATCGAATACATGACGGGGATCCTGCAGAAAGACCCCATCGACGTCCGTCCAAATCTCCACTTCTTCCGCGTCCAGAGCCGCAGCTATCAAGACTGCAGTGAGGTTCGAACTATTGCGCCCGAGCGTAGTGATCACGCCATCCGAAGTTGTACCAATAAACCCGCCTAGCACGGGCACCACGCTTTCCTGCAAGGAGCCAAGCGCCGTACGAAGGTTGGCGTAGGTCTCCTTCAGCAACGGAACCGCGCGGGTATGCTGTTTATCGGTGCGGATCAGTGTTCGTGAATCCAAATGAGTGGTCGAAATACCAGACTTACGAAGCGCGAAGGTCACAATTCCGCTGGAAAGCCGCTCGCCGAAGCTTGTCACTGCGTCTTGCCCCCGAGGCGTAAACTCGCCGCTCTCCTGCAGGGTATCCAATACCAATTGCAATTCACGGAAGTGACTCTCCAGAAAGGCTTGCACCTGCTGCTGATCCTGAGGTCTCACGAGGGTCGTGGAGATATGAAAGTGATAGTCTTTGAGACATACGAGGCGTTCCAGGGCCTGTTGACCACGACCCGCCGCTGCTTCTGCGCCGAGAGCCAGCAGGTTATCAGTCACTTTGCCCAGGGCCGACACAACTATGATCGGTCGGCGAGCAAGGCGGCTCCGCACAATCGCCTCTACCCGCTCGATCGCTTCAGCTGACTCTAAAGATGTACCACCGAATTTCAGCACAATCATAGATAGGACAGTCCTTTCGAAGTGACTTCTTTGACAGCTTGCAAGTGCGTGTCGATATCCTCCTGGGTGTGAGCTACAGAAATGGTCCACTGCTCATCCCACCAGTAGGGCTGGGCAATGACCCCGCGATTGACCATGCCAAACCAGAAGCACTCCCACATGCTGGTGTTCATCTTGGTCCATTCGCGATAATTAGCGATGGAATCCACACCGAATGTAACTGCACCATTGACGCCGGCGTTTGTTACCAGCGCGGTCAACCCGGCCGCGGATAAAATTTTGCGATAACCATCTGCCAGGCGATCACTCATCGAGCGCATGACGGGGTACTTGTCAGGCGTCAACACATCGCGTAAGGCGGCCAATCCGGCGGCGACAACCACAGGGTTCGCATTGTAAGTGCCGGCATGCATCATCTTGCGGGTTTCAATCACCTCCGTAATCCTTGCCGTGGAAGCGAATGCCGCGAGAGGGAACCCACCGCCAATCGACTTAGACAGGCAAACAATGTCAGGAACCACTCCAAAAAACTCTGCGGCTCCGCCATAGCTCATCGATGCGGTCTTGACTTCGTCAAAGATCAGCAGCACGCCATTGCGGGTGCATAGGTCCCGAACTCCCTGCATATAACCATCTTTAGGCGGCAACACGCCGACATTCATCATGACGGGTTCCACAATCACGGCGGCCACCTGGTCCCGAGACTTCAGCAATATATGCTCCAGGGAATCAAGATCATTGAACTGCGCGACCAGCGTGTCGCTACCGGTGCCGCGGACACCGGCACTGGCCGGCACCGGCGATGGAAAATTCGAAGTTCCCCATTCTTTTTCCGTCGGCTTCACCGACACCATTACCGCGTCGTGCAGGCCATGGTAGGCGCCTTCCATTTTCACGACTTTGGGTCGGTCGGTGTAGGCCTTCGCCAACCGCAGCGCATGCAATGTCGCTTCAGTTCCGCTGTTCGCGAACCGTACCCGCTCTAGAAAGGGATAGCGTCGGCAGATCTCTTCCGCCAAGTCAGATTCCACTGGGTGCGACATGCCGTACATGGTACCAGCTGACAGTTGGGCGCTTACTGCCTCCATCACTATCGGGTGCCGGTGCCCAACTACCAGCGCGCCAAACGACAGGTTATGGTCGATGTATTCGTTGCCGTCCACATCCCAAACTCTGGATCCTTCGGCCCGCGCAATAAACAATGGATAGGGGTCATACATGCGCGAATTGCTTGCCGTCCCCATTGGCATGACACGGCGAGCCTTCTCCCACAGGGCTTTCGAGCCAGGAGTACGACTCTCGTACCGCTCGATTTCTTTCTCTAGCGCCGTTACGGTTTTCATCTCCGATGGTTCTCCTCAGTCAGTTTCAGAATCGCTGGACCCGCGCGAAAATGCTGCTCCTGCTGTACCGATGGTGGCGAGTTACGGATATTACCGGAGACGCCCCCAGTTTAGCCCACCCTTAGGGTAATGGTTCCGCTGCCGGGTTTGGGGATGCCCTTACAAAGCGGCGACATCTTACGAGCACTTTACATGCCACGATGTAGCGGAACTCCCCCACAAGTTACCTAAGCACTGCTATACCAACCGCTTGCGGGGCTTGGCTTCCATTCCCAGAGAAACCGCCCCCGGTACAGCCACTTGCAAAGATCCCAGCCCAGTTTGTGCTTCTTGTTCTGCTGGCATTGGCTGTCAAGTCAGCAAAACTCATATTTACCGCACGTTACCCCTCATGCCCAGGGAGCACCTGTTAGCTGCCACTCGACGAAATTCTCCCAAGCTGTACAAGCGTAACTTTTGTGTGCAATTGTTTACATATTTTTCCCGCAGGCGAATTCTTCCATGGAGGGCTGCGGCAAAATGCGCTAACATATATAACATTGCAACTTCGGGGTGCCCTCCCAAAGGTACACAACTTGCAAGAATAACTCCTGGAAGCGGGAGATTGGTGCGCTTTCGCGACGAAAACGGCAGTGCTGACCAGGGGAGCTTTGTTTGCGGACTTCTGCGCCCATAGCTGGTCGCACCACGACGCCTTACCGGTTTAGGCGCACTTCTCCGTCGGGATGCTCCTGGGGACTTCGAACAGCACAGTTGCGTACCGCTCTCTAGAACTGAGCCGCACGCTCCATCTCGGTATGCACTTTCTGATATTGTGGCGCGGTTCGAACTCGGAGTTCGACCAGCCCTGGAAGTTAATTGTTGTAATGCAACGAGGGATTCTGTCGACATGCAAGAAGTGAATGATTCGCGCAGCTCATTGCAGTCAGACGTCTGCCAGGGCCCGTCCGATGACGTCTTCATCTTTCCCGCATCGTTTGCGCAGCAGAGGCTCTGGTTTCTTGACAAGCTGGATCCAGGACAGTGTGCATACAATGTCCCATTCGCTATTCATATCGAGGGCGACCTGGATATCGACGTCCTCAAACGTTCTATTTGCGAATTAATCGCACGGCACGAAATTCTGCGCACTACCTTCTCCGAGGATGAAACCGGAAAGCCCATCCAGGTAGTCGCCGCTAAACAAAACTCTGCACTTTCGGTCACCAATTTGCGAACCATTCCGAGCGAGGCTCGCGAAGATGAGGCGCGACGCCGGGTAATCGAGGATGTCCGACTGCCCTTCGATTTAAAGTGTGGGCCCCTGTTTCGAGCCACTCTGCTAAGCCTGGGTGACAACGAATACGTCCTATCCTTTGTGCTCCATCACAGCGTCATTGATGGCTGGTCACGGGGCATCCTGCTGCGCGAACTGTTCTCGATGTATGAAGCATTTGTGGAGAAACGCCCCTCTCCTTTGCCGGACCCTGCTCTCCAGTACGGCGATTATGCGACTTGGCAGCAGGATTGGTTGCAAGGGAAGCGCCTGGAAGACTTGCTCGGCTACTGGAGGCAGCAACTCCGGGGAGCGCCAGCTATGGTTGAGATTCCGACGGACTTCCCGCGACCGCAACAGCAGACCTTCATCGGCGCCCAGGAATCGATATCTGTTCCGCAGCCGCTGGAAGACGCATTGATGGAATTGAGCCGGAAGGAAGGCGTTACTTTTTTCATGACGCTGCTGGCCGCCTTCAACTTGTTACTGGCGCGCTACTCGGGACAAGAGGACATCGTCGTTGGGTCTCCTATTTCCGGGCGAACCCGCTCCGAACTCGAAGGGCTGATCGGTTTCTTCGTCAACACTCTCCCACTGCGCACGGACGTTTCGGGGAATCCGAGCTTCCGCGAGCTGCTGGCTCGCGTACGCGAAACCACTCTCCAGGCCTACGCGCATCAAGACCTTCCGTTTGAAAGGTTGGTCGAAGACTTAAAACCAGAGCGGAATCTCAGCCGTAGTCCGGTGGTCCAAGTCATGTTTATTCTTGAGAATGCCCCTCAAAGAGAAAACCGGGCAATCTCGAAGATGTCCGTCGCTCCTTTCCGCGGAGCAGAGGGCATGAGCGCCAAGTTCGATTTGACGCTTACTGCGCTGGTAAAAAAAGAGGGTTTGCGTCTTGGGATGACTTACAACGTGGACTTGTTCCAGCCTGCCACCGTCCGACGTATGCTGACGCACTTTCATACGCTGCTTGAGGCGATCGCCGCAGATTCCAACCGGCCGGTCGCCGAGTTACCCCTGCTGAGCACGGCTGAACGGGACGAGTTGTTGATCGCCTTCAATGCCACTACCCAAAGCTACCCGCACGAATGGTGCGTCCACCAATTGTTTGAACAGCAGGTAGGGCGAACTCCGGATGCGATCGCTGTCACCCACGCCAAAACGCAGTTGTCCTATCGGGATTTGGATCGCAGGGCGAATCAAGTCGCTCGCGTCCTGCAAAAGCAGGGCGTGCGGCCAGAGACCACGGTTGGTATTTGCTTTGACCGCTCCGTCGACATGTTGGTAGGTATTCTGGGAGTGCTGAAAGCCGGCGCCGCGTACGTCCCGCTTGATCCCGCGTATCCCAAAGATCGAATCGCGTTTGTTATCGAAGATTCGAAACTGCAAGTGCTGTTGACGCAACGGGCTCTGCGGGAGTCTTTACCCCATCAGGCAGCGCGCGTGATCTGTATAGATTCGGACTGGGCAGCCATCGCGGCCGAAGATGAGCAAAACCTTTTTGTAAAAGTCGGGCCGCAAAACCTGGCTTACCTGCTCTATACCTCGGGCTCGACCGGGAAACCCAAAGGCGTCCAGGTTCAACACCAGAGCGTGGTGAATTTTCTCGCCAGCATGCGCCGCGAGCCCGGCTTCGAAGCTCATGACGTTCTGGTGGCCGTAACCACGCTCTCCTTCGACATAGCTGGACTGGAGTTGTATTTACCGTTGACGGTGGGCGGGAGGGTCGTGATCGCCAGCCGCGAGGAGGCCAGCGACGGCCCGCAATTGCTCAGTCTGATGGGGCGTTCCGGCGTGACCGTGATGCAGGCCACGCCTGCGACCTGGAGGTTGCTGCTCGACTCGAGTTGGCAGGGCGATCCCAAGCTGAAAATCTTGTGCGGAGGCGAGGCGCTGCCTCGCGAACTGGCCGAACGACTGCTCCCGCGCTGCCGCGAACTGTGGAATATGTATGGCCCCACCGAGACCACCATTTGGTCCTCGGTGCACCGGGTTCAGGATGTGACTTGGAACGTGGCCCCGATCGGCCGCCCCATAGCCAACACGCAAATGTACGTGCTCGACCGGTACGGACAGCTCGCGCCCATGGGTGTGCCCGGGGAACTAGTGATCGGGGGCGACGGCGTTGCTCGGGGATATTGGAACCGTCCTGAACTGACTGCCCAGAAATTCATTGTTGATTGTTTTTCCCGAACTTCCGGCGCGCGACTCTACAAAACGGGCGATCTGGTTCGTTACCTGCCGGATCGCAATATTCAATATCTTGATCGTCTGGATAACCAGGTAAAAATAAGGGGATTCCGCATCGAGTTGGGTGAAATCGAGAGCGTGTTGAGCCAGCACTCAGGGGTGCGGCATGCTGTCGTGGTTATGCGTGAAGACTCTCCAGGAGACAAACGGGTCGTTGCGTATCTGGTGGTTGAGGGTAACCCACCTTCCGATGAGGAGCTTCGCACTTACTTGAAACAGGGACTGCCCGAGTACATGATACCGGCAGCCTTCGTGACGCTTTCGTCTCTCCCGCTCACACCAAATGGAAAAGTAGACCGTCGCGCTCTTCCGCCTCCCGACTATTCAGCGGGGTCGTCTCGGGTGAGCGTGCCTCCGAGAAATGAAGATGAAGAACTGCTGGTGGAAATTTGGAAGAAGGTCCTTGGCCTCTCTTCCATTGGGGTCGCAGATAACTTCTTCGAACTCGGCGGCCATTCACTGCTGGCCGTGCGACTGATGTCCGAAATTCAGAAAGTCACAGGCAAGCTGCTGCCCCTAGCAACTCTGTTCCAAGGAGCGACCATCGAGTATCTGGCCAAACTGCTAAAGCAGGATACTAAGCACCCCGACCAGATGGTTCAGGAAATCCAAGGTGGCCACGCTAATCCCCCGTTCTTCGCCATCGTAACGCCCGGCGTCAATGCGCTCGGCTATGTGGCACTGGCACGCCACCTTGGTCCCGATCAGCCGCTCTATCGCATTCAAGGGCCAGGGCGCAGATTATTCGAGCGTCCCTACACTGCGGCTGAGTATGAGCAGATGGCTGCGAACTACATCGAAGCCATGAAAACAGTGCAGCCTACGGGCCCGTACTACGTCGGCGGCATGTGCGAAGGCGCTCGTATCGCGTTCGACATGGTGCGCTTGCTGGAGGCAAGGGGAGAGGAAATCGCCCTGCTAGCCATCTTCGATACCTGGGTCATAGAAAACAACCAGAACCGGTTTTTCTGGTATCTGAGTTATCACGGACAGCGCCTTCACGCCCTTTCAAAACTTCCGCGGTCCCAGTTTTTGCGGGCCTTTCGCAAATCCTTTCACTCCCTGCTAAAGCGTCTGTTCAAGCGCGACAAGCAAGCGCCGAAGCTCTGGCGGGAAGCTTATTGGCCAGGCAAGGATTTTGTAGCGCCGAAGTGCAACGGAAAGATCACCGTTTTTCGTCTCGCACGGCAACCTTTCTATTATGTGCGCGACTCGCTGCTCGGCTGGGGGGATCGCACTACATCGGGAGTCGAACTTTGCATTATTCGCGGCAAGCACAACTTTGTCTTGCGGGAGCCGTACGTGCAATCTCTTGCCAAGGAACTGCGCGCGTGTCTGACCAGATTGCATGCTATTTTCGCCAACCCCGCCCCCACTTTGTTTGCGGGGGTAGCCAAGCAGGTTTCGTCACCGGGGCCGAAATTCACGCCTAATATCGCGCCCGCCGGGGTCGGAGAAGTACATTCCGTGTTAGGTACTTCTGAAAGATCCATGGAAGTGAACTACGATTCGATAGGGAATGGAAAACTGGTCCTCCCTATGTCGGTGGAGCAGCAACGGCTCTGGGTACTCAATGAACTTGAGCATTCCAGTCCCGCTCACAATCTGCCGGTCTGTGTTGAACTCCACGGCAAGTTGCAACGACACGTACTCGATGAAACCCTCCGCGTATTATTTCGGCGTCATCGCATACTTCGTTCCTGTTTCGTTTTGCGGGATGGGCGGCCTGTCTGTCTCGACTCCTGCCAAGACCCAGTGGCGCTCGAATTCGTCGATCTTACTGACATCCCTGAAGCTCAAGCCCGGGAAAAGGTGCGCCAGTTGGCGCAAGAGGAAGTGCTACGGCCGTTTGTGCTCGAACGAGGGCCGTTGCTCCGCCCTCTCCTTTTGAAGGTCACGGCGGAAAATCACTTGTTGCTTCTGGTGGCACACCACATCGCGTGCGATGGAAAATCCGTGCACATCCTTGTCGCGGAACTTGCTGCCTGCTATGCCGCGCTGACTGAACGGGAAACGCCAGGCCTTGCAGAGATTGTCGCGGACTACTCCGATTACGTGGTCTGGCAGCAGCGACAGTTGCAGCAGGGCGCATTTTCCGACGATGTCCGCTACTGGAAGAAACAGCTGACAGGAGCGTCGGCGCTGGAGTTGCCCATCGATTATGCGCGGCCAGCGTTGCAGAGTTTTCGGGGCGCTACTCAGTCATTCACGATCAGCGGCGAGCTGCGGTCAAAATTGGACGCGCTGAGCCGTCGCGAACATGTTTCGGTTTCTGTCACGTTATCTTCTGTATTCATCGCTCTCTTATACCGCTATACCGGTCAGGACGACATCATGATCGGGACCGAGATGCCGGGCCGACACCACAGGGATACCGCTAACGTAGTTGGTGTTTTCTCGGACTACATGGCATTGCGAGTTGACGTTTCTGGCAATCCTGACTTCCGGGAGTTGCTCCGCCGACTCAGTGCGATATGGGCGGATGCCCAGAGACATCGCGGGCTACCTTTCGAGAGCCTGCTTGAAGATCTGCAACTCCGGCGCGATTTGAGTAGAAATCCCCTTTTTCAGGTAATTTTCACACAGCAAGCAGGGCTGTGTGATTTGAGCGCGGCCGGCCTGATCTTTAAGCCATTTCCCATTGATCGAGGCGCCGGGGAACTGGATCTCAGTGTGCGCGTCTTGGAGTATAAGGACAAACTCGACGTCCACTTCTCCTATTGTTCCGATTTGTTTAACCCAACGACCATCGATCGCATGATCGGTCATTTCCGCATGCTGTTGGAAGCGGCGGCTGCCAATCCAGAAAGTCACCTGTCCGAACTGCCGCTCTTAACCCGCGCCGAACAAGAGCAACTTCTTGAGTGGAACAACACAGCGGTGGACTATCCGCGAGACATCTCCCTCAATCGGTTCATTGAGCAACAAGTCGAGCGCACTCCCGGCGCGGTCGCATTGGGGTATGAGTCTCAAGAGCTCTCATATCGAGAACTCAACAGCCGCGCCAATCAACTGGCGCACTATCTCCTAAAGCTGGGGGTCGGTCCAGATGTGCTCGTCGGCCTGTGCGTTGAGCGCTCGGTTGAAATGGTGGTGGCACTGCTCGGCACAGTAAAAGCGGGAGGGGCTTACGTTCCGCTCGACCCTGAATATCCAATTGACCGCCTTGAGTCGATGCTCGATGACGCAAAGCCGGCAGTGGTTCTCATGCAGGCTCACCTGATGAAGCGCTTGCCGAAAACCAGCATCCAGGTCATTTGCCTCGACCGCGACTGGCATTTGCTTGCCAACGAGAGCACGGAAAATCCCCAGATTCAGATCGCGGGAACGAACTTGGCGTACGCCATTTACACGTCAGGCTCGACAGGCAAGCCTAAGGGCGTTCCCAACACTCATGAAGGAATCGTCAACCGGCTGCTTTGGATGCAGGATATGTACCGGCTCACGCCGGCCGACCGCGTCCTTCAGAAAACACCGTACAGCTTCGACGTATCCGTGTGGGAATTCTTCTGGCCGCTGATGACTGGCGCTCGCCTGGTAATCGCGCGGCATGGTGGGCACAAGGATCCCGTTTACCTGAGCAAGATAATTCGAGAACAGAACATCACGACCGTTCACTTCGTCCCTTCCATGCTTGGCATTTTCCTAGACGGGGATGGAGTGGAAAACTGTCGCAGCCTGCGGCAGGTATTTGCCAGTGGCGAAGCTTTGCCATTTGAGCTCCAGCAACGCTTCTTCGAGCGTCTGAAGGCAGAATTGCACAATTTGTATGGCCCGACGGAAGCAGCGGTCGATGTCACGTACTTCCGCTGCCGTCCGGATACCGATCGGTCGATCGTGCCGATTGGGCGGCCGGTCGCCAATACACAGATCTACATTCTGGATTCCCAGGTGCGGCCGGTGCCGGTGCGCGTCGCAGGCGAACTGCACATTGGGGGCCGCCAACTCGCGCGCGGCTATCTGAACCGCCCTGATCTGACGGCCGAGAAATTCATTCGCAGTCCGTTCAGCGACGATCCGCAGGCGCGTCTTTATAAGACGGGCGATCTCGCACGTTACTTGCCCGACGGAAACATCGAGTACCTAGGCCGCATCGACCACCAGGTGAAGCTGCGAGGCTTCCGTATCGAACTGGGCGAGATCGAGTCCGTGCTGGCTGAATATTCCCTTGTCCGGCAAGCGGTTGTGACTGTTCGGGAAGACGTTCCCGGTAGCGGCAATAAATACCTTATCGCTTACCTTGTGCTCTCGGGGTCACAGAACGTCAATATCAACAAGGTTCGTGATCATGCAAAAGCCAAGCTGCCTGAGTACATGGTACCGGCGAAGTTCATGGTCCTCGACAAGTTGCCGATGACGACCAGTGGCAAGGTAGATCGTAAAAAGTTGCCCGCGCCAGAGCCGGAACGCAAGGCGCGCACGCAGGTGGTCCCGCGCACCGAACTCGAATCCCTGCTCGCATCGATTTATCGGAGAGTGCTTGGAACCGGATCGGTCGGAGTGACGGACGATTTCTTCGACCTCGGTGGCGATTCGCTGATGGCGGCGCGGATGCTGTCCGAGATATATGCAGATACTGGCAAGCAGATTCCGCTCGCGCTATTGTTCCGCGGCGCTACTCCGGAGTATCTAGCGCGCGTGATCGAACAAGATGCTGATCTTCCGCCCGATCCAGTCGCCATGATGATTCAGTCCGGCGATTCTGTTCCACCTTTCTTCGCCGTTGTTCCACCTGGAGAGAACGCCGTCGGATACGTGAAACTTGCCCGGCACATCGGTCCTGCGAAGCCCTTTTATAAATTGCAGGGTCCCGGTGCGGTATTAGTAGACCGGCCATACACAGATCAGGAAATGCAGGCGCTGGCGGAACAATATGTGGACGCCATGCGCTCGGTTCAGGCGGAGGGACCTTACTATTTCGGCGGCCTTTGCGACGGCGCCCACATTGCCGTTCGCATGGCTCGCAAGCTCGACGAAGACGGCCAGAAGATTGCCATGCTGGCCATCTTCGATACCTGGGTGCTGGAAAACAGCCAGCGCCATTTACTATGGCTCGTTCATTACTATGCCGACCGATTGCGTCAGTTCCGCAAGCTGCCGGTTCGTAGACGACTACAAATCGTAGCTCGCACGATCAGCAATCTGACAAGGCTGATTACGAGACATTCGCAAGATCGGGGCGCGTGGTCGAAGACATACTGGCCTGATAAAAGCTTCGTCCCCCCCAGGTTCAGCGGCCGCATTACCTTGTTCAAACGGCCCAAGCAGCCATACTACTACGTCAATGATCCGCAAATGGGGTGGGGCAGACGCGCGGCCGGCGGAATCGATATGCAGGTTGTGCCGATCGAACACGAGGAGATGCTGCGCGAGCCCCACGTCGAGGTGCTGGCGAAGCGCCTGGGAGAATGCCTGCAAACCTATTTTGAACGCGCTGAACAGCAGACGGAAAACCCGATCGACAACTTTGCATTTTCCGGAACGCAGAGTGGAGCTTCGTAGGTGTCGGGTTTCGCGACAACTGAGTTTCCGGTGGACATTCGGTTCTACCGGCAATGCACCCTGCCCGAACCAATGTTGAGGGACGAAACCATCGTGCAGGTTTGGTGCATCTCGCAGCAATCGGCGCTGGCAAACGTGCAGCATCTGAAGAGTCTGCTCTCCGGAGATGAAATTCGCCGCGCCTGCCGTTTTCGTTTTGACAAGGACCGCAATCAATTTACGATCGCTCGCGGCCTGCTCAGAACCGTGCTCGGCGGATACTTGCGGATGGACCCGCGTGCGCCCCAGTTCCACTATTCTGAAAACGGAAAACCCGCGCTGGCGGAGCACTTCAATCCGCATAATGTACAGTTCAATGTAGCTCATTCGGGCGACTTGATTTTGATTGGGTTGGCACGCCAGAGCCGGGTGGGTGTTGACGTGGAACAGGTCCGTACGGTTTTTGCGACCGATGAAATCGCCGAACGTTTTTTTTCACAAAGAGAACGCCAGTGCCTGCGCAGCATACCTTCGGAACACCGCCACGAAGCCTTTTTCCGCTGCTGGACGCGCAAAGAAGCGTACATCAAGGCTACGGGCGATGGACTATCACTTCCGCTCGATCAATTCGATGTGTCTTTCGCAATCCAGGAGCCCGCACGATTGCTCGCTACCAGGCCGGAGCCGGCAGAAGCCGCGCACTGGTCCATGTACAACCTGGACATAGCTCCGGGATACGCAGGCGCCCTTGTTGTTGAGCGGTTGTAGAACAATCGCATTACACTATATGAAGCAACTGGAGAAACTCGGAATCTTGAAGAACGTTGGCTCCAGTTGGCTGGGAGTGGCCGTCAACGTGGCCACCGGGATCGTCATCTCGCCCTACATACTGCACAAACTGGGCGATGACGCCTTCGGCCTTTGGGTCCTGGTTTTCGCGATCACCGGTTATTACGGGCTTTTTGATTTCGGCATCCGCTCCTCAGTAGTGCGATACGTCGCGAAATTTCACGCCACTGATGAACGTGAACAGTTGAACCGGTTGATCAGCACCAGCCTGTTCAGCTACAGCTGCGTGGGCCTTGTCTTATTTGCGCTCACCGCCCTGGGCAGCATTTATATTGATCGGCTTTTCCATGTGGCGCCCGCGTACATGGGCACCGCCAGAATCCTATTCTTGATGGTGGGCGCCTCGCTGGCTGCAGGTTTTCCGCTTGGTGTGTTCAGCGGAACCTTGGAGGGGCTCCAGCGCTTTTACGTACTGAATTTCGTCAATATTTCGACCACGATTCTGCGCGCAGTGCTGATTGCGGTTTTCCTCAGCCGCGGCTACGGACTGCTCACGGTCGCACTGATCACGGTCGTGATGCCTCTGATCAACGGGAGCATATATGCGGCCGATGCGTTTCGCATTATCAGACTCCGAATTGGACGCCACCTGATCAGCAAGCAAACTTTCCGACAGATAGCGAGCTACGGATCGGTCACGTTCATTATCAGCGTCGCCCAGAAGCTTCGCTTCAAGACCGATGCGATGGTAATTGGCACCTTTCTATCCGCATCCGCGATCACCCATTTCTCCATTGCTTCGCGCCTAGTGGATTATGCCGGCGAGGTGGTCAGTGGTCTCGCGCAAATCTTCGTGCCCATGTCGAGCCAGTCAGACGCGACCGGTAACATGGCGCAACTGCGGAAGATATTTATAGCGGGCAATCGCGCTTGCGCCCTCATCACATTTCCCATGACGGCCATCTTGATCATCCTTGGTAAATCAGTGATTGAGGTGTGGGTTGGCGCCAAGTACATTGAAAAGAGCTACCCAGTACTGCTGATCCTGCTGATCTCTTCCACGCTGATGCTGGCTCAGTCCGCTTCGGGACGCATTCTGTATGGCATGGCCAAGCACAAGACGTGGGCCGAAATCGTACTGGCCGAAGGGTTCGCAAATCTAGCGCTTAGCATTGCCCTGGTGCGCCCGTACGGCATCATCGGTGACGCTCTGGGAACCGCGATTCCCCTGGCCTGCTCGATGATTTTCTTTCTTCCACAACATCTTTGCGGTTTGCTGGAGATCCGGCTCCGCACCTATCTGGCCGAGGCTTTCCTGCTGCCAGCGGCCCTTTGTGTGCCATTGGTGGCGGTGCTGTTTTGGATGCAACACTGGTTCGTCCCCCACACATATCTGCAGCTAGGGCTTCAATTGGTTATCGCATCAATTGTGTACGGCGCAGGTGTTCTCTGGGCCATCTGGACCAAGCGGGCCTGGCACGTGGGTACACTATCCAATGAAGAGGTTTTTAGCGAAGTAGCCATCGGGCCGGTCGAAACTTACCAGCACGAGGAAGTATAGAGGTCCGTAGCGGGCACTTCCATCATCTGCTCTAATGAGTGAAAAACGACTGTAACGGAGAACAGCGTGGCGTTTAACCGAGCAAGAGGATATTTCCGCGCAATTGCAGAGGTGGTCTTCGGTTCCCGGCCTGCCGGACGAAGTGTCACGGTATTACCGGATGATCTATTTATCGTCTCGTACTACCGCTCCGGCAGCACTTGGTCTCGTTTCCTGTTCGGCAACTTTATCCACCAGGGAGAGCCTGTAAGTTTCTCCAATTTGAACCGGTACGTCCCGTCTATTTACGAAGTGCCGGATCGCGTGTTGCGGAAGCTGCCACGCCTTTTAAAAAGCCATGAGTACTTTGACCCACTTTACCCCCGCGTGGTCTACATCGTTCGCGATCCCCGAGACGTTGCGCTCTCATTTTATTACTACAACCTTAAGACGCGAGTTTTGCCCGAGAAATATCCAATGGACGACTTCGTCTCCCGTTTTATTGCTGCTAATGTCGTCCCTTACGCCGATCGTGTCGGCTCGTGGGAGGACCACGTGTTAAGTTGGGTCAGGCTGCGGCAGGGCAAAACTAATTTTCACCTGATTCGATACGAAGACCTGCTCGCCGATCCGGCTGCAATTCTCCGGTCGGTCGCTCCGCTGTTGCGCGTCGATCCAACGGAAGAGCGCCTGGCCCGTGCGATCACATTAAGTTCTGCTAGCCAAATGCGCTCGCTGGAAAAGAAAGAATCAGAGCAATGGGAAACGACCAAAGGCACTCGCCAAGATATTCCGTTCGTCCGTGAGGCAAAAGCGGGTAGCTGGCGCCAGCAACTTCCCCCCCCATCGGTGCGCAAGATAGAACAAGTCTGGGGAGCAACGATGCAGGCGTTGCGCTATGAACTGTCCTGCGAATCCTCCCCTGAGCCGCTGGCCTACAGTAGCGGTGGCCAGGCAGGAGGCTGTTGATTCGCGCATTGGCGGCAAGGATGGTGTCGGTAATTGTTGCTGGGATTCAGAAGAATGCCCAGCGTTCGGTCGTGCGCCCCTATGGGATCGTCGGCGACGCCATTAGGACGGCAAGCCCCTCTGGCCGCAACGACGATTTTCTTCCTGCCGTGTCATCTCTGCCGCCAGCTCCCCATTCGGCTGGGAACGTTTTACGGGTTGCGTATCTGTTGCCCTTGATCGTGTGTGCTACGAATTCGGTCGGGACTATTGCCTGGCGGGATAAATCTTTGCACAAGCTGGCCCCGATCCGCTATCAGGATGGTAGAAAGCCCTTGCATTTCCAGGTATGGCTCTACAGAGTTGGAGGGTCTCAGAGGCAGCTGAATTGCAGCACTTTCAGTATTTGATAAGATGGAAGTGCAAGACTTTTTGCTTCGGTTCTTAACGCCCAGGACTACCTTGCTGCTGGATTTCCGGTCTCTATTAAGCTCTAACCGCAAGTTTGGCTGCGGCCTGAAGCGGATATGCCGGGACGCTCAGCCAAATTACAAATATCAAGAACTTACGGAGGTTTCATCTTTTGACGACTTCGACGAGCCATCCTATCCCCGCGCATGGCGGCGAATTGGTGCAACTGCTCGCTTCGGACGAGCACGGTGCTGAACTGAAAGCCCATTCGCGCGAGTGGCCTTCCTGGGACCTCACGGGGAGGCAATTGTGCGATTTGGAGCTGCTGCTCAGCGGCGGATTCTCTCCCTTGACCGGGTTTATGACACGTAAGGATTACGAAGGTGCCTGTCATGACATGCGTCTGGCGACAGGAACTCTGTGGCCGATGCCGATCACGCTTGACGTTACCGAGGAGTTCGCCCGGAAGTTGCAGGCGGGAAGCAGCCAGGTTGCGTTGCGCGATCCCGAAGGCGTAATGCTGGCGGTGTTGCACGTTGAAGAGGTCTGGCAACCGGACCGCAAGGCCGAGGCGCATTCAGTTTTTGGCTCAACCAGCGCGGCCCATCCCGGAGCTGATTATGCCATCAATAGATCTAATCCCTGGTATGTGGGGGGGAAGATTGAGGGCGTGCAATCGCCTTCGCACTACGACTTCAAAGCACTGCGGCTGACGCCGGCGGAGTTGCGGACGGAATTCGCGCGCCTGGGATGGAGGCGGGTGGTGGCGTTCCAGACGCGGAATCCTATGCACCGCGCACATGTGGAATTAACGTTCCGCGCCGCTAAGGCGGTCGAGGCCAACCTGCTGATACATCCTTCTGTGGGCATGACCAAGCCCGGTGATGTTGATTACTTCACTCGCGTACGTTGTTACCAGCTGTTGCTTTCGAAGTATCCTCCCGGCACAGTAAAGTTGTCGTTGCTACCGCTGGCCATGCGCATGGGAGGTCCACGGGAGGCAATCTGGCACGCGCTGATTCGCAAGAATTACGGCGTTACGCATTTCATCGTCGGCCGGGACCACGCGGGCCCGGGCAAGGATACCGACGGAAAGCCGTTCTACGGCCCCTACGAAGCGCAGGAACTTTTCAAGAAGCACGAGAAGGACATCGGAGTGACCATGGTGCCATTCAGCATGATGGTCTATCTGGAGGATCAGGACTGTTACGTGCCCGATAACGAAGTGCAGCAGGGCGCGCGGGTCCTGAACCTTTCCGGCACTGATTTGCGCGACCGGCTCAACGAAGGCCGCGATATCCCCGGCTGGTTCACTTATCCCGAAGTAGTTCGCGAACTACGCCGCAGTTTTCCTCCCCGCCACAAACAGGGAGTCACCATCTTCTTCACCGGGCTGTCGGGGTCAGGCAAGTCAACCATTGCCAACGTTCTGCTCACAAAATTCCTGGAAATGGGGGGGCGCCCGGTCACCATCCTCGATGGCGACCTGGTGCGCAAACATCTCAGCTCAGAACTCGGGTTTTCAAAAGAGCACCGCGATATCAACATCCAGCGGATCGGATATGTGGCGTCGGAGATCACCAAGAATGGCGGGATCGCGATCTGCGCACCTATCGCTCCATATGATGCCGTCCGAAAACATGTGCGGCAGATGGTGGAACCGAACGGAGGCTTCATCCTGGTACATGTAGCCACCCCGATTGAAACCTGCGAGCAGCGAGATCGCAAGGGGCTGTATGCGAAAGCCCGTGCCGGAATCGTGAAGGAGTTCACCGGCGTGTCCGACCCGTACGAAGTTCCGGCGGATGCAGAGGTGGTAATCAACACCGCTGATTTGAGCGCGGAAGAAGCTGCCCAGGAGATCATTTTGCACCTGGAACAGCAGGGCTTCATCGGAGTCAGTCCGGAACCTGCGCTTTCAGCGGGAATATAAATCGAAATTTATCAACGATGCAATTGATCCTTTTTAAGATTTTGATCGGCCTGGCGGTAGGCACTCTGATCGGCATGACAGGGCTAGGCGGAGGCGTGCTGCTGCTTCCGCTTCTGATCTTTGGTCTGGGGGTGCCCGCGATCATCGCAGTTGGATCGGATGCACTGTTCAATTTCACCACCAAGATTCCCTCCAGCGTCGTTCATCTAAGGAAAGGAACGGTCCGTCGCAAAGTCGTGATTGCGCTCGCACTAGGGAGCGTTCCCGGTTCAATCGGCGGCGTCAGATTTCTCCAGCACCTGCGCGTCGTGTATGGCGACGGAGTGAATGACTTCATCAAAACCGCGGTGGGAATTTTGCTGATCGTCGTTCCCATCCTCCTGCTTCTGCAGCGAAGGATTGAGGAGCGCGTGGCGAATCGTCCTCCGACGGCCAAGTCCTTCGCCGGAATGGCGGTTATTGGCTTGATCTCAGGGTTTCTGGTCGGAATGACTTCGGTGGGATCGGGAAGCATTATTATGATGCTCCTGCTGCTCTTCTACAGTTATCCTCCGAAGGTGATGGTTGGTACAGACATCGCGCATGCGGTTATTCTGACCGGGGTCACCAGTCTTTTGCATTTCCGTTTGGGAAACGTAAATCTGTCGCTGGTTGGATGTTTACTGATCGGCTCCATTCCTGGGGGGTTGATCGGCTCCTACCTCAGCACCCGCGTTCCGGTTCTCTGGCTGCGGCGGATCCTGTGCGCGGTGCTCCTGGCAACGGGCGCGAGGATGCTATGGTCTCCGGTTTTGCACTGAGTGACATTTTTAATGCCTAAAATTCCCTATTCCGAGGCAGTCGAGAGAATCCAGTCTGCTCTGGAAGCCACCAAAGCTGTGTTCAGCCGCTACACGCCTGGCGAAGTCGAGGCCGAATACAAGGCAGGCCACGATCCGGTGACCGAAGCAGACCGTACGCTGGACGCGGTGATCCGCCAAAATCTGTTGCGCGCAGGCGAGGGCTGGCTTTCCGAAGAAAGCGCCGACGATCTATCCCGCCTCGATTGCCAGCGGGGGTGGATTGTCGACCCCTTGGACGGCACTCGCGAATTTGTGGAGGGCGTGCCGGAATTCTGTGTATCGATTGCAATGGTCGATCACGGAAGGCCCGTGGCGGGGGGAATTTACAATCCAGTGACCGGTGAAGTTTTTCTCGGTTCTCTGGATTGCGGTCTTACCTATAATGGGGACTCGGTACGGGCCAGCCAGCGAACCGCCCTTACCGGCGCAACCGTTCTGGCCAGCCGGAGTGAAATCAAGCGCGGCGAGTGGCAGGTCTTTGAGAATTCACCCTTCAGCGTTCAACCGATGGGGTCTGTGGCTTACAAACTCGCGCGAGTTTCTGCGGGATTGGCCGACATCACATTTACATTGACTCCAAAACACATGTGGGATGTGGCGGGGGGCGCTGCATTGATCAGCAGCGCCGGAGGATTTGTTCAGACGCTCGATTCGGCCCTTGCTTGCAATCGTGGCGATTCGCTAATTTCCGGCCTAATCGCGTGCGGCCCTCTTCTTAAAGACGAATTGCTGGAATTTCTGGCGCCTCATCTTCAAACCGTCGGCGGGAGTTAGACTTGCCACACCCCGCTTCGTTTTTTCTGATGTACCACGAGCTCGCGCTTCCAAACCGGCGATTGTGTCAGTCTCAGCCGGGCTACGTTCGCTATGTGATTTCCATCGAGGAATTTCGGGCACAGATGTCGGCGATCCACGACAGTGGGCTTCGTGCGTCTAACGTAAGCGATGCTTTGACGTTCTCCGAACCCGGAGTGGCCATCACCGTGGATGACGGATGCGAAACCGATTTGGTGGCGATAGCTCCAATTTTGCAGCAGCTTGGTTTTGGAGCAACTTTTTACGTCACGGCGGGATTCCTCGGCAAGCCGGGCTATATGGCGCCCTCTCAACTTCAAGAATTGAGCCGCCTTGGATTTGAAGTTGGCTGCCACTCCATGACGCACGCTTATTTGAGTGATCTGGACGACGCCTCCTTGCAGCGCGAAATCGTGGAATCGAAAAGGGTGCTTGAAGAAATCATCGCAAGACCGATCGAGCATTTTTCCTGCCCTGGTGGCCGCCACGATTCGCGGACGATTCAGGTCGCCAGAAGCGCAGGTTATCGGACTTTGGCTACCAGCAGTCCGCGGCCCAATTCGCCCTCATCCGACCTGTTTTCTCTCGGCCGGGTGGCCATCACGCGCGGCCTGAACAACGCAGCGTTTGAGAAGTTGTGCCGCGGAAAGACTCTCTGGAGACTTGGCCTCGGAGTTGGTTTGCGCGATGGCGCCAAGCGTCTCCTCGGAAATGCGGCCTACGATCGGATGCGCGCAATAATTCTCGGAAGGTGATGAGGTCAAGAATCATTGCACGGTCAAAACCGCCGTTCCGTTGACTCCATTCAGGGCCGCTTTAATAGTGGCCGTTCCTGCTGACGCGCTGCTGGCAAGCCCGTGCATACTGATGGTTGCCACGTTTACGTCGGAAGAGTTCCACGCTGCCTGGCCGGTAAGGTTCATGAGCGAGCCATCGCTGAACCTTCCTGTAGCGGTGAACTGTTGCGATGCACCTAAGGCGATGGAAGCGGTCGCCGGAGTGACTGTGATCGACGCGAGAGTAGCGTTGGAGACCGTAAGAGAGGCAGTGCCCACCTGTCCGCTGAATACTGCTGAAACGGTCGCGCTGCCGGGCTGAGCTCCGGTGGCCACTCCAATGCTTCCCTGGGCGTTGCTGACAGTCGCCACCGAAGATGCAGATGACGTCCATGTCGCCGCGGAGGTCAGATCCTGGGTATCGCCATTGGCGAATGTGCCGGTCGCGATGAACTGAATGTTGATGGTGGTGGGCACACTTGCGTTCTGAGGAGTAACTTGGATTGAACTCAGCGCCGCCGATTCAACAACCAAACTCGCGGTTGCGCTCAAAGAGCCAGATTGAGCTGCGATGGTCACCGTCCCTGCCGATTGTCCTGTAGCCACGCCGGCTCTGCTCACGGTTGCAACATTCGTGTCCGACGATGACCAAACTGCAGAAGAATTTATGGATTGCTTGCTCCCATCGCTAAACGTTCCAACAGCGGTGTACTGTAGACTCGATCCCGGAGCAACTAATCCACTCCCTGGCGTCAATGTAATCGAAGCTAATGTCGCCGAACTCACGGTCAACGAAGTCGATCCCATAGCTGTCGCGCCAGCATAAGTGAACGTCGCGTTGATGTTCGTTGTTCCTGCGCTGGCTCCCGTCGCCGTGCCGTAAGTTCCAGACGTAGTTCCAACTGTGGCTATGGCGGTATTGCTTGAAGTCCACGTCACACTCGTCGTGATGTCCTGAGTGGAAGAATCATCGAACACACCGGTGGCGGTGAAATGTGCGTGTCCCCCAATCGGGATGGTCACACCTGATGGCGTAACGATAATAGAAACGATCTTTGCACCGGTCACGGTGAACGGAACGGACGCGGTAACCGATCCTAGTGCGGCCGTGATGGTCACCAGTCCAGGAGCTGCTCCAAATAGAAGACCACTGCTGGCTCCAATCGGCGCGATGGTCGTGTCCGATGAGGACCAGTTCACCTGGTGAGTGATATTGCGGGTGCCGCCGTCGTTGAAGGTTCCAATGGCGGCCAATTGAAGCCTGGTTCCCTGCGCGATGCTGCCGTTCGCCGGCTGAATCGATATTGAATTGAGATTGGCCGCGTTCACCGTAAGAGATGTACTGCCATTCACGGAGCCGAAGGTCGCCGAGATGTTACTGCTGCCGACGTTTTTCGCCGTAGCTAAACCGCTGGTCGTAATGGAAGCAATTGTCGTTGAAGACGACTTCCAAGTGGCCACGCCAGTCACATCCTGGCTGGTACCATCCGAAAAAGTCGCCCCGGCCATGAACTGCTGAGTCAGTCCTAACGGCAGGCTGACATTTGTGGGTGTTACCGTGATCGATGTGGCGGACGCGGAGGAGATGGTCAGCGTTGCCGTCCCCGAGATCGATGCGGAAGTTGCGGTAATGGTTGCGCTCCCGGTTGCAATGGCCTGCGCGAGTCCCTTGGTCGGCAAAGTGTTGCTCACGGTGGCAGCGGCCGTGTTCGAGGAGGCCCAGCTCACTTTCGTTGTGTGATTCTGCGTACTGCTGTCGCTATAAGTGCCAGCAGCTACGAACTGCAGAGTTGTTCCACGAGCTATGGAAGGATTCACCGGAGTGATGGAAATCGAGACCAGTGAGGGCGCGACTGTCAGGCTTAACGACCCGCTCACGCTCCCCATGTTTGCGGTGATAAAACACGTGCCGCTTGCTTTGGCCGTCAGCATGCCACTAGGCGCGACTGTGGCAACACTCGTATCGGACGAAGTCCAGTTCACTGAGGTCGTCAGGTCCCGGGGCTGCCGCTGCTATAAGTACCAGCAGCCTTCATCTGCTGGGTTTGCCCAACAGTGATGTTTGCGCTTGGACCTGTCACCTGCACCGACACGAGCTCAGGGGCGCTGGAACTGGGTTGAGACCCGCCGCCTCCGCATCCGAGCAAAAGAGCCAAAACGCAGAACAAAAAGGCCAGAAACGCTTGCCGCATTGAGCACCCCGCGCGAAAAATTGATTCTGCAGTTACACAGCAAGGGAACGGCCAAAGGGGAGCCTGTCAACCCAATGTTGTGAATCAATTGATTTTCTCGACAGCGCCCGGGCAAAGCAGAGGGGAAACTTTTGTACCGTCGAGGGTAGAAAGCTTCCTAGGATTACGAAGGTAATCTGGCAAGAAGCCCGCACCGGTTTCAATTCGCGGACCCGATGCTGCCATAAATCCGCCGCCGGATTGGGAAGTGCTAGTCCCCGCGTGAATCCTACCGTCTTTACCACCCAAAAGTAGCAGTTCCAAAATGAACTCCGGTGACCTGTCACTCCCTCCACGCTTTGGTTACAGTGCCGATAGAGAACCCTGGGGAATGAATTCCCCAAATGTGCGTATGAGGTCACAAATGGCACTTCAACTGGTCGGCTTGACTAATCACGTTCGCGGGTTCTCTCTTCCGGGGACCAAAATCCTCAATATTTCTCTAATCCTGGTGGCGGCATTCTGCGCACTCAGCCCGGTTGATACGCGCGCAGAAATAATTAGCAAGGAATCCGGCTCAACCGTGACCAGCACCTCCGGATTAATCATCTCTGCCAATCTGCCCTCGGGAACTGCAGGCGTTTTCTATTCTGGATCAATTATTGCGAGTGGCGGTACCCCGCCCTATCAATTCGCCATCGTTGATGGATCGCTTCCGAAGGGTCTGACGTTGAATTCGACCAGTGGGGCAGTAATCGGGACACCGACCGCCGCTACTAAGAGCTATTTTTGGGTACAAGCCACGGACACGCAGGGAATGGTCGCCAAGCTGCACCCGCAGATCATCATCGAAAGTTCGTCCGGATCCACCATCACCGTGACGATCTCTCCGACGAGCGTCATCGTCGCATCCGGAACCACCCAGCAGTTTGCCGCCACTGTACAGGGAACGAGCAATACAGCTGTGACATGGTCTGCCACCGCGGGCACGGTTTCGAGCGGCGGTATTTTTACCGCTCCCAAAGTAACCAGCAACACGAACGTGACGGTGACCGCAACCAGCGCCGCAGATACTACTAAGAAAGCTAGCGCAAGCGTTTCGATAAGCGCCGGCACATTTCCACTCTCCATCACAACTTCTTCCGTGCCTGGAGCACAGTCGGGTGTCGCATACACATATCAGATTGCTGCAACGGGCGGAGCCATGCCCTATCAATGGAGCATTGCGTCCGGCTCGCTGCCGCAAGGATTTACGCTGAACAGTTCGGGCGTTCTGAACGGGTCGACGACCCAGTCCGGAGCATTCTCTTTTACGGTGCAGGTGACCGACGCCTCAAACGGCACCACCAGCAAGGCTTTCTCATTGTCCGTCAGCGCACCTGCGCCGAGTGGCGGGAATTATGACGGGCCCGCCGAACTGCCTCGAGTGTATATGCAGAGCACGATCGCAGATACGCCTGCGCCTGGCACAACCATGCTGGTGAGCGCGGGAGGCAGTCTGCAAACAGCGTTGAACAATGCCAATTGCGGCGATACGATTCAGCTCGCCGCAGGCGCGACCTTCTCCGGCGTATTCACGCTGCCGGCGAAATCCTGCGACAACTTGCACTGGATCATCATACGCACCAGCGCTCCTGATGCCAGCTTGCCGCCCGAAGGGTCACGCATGACCCCTTGCTACTCGGGCGTTGCGTCGCTTCCTGGCCGCCCATCGTTTAACTGTTCAAGTCCCAAAAACCTGCTGGCGAAAGTGCTGTACGCGCAGTCGGCAGGCAGCGGGCCTTTCAAACTTGCGCCCGGCGCCAATCATTACCGGTTTCTCGGTCTTGAAATTGCGAGAGTTCCGGGAACCGGTTCCATTGGGCCCCTCATCTCGGTTTCGGGAGTCGCCGATCACGTCGTTGTGGACCGCGTCTGGCTGCACGGTTCGCCCCAGGATGATACTCAAACCGGAATCAACTTTGGCGGAATGACTTATGCAGCAGTGATTGACTCTTATGTTTCCGATTTCCATTGCACGTCGGTGACTGGCTCATGCACTGATGCTCACGCGGTAAGCGGGGGGAATAGTTCCACTGCCGGAGGCCCTTATCAAATCAATAGGAACTTCCTGGAAGCCTCGGGCGAGAACATTATGTTCGGTGGAGGCGGCGCGACGACAACCCCGGCGGATATTGAGATCCGGCAGAACCATTTCTTTAAACCGCTCACATGGATGTCCGGCCAGCCGGGATTCGTGGGGGGAGCTTCGGGCAATCCCTTTATCG
>JBBSFW010000024.1:0-50792 GCA_038254805.1 Terriglobales bacterium
CCGGCGTGAGCGCCCCGACGTGGTGTGGTTTAACCTCGGGTTCGCGAGCTTCGGAGGGTCTCCCCTGCCGGCTTTTCTGGGCATCGCAATCCCCGCGTTGGCGCGTTTCGCCGGATCCTATACCCATGTCACGTTACACCAGCTCATGGAGACCGTGGATCTGAAAGACGCGGGCGTGCGCTTCCCCTGGCTTTATCGCCTGGGCGGGTTCCTGGCCACTCAAATGGTGTTGTTTGCAAATTCCGTCTCCGTCATGCTGCCCGCCTACCGCACGGTGCTAATGGAGAAATACAAGCGCGGGGCGGTGTATGTCCGCAGGCACGGAATTTTCTCCGCTCGGCCGGAATACCCCGAGATGTCGCAGCGCGGCAACCCGGAACACCGCATTTTGGCCTTCGGCAAGTGGGGGACCTACAAGCGGCTGGAAACCATGGTCGCGGCCTTCGAACGGGTGCTGCAGCATTGTCCCGAGGCCCGGCTGGTCATCGCCGGCACCGACCATCCCAAAACCCCAGGTTACCTGAAATCTATTCAACAGAAGCTTCGAGACCGGCCTGAAGTGCAGTTTGTCGGATACGTCGAAGAAGAGGACATACCGCGCCTATTTCAGATGAGTACGGTCGCGGCCCTGCCCTATACATCGTCGGCGGGATCAAGCGGAATCGCGCATCTGGCATGCACTTATGGGGTGCCCATCATCGCGTCCGATATCCCGGATTTCCGGCGGCTTGCCGAAGAAGAAGGACTGGCCATCGATTTCTTCCCTCCGGGCGACGTCTCCGCCTTTGCTGAGAGCCTGGTGAGCCTGCTCGGTAATCGCGAGCGGCAACTGGAAATGGCCATGGAGAATTCCTCCGCCGCGTTGCGAATGAGCATGCCGGAGATCATCCACCAGTACCTGCGCTCCTTCGAGCTGCGGCGGGAGTTGGACGATATGCGGTCGCTTTCTTCGCTGCGCAAATTGCCCCGCTGGTTCCCTATGCGTGAGACTCTGGTCCGCAGAAAGGCGCGGCAGATGGTTTCACGCTCCACTCCAGTCCCTCTCTCGGCCGAAAGCGCTGTAAGCAGCGCCTCTGAGGGTGCCGATGAAAGCGCGGCAGAAAGCCCCGGGATCGCGTACACGGCGGAAAATGCCCACGCCGCCGCAGCCACTCGCCGGATCGTTTAATCAGGGAAGTGTGATCTCGGACGGAAAACTCCCGCCCAAGCGAAGCGCGGACGAGCCCTCGCTAATCTCGAGCGACGACCACGCGGACGAGGGCGTCCGCGCGACACACTCACCATCCCCGCGTCTGCAGCATTTGGGCTTCGTCGAGAGTGGAGATGGCCAGACCTTTCATGGCGCTGGGGAGGTCTTCGCTGACCTCAAGTAATACTTTGGGATCGTTGAAATGGGTAGCGGCGCGCACGATGGCTTGAGCGCGGCGCTCGGCTTCCTCCGGCGGAGCGAAGCTGGTGGAGTCTTGCATGAAGATCCCGGAGCCAACGAATACGGCTTCGGCGCCCAGTTGCATGACGAGCGCGGCGTCGGCGGGGGTTGCGATTCCTCCCGCGGAAAAATTGGGCACCGGCAGCTTCCCTTCCTTCGCCACCAGCTTCACCAGCTCGTACGGCGCCTGCAGCTCTTTGGCTTTGGCGTAGAGTTCCTCTTCGCCCAGCACGGTGAGAATTTTCATCTCCTGAACTATCTGCCGAATGTGCCTGACGGCGTGCACCACGTCGCCGGTGCCGGCTTCGCCCTTGGTGCGAATCATGGCCGCGCCTTCGGCAATGCGCCGCAGCGCTTCGCCCAGGTTGCGTGCTCCACAGACGAATGGGACGTTGAAGGCATGCTTATCCACGTGATGAGCTTCATCGGCGGGAGTCAGAACTTCGGATTCGTCAATGTAATCCACGCCCAACTCTTCAAGGATTTGGGCTTCCGCAAAATGTCCGATGCGGCATTTGGCCATCACCGGGATCGAAACCGTGGCCATGATCTCGCGAATTTTCTTGGGAGAGGCCATGCGCGCGACTCCGCCTTCGGCACGAATCTGCGCGGGAACGCGCTCCAGCGCCATGACCGCGGTGGCGCCTGATTTCTCGGCAATCACTGCCTGCTCGGCGGTGGTAACGTCCATGATCACGCCGCCCTTAAGCATTTCGGCGAGGCCGGTCTTTAGTCGTAGGCTGGTGGAACTACCATTGTTCTGGGACATGGTTGACGCTCTTTTCGGATCGCGAAGAATCGGCGCAAGAGCGCGCCGTGATGCACTCAGTGCGGCGCGGGCCGCTGGCCAGCTCTATTTTACAACTTGCGAAAAGTTTGCGCTGAAAAGCCGGAGGGTACCAGCTTTAGCACGGTTCTTATCGCTCAGTTATTGCGGCTTCTGCCAGGGGCGGGCGCGCGGCCACCAGCGATGTACGTTGCGGCAATAATCGGTGTAGTCCGCCCCGAACTTCTTACGTAACACCGGTTCTTCGTAGAAGATCACAAAAAGATGCACGGCCAGGGCAACGGCCGTGGCGGCGGCAATGGCCACAGCATTGGAACGTCCGAAGACGATCCACAGGCCGATCCACCCGGCGCCAAAGCCAACGTACATCGGGTTCCGCACGTACCGATAGAAACCCACCACCACCAATCGCTTTGGCGGAGCGATGCGCGGGTGTGCCCTGCCCCGTCCACCCGAAGTCCCAAACGCAGCGTAGGGCAACTGCGAATCCCAGCACCGAGGGAATTGCAGCCAGCCATCGCCATCGCGCCGTACCTGCGGTTTCCACGCGGAAGCCGAGCCAGTGCGGCAGCAGCCAGAACCATAAGGCAAAGAACGCCATGCCCACAGCCAGAGCCGCCATCGTCATCGGCCAGCGTTGCCCGCGCGCGATCCTGGGCACGCCGACAGACTGTCCATGCATTGTCAGACTCCCGTGAGGCATATTATGTGCCGCAGCGCGGCCGCGCGTACCATAATTTTTCACCAGTAACGACACCCTGGCATCTTTAACGCTGCGGCTTTCGTTGACTTTGCCCTTAATTTCCACCTAACATACCGAACTCGATGATTGGCGAACCATCTCCCACTACCCCGTTGTCGAAAAACTTGTTGGCGGCGCGATGGGTGTGGTCTATAAGGCTGAGGACACACGGCTGCATCGCTTCGTCGGCCTCAAGTTCCTGCCGCAGGAAGTTGCCCGCGCGATTCCGCAAACCCTCGCCCGTTTTCAACGCGAAGCTGAGGCTGCGTCCGGGCTGAACCATGCCAACATCTGGACCCCCTTCACGACATTGGCGAGCTGGATGGGCAGGCCTTCGTCGCCATGGAATTTCTGGAGGGGGTGACGCTGGCTGGCCGCGTCCAAATCGATTTCAGCGGGGTCCGGGTCTCAGGCCAACGTTAATCAATTAGCGGACCGCTATGTTAAGAGCGAGGCTCGAATGCGGAGATCGATAGGGGCGCGTTTCCTGAAACCAGTAGAGGTGATCTTACGGTGGGATGCACGCCGGCGGGCTAGCTCTCTCCCCTTCTTCCACTCTGGATACTGCACCCCATCGGCTTGGATAGACGGGAAGCCTGCCCACCATCCGTGAGCGCTGACCGCTCCACGTGGCCATCTGAGCTGTTAGCAAAGCCGAGGAAGGAATAATAAACCGGGCACTTACTCCTATGGGGTCGGGCGGAAGCCAAGATTCTACGATGGCTTTTAGGCTTGAGCGCTGGCGATGCCGATGGACGCTTCGGCTTTTGGCGGCCATTTGACCTGCTCGACTCTTCCCACCACAAACACCCACACAAAAATGCCGGCGATGCACAGGACCGCGGTAATCGCGAAGGGCGCCCGGAAGTTGCCGGTCCATTGCAGGACGAAGCCGGTGAGGGCGGGTCCAACCACGCCCGCCAGATTGGCGAAGCCATTTTGCCATCCATACCATTTGCCGACGGCCTCTGCTCCGGCCAGAGTTTGGGGGAACGTAAACAGGCCCGGGCCGGTCATTCCGCAGCCCACGCCGGCGGCCATCAGCCAGGGCAAATAACTGTTTTGGCCGGCGAGGGCGCATCCGCCAATGGCGACCGTGGCGATGGTAAATCCAATGGCCATCGCTGATTTCCGTACCACGGTGGGCGTGTAGCCCTGGCGAATGAAAAAATCCTGCAGCCAGCCGGCCAGCATGGCGGAAGCTGCGTCTACCAGGTAATAGGATCCGGCGACGCCGGTCATGCGCGCCATCGACAAATGGCGTTCCAATACCAGGTACGAAGGCAGCCAGGCCACCATGAAATAGAACAGGTAGTTGCAGCAAAAGTGCCCGGCGGAGGTACCCCAGAACGATCTCTGCCGCAAGATGGCGGTGATGCCGGGGTCTGCGTGGGATGAATGCTCCCGGCGCGAATGGGCATCGAACGCGCGATCGTCAAAGCGGCCGGTGCGCGGCATCCACCGGGTCCAGGCGGGAAGCCAAAGCAAACTTACCAGTCCGATGCCGATAAACGCCGGCCGCCAGCCGAATTTTGTGATCAGCATCCCCGCGCCAAAAGTGCCCGCAGCATTACCGCAACGCAATGCCGACATCATGGCGCCGCTGGCGAACCCGCGATGGTGCTCGGGCAGATGTCGTGCCAGTATCTTGGAAGCTGAGGGCAGGGCCACGGATTCGCCGACGCCGAGAATTAAGCGCATGGTCAGTAACATTGCGAATCCCCGCACCAGGCCGGTCGCGGCGGTGGCCAGCGACCAAAGCATAAATCCGGCTGCGAGGATGCGGTTGGCGTCAAAGCGATCCACCAGCCAGCCAATAACGAACTGCATAGCGGTGTAGGTGGGAAAGAACGCTCCCAGCAGGATGCCGAGCTGCGAGGGAGAAAGGCGCAACTCTTCTTTCAACAGCGGAGCTGCAATAGAAAGATTGCCTCGGTCAACGTAGTTGATGAGAAGACAGATGAACAGCAGAACCAGCGCAGGAGCGAAAATCCGTAACGTTTTTGAGTGATCGGCCACCTGGTCCATAGCAAAGCGCCCGTGGCATTCTGCTCCGGATGCGTATCATTTGCAAGCAAACCAGGAGTGCAACGGGGAGTGTCGAACGCGTGGGTGATGGCCCCACCCGCCCTAGCCGGACGAAGGACTTCCCGGCCTGCACGGCACAATCCACAGCACAGCTCGCTCGGGAATGCGCCGTGGTCAGCGGCGGCGCCCGCTGGATGTTTTCTTTCCGCCGCCTTGGGCCTGTTTCGCACGAGCGCCTAACCGCTCGAATACTGCGGCCACGATAATCGGCAGACCGACGGTGGCGTCCACGAAAACTTCTCCGAAGCGGCCCCCCTCGGCCGGAGGAACAAACTTTCCCCAGGAAATTGCTTCGCTGTAGGGGCTTCCCGAGAGTCCTCCCCAATACACCGGCTCCGGGCAAATCCGCACCCCATAGTGATAGCGCTTGAGTGGCAGGTTTTCTCCCAGCCGGCGGTGGCGTAGCTCAATGAAAGGGCCAAACTGCTGCGACCAGTTTCGCGGAACTCCGCCACCAATGGTGAAAATCCCAAGCCGGGCCTGGCGCAGCAGGGTGGACGCAAAATGCTCCAGGTCTTCGAAGGGATCGAAGCGGATCTTGTGGCGGCCGGAACTCTCACGCATGCGGTTGTGCAGGGCTAGGTCCAATCCCAACTCGGAGTCAGTGAACGCGGGCACAAAAACCGGTACGCCCTTCTCGTAGGCGGATTTCAGAATGCCGCGCTGGTCCTTCGCATGCCTGGCCAGATGCTCTCCTATGGCGTGATTCAGTTTGTATGAACACAAAATCTCCGAGTGGTCCCAATTGCTCAGGACTTCGGCCATCACCCGTTCGACGTCGTCGAGGTTCTGCTCCGGTTCGAGCGTGTCGTAAACGCGGTTGTATCCCTGCTCGTAGAGTTCGGCGTCGGGAACGTCGGGGTTGTACTGATAATGCGAGCGCCCGGTTGCCTCAACCAGTCCGTGCGCCATAAGCGCCCCCGTAGAAACAATGGCATTCACGATTCCGCGATCAATGAGCTCGGCAATGATCAGCCCCTGTTTGGCGACGGTCATGGCGCCAGCGAGAGTCATGACCACGAAGCATTCTTTGTCACGCGCCATGGCTTCGAGCACGTCCGCCGCCTCACCCAGCTGACGCCCGGTGAAAGCGGTCCTGGCCATCGCCCGGACCAGATCGTCGATGGAGCGCACCCGGCCAAGATCCAGCGGCTCGAGCGGGACCAGGCGGTCTTCGATCGGATTGTGCAACTTGCGGTCAGTTCCCTCACCGCCGTGGTGACTGTTTTGCTTCATTACGTGCCCCCCCGGGATTTTCTGATTCGAAGAATTACTTTACTAGAGCGCGGAGAATTCGTGCCAGCAACCGCGCCCCGGACGAGAACGTCCGGGGTTATACGATTTATGGTTCAGCCACTGCACTTGTATCTCGCCGAGTCATCAATTACCCAGGCCACATAGCGGCGGGTCTCGTGCAACCGCAGGTGATATGCTACGTCGTTATTTGGAGAAGAAACTTTGCCCGACAAGTTTCGCGTGGGACTGGTTCAGATGTCGGCGACGCCCGATCCGGAGAAGAACCTGCAGCGCGCCATCGATCGGCTGCAACAGGCGCAGGCCAAAGGCGCGCAGATCGTTTGCCTGCCAGAGCTTTTCCAGACGCAATATTTCTGCCAGCGGGAAGATGCCGCTCTTTTCGATCTGGCCGAGCCTATTCCGGGGCCCACAACCACGCGCCTGGCCGAAGCGGCTAAGATATTGAGGATCGTGCTGATCGGGTCTGTGTTCGAAAAGCGAGCTCCTGGCGTGTATCACAATACCGCGATCATGATTGACTCCGACGGCACGCTGCGCGGGATCTACCGCAAGATGCATATTCCCGATGATCCTCTGTACTACGAAAAGTATTACTTCACGCCCGGCGACCTCGGCTTCAGGGCATTCGATACCGAAGTGGGCCGCGTGGGGACACTCGTCTGCTGGGACCAGTGGTATCCGGAAGGCGCGCGCATCACGGCTTTGCAGGGCGCCCAAGTGCTATTCTATCCGACTGCAATCGGCTGGCACCCGGTAGAGAAGGAACAGTTCGGCGCGGCCCAGCACGATGCCTGGCATACGATTCAACGAGCCCACGCCATCGCCAACGGCGTGTATGTTGCCGTGGTGAATCGCGTCGGCTTCGAGGACGGCGACATACGCGGCAACAAAGCTATTGGCAAGGGGCTGGAGTTCTGGGGCGGATCGTTCATCGCCGATCCCTTCGGCCGGGTGATCGCGCAAGCTTCCCACGATGAGGAGGAGATTCTTATTGGCGAAGTGGATGTACACGTGATTGAAGAAACACGCCGCAACTGGCCCTTCCTGCGCGACCGCCGGATTGACAGCTATGCGCCCATCACCAGCCGCCTGATTGACTGAAAATCATGCGCAAGCATGCGGCCGAGAATTCAGTCCGTTTTCGCATGCCCGCCGAATGGGAGCTGCATGCCGCTACTTGGCTCGCCTGGCCTCAACTGCGCGGAGACTGGCCGGGAAAGTTCGAGCCCATCCCTTGGGTGTACGCCGAAATCATTCGCAACCTGGGCCGGCATGAGCGCATAGAGCTGATCGTCAAAGACGCCGCAGCCGGGAAAATCGCCCTTAAGGTTCTGAAGCGTGCAAATGCGTTAAGTGACAATGTTCACTTTCACCGCTGGCCCACGAACCGGGTTTGGACGCGCGATTCTGGATGTGCATTTGTTTTTCCCCATGGAACAACTCCGCCGGGGGTGAAACGTGACGCTACTTCTTCTTTCGCCGTCAAGTGGCGCTTTAACGCCTGGGCAAAATATCCCGACTGGCAGCATGACGAAAAAGTCGGCGCTTTAATGGCTCGCAGCGCCGGCGCGCAGGAGCTGCGGCCGATGTTCGGCAAAAATCGCGTGGTACTAGAGGGCGGATCGATCGAGGTCAATGGCAGGGGCTCTCTCATCACAACCGAGGAATGCCTGCTTAGCCGCGTGCAGCAGCGCAATCCGGGGATGAAGAAGAAAGACTACGAGAAGGTTTTTGCTGAGTATCTGGGAGTGACCAGTGTCATCTGGCTGGGTTCCGGCATTGCGGGGGATGACACTCATGGCCATGTCGACGACATCACGCGCTTCGTTTCACCTGACACGGTGGTGACCTGCGTTGACGCCGGCCCCGCCAGCGAAAACTACGAGGCGCTGCGGGAAAACATCCGCCGGCTGAGAGATGCGACCACCGAAGACGGCAGTCCCCTGGCAACCATTGATCTGCCCACGCCGGCGCCCGTCTACTTCCAGGGTCGCCGCTTGCCGGCAAGTTACGCAAATTTCTACATCGCCAATGGAATTGTGCTGGTCCCGGTTTTCAACGATCCGAATGACCGGGTCGCCCTCGACATTTTGGCCGACATCTTTCCGGACCGTGAAATTGTTCCAATCTATTGCGGAGATTTAATCTGGGGACTCGGGGCGATCCACTGCATGACGCAACAGCAACCGGCAATTCGGTAAACGTCGGCGGGCGGAGCGGGCTCACAAGGTTATGAATTGATGATCCAGGCAGTCGGGATGGATTATTTCAAGCAGTTGATGCAGCAGTTCCCGTCCATGCTTCGCCAGAAAGTACGCACCGGCAAGTTGGCGCTCCTGCAATGTCTTCTCAGGGTAAAGCGAGTTAGCCAGTAGTTCAGCGTGACGTCCCACGACCTCGCTTTGCCGCAACTCCGCCCGCGCCGCCCGGGCATGTAAGTTCGTGATCTGGTAGAGCATCTTCGATTCGGCAATCCTGGCCGATTCAACCAAAGTTTTATCCAGCTGCGCTAGAGATTCTCCAACAGCAGCCATGCTGCGCTCGACTACGGCGGCGGCATGGTCGAATGAGGCCTGTAGATTCGGCGGCAGGAGGTGGCCGCCGATTTTCTCCCTTAATTCAGCGGGCGCGTGAAACACATCCGGAAAAGACAATTTATGTTTTTCAAGTAGTGCTTGAAGCTTGGTATCGATAATGGTTGCAGAGAAACGCGGAATGATGGGCGTCACTCTGCCCAAAAGCTTCCCGTAAACGATCGCGGCCTGGGCAAAATACGCAACCTCGGACGAACCTCCCACATACGCTAGCGTGGGCAGCAGGAAATCCTGGATGACCGGGCGCAGAAGCACGTTTGGACTAAATGACTGCGGCGATGAACTCGCCAGTGTAAGCAAATCGTCTTTGGAAACCTTCTCGTCTCCTGTCAGAAACCCGGCAGACTCGGCGTGTACGGGGACGCGAGCGCCACCACGCATCAGGAAGAACAGCGTCGAGGAAGCAGTGACTCGTACCTGCTGGTGATAACCCGCCGCCTGCAATTGCTCACCGCGCTGCACCAGGAGCCGGTTGAGGTCTGCCACATGCTCGATCGCGTTGTGATACAGAGGCGCCGCAAGCTGGTCCAGCGCAGGGTCAGATCCATCCAGCAGAATCACTCCGAGATCGCCGAATAATTTTGCGAATAACTTGGCGAAAGCGGTGCCGAATGTTTCGCCAGAAGCGTAAGTTTCGCGCAGCAGGGTGGCGCTTTCCGATTCTCCCAGCAAGGTTGCCGCGCTGAGCACGGTGGCGGAAATCTCCGGGCCCAGGCGGAGGCTTCCCACCGGAACATCGCTCTCCGCCTGAATCGCGCAGGTAAGCCGGTGCACGTTTCCCTGAGGATCTGGAATGCGCACCTGGTTGACTTCATCGAGATCGTGATCCTCCGTGGCCAACCAGAAAACCGGAACACAATCCAAACCAAGCTTGCGGGCCTCCTCCGCCAGCTTTACCGCAGTGAGGGCTTTATAGATCGAGAACATGGGGCCGCCAAACAAACCCACCTGCTGGCCGGTGACAACGGCGCACGCCCCGGCGCGAAATCTGGAAATGTTCTCAATGGTCTTTGCGGAAGCGCCCCATGACTGGTTTTGGCGATCGAAAATGTGCGCAACCTGCGTTCGCCGATCGGTTGGATACTGGATACGCGAACTCTCCTCCTGCGCCCAGGAAAGAAAATGCGGATTGCAAGGATAGAACTGCTGGACCGAGGGCGAGAAATCGAGGAAGTCGAGGAAAAGGCGGGTGGTATGCGGGATCTGGCGAAACGGGATACAGTGGGAATTCACCGCACCCCTCCGCCGCGCAGTTGTATGTAACAGGTCATACTTTTGCCAGTATCCTCATTCTACGCATCCTTTCGATGAGATGACGAAACCAGGATCGGGATGCAAAGATAATCCGAGCTGGATTCAAAGTGACTTTCTGTGCGGGAGCTCACGCTTGAACGTCAATCCTGTTACTTCGCCGTTTTCACTCGAAGGAATACACGTGCGCCTGGAGCCGATCCGGCCGGAACATGCGCCGATGCTGTGGGAAATCGCGAAGGACCATCTGCAAGACCTGTTTCAATGGGTGCCCTACAGGCTCGAGTCTTTGGAGGATTTCGTCGAGTTTAACCGGCAAATCCTGGAGGAACAGAAGCTCGGCACTTCTATTCCCTTTGCGACGTTTGAGCGCAAATCCAATCAGATTGCGGGAGCCACGCGTTTCATGAACATGGACCTGGCAAACCGCAAAGTCGAGATCGGTTCCACTTGGATCGCGCCCCAATGGCAGCGCACAGTCGTCAACAGCGAAGCCAAGTACCTGATGCTGTGCCATGCGTTTGAGATCTGGAAGTGCCTGCGGGTGGAACTGAAGACCGACGCGCTCAATCAGCGCTCGCGCAATGCAATCCTGCGACTGGGCGCGACGGAAGAGGGCACGTTGCGTAATCACATGCTTACCTGGAAGGGCCGGCGCCGCCACTCGGTGTACTTTAGCATCCTCGATACGGAATGGCCGCAGCTCAAAGCGCGACTGGAATCAAAGCTGGCAATTAGTTAAGTTCCGGCGCTGGCAGCCGCGAAATCTGCACAATTGTTGCTACAATTCTCAGGAGTGAGTGCCAAAACTCCATTTACGGATGTAGCTACCGCCATCGAGGAAGTTCTCGCCGGCCGCATGATCGTGATCGTGGATGATGAAGATCGCGAGAACGAGGGCGACCTGATGCTGGCGGCGGAAAAAGTCACGCCTGAGGCCATCAACTTCATGGCCAAATTCGGCCGTGGCCTGGTGTGCCTCGCCTTAACCGAAGAGCGCCTGGAGCATCTGCGAATTGGGCCCATGAGCGCCCAGAACACCTCGAACTATGGGACGGCGTTTTGCGAGGCCATTGACGCGCGCGAAGGGGTGACCACCGGTATTTCCGCGTACGACCGAGCCCGCACAATTTTGGTGGCGATTGATCCTGCGACGCGGCCATTGGACCTTGCACGTCCTGGACACGTCTTCCCTCTCCGCGCGCGCAAAGGTGGAGTGCTGGTCCGCGCCGGCCAGACCGAGGCCTCGGTTGACCTGGCGCGCATGGCGGGATTGGTTCCGGCAGGAATCATCTGCGAGATTATGCGCGAAGACGGCACCATGGCCCGGGTGCCTGACCTGATCGAGTTCTGCAAGGCGCATGAGATGAAGATGCTCACGGTGGCGGAGTTGATCCGCTACCGCATGCAGCATGAGAGGTATGTGCACCGCGTGGGCGAGGCGCTGGTGAGTACCCGGTATGGGGAGTTCCGGGTGATCGCGTACGAAAGCGAGGTGGACGGAGGCGATTCGCATCTGGCGCTGATACGCGGCCATATTGATGATGGCGGAGAAGCGGTGCTGGTGCGGATGCACTCTCATTGCCTGATTGGCGACGTCTTCGACTCAGCCACATGCGACTGCGGTCAAACGCTGGAAGGCTCGCTGGAAGCAATTGCGAGGCAGGGCCGCGGCGCGCTGATTTATCTGCATCAATCCGCCAAAGGGTATTCCGCGGAAAAAATCGGCGACCAGACGGCGATTTCATTCCATCGAGAACGCGGCTCGCTCTCTGCTCCGGAGATCCAACGCAAGACGCAACGCGAAATTGGAATTGGTGCGCAGATCTTATCGGATTTGGGTCTGCGGAGAATTCGCCTGCTCACCAATCATCCCCGCCGGGTAGCAGCGCTCGAAGGATTTGAAATTGAAATTGTTGAGCAGGTGCCGGTCACATTGCAGCGGACATGACTGGGAAATGGAAGGTTGCTGGTAAATTTGGCCCGCCCTGCTTTAGAAGGGCTTGCGAATTTCGACGTCATTATCGCGAATGAAGAATTGTGCTGAACACTTGCCGGAACCGCAGATTACAGCCAGCAACCCCGCGATTTGCTTTCGAGTGATCAAGCCCAGGGTGCCGCATTTGGGGCACGACAGCACCGCCCAGTAAGGGTCTTCCTTTTCGCCGATACGGCCGGCGTTTTCCAGCACGAAGATGGTGCCGGGTTGCATCTGCTCCGGGATCCATTCGCTCAAGAGTTCGAGTTCTGCAACCATTCCACCCTCCTCGCGGGCAATCTCCTGCTAACTCAATCTGACTTTGCGTGAACGAAGGACTCCCGGAGCGCACCGGCCGGGCCGCTTGCGCCCGCTGACCACCGCCCTGACCTGGCGGACGGTGTCACTCAGGCATACAGCAAACATCGGCTGGCGGGAGTTTTTCAGGATGTCCAAAATGTGCTGGGGAGAGGTTTCGAGATAAAGCGTGTGGCCATCTGTCAAAAGGTGGTAGCTGGAAGCAGCGCCGACGGTTTCCGCGAGCCGCTTGCTGAATTCTTTTTGCAGGAAACGAACCACCTTGCGCATGCGCTGCAGGGAGAAGCCTTTGCTTCGCAGCTCGCAGATGACGGCTACTTCAGTGAGATCTTCGAAGGAATAAATCCGGCGATGGCCGCTGCGCCGGGGGACCACAATGCCGCGCTCATCCCACCATTGCAGCTGGCGGGCGGTAATGCCGGTCAGCCGGATCACCTCTTGCGATGTGAAAGAGTCCTTCATTTCAGTGCGCAAATGTTTCAAACATTATGAGTACAAAATGTTTGAAAGCATTTTAGGTCTGAGCTGGCAAAAACAAACGAAGGAAATAGTAGACAGGAGTAACTAAGAGTGTTACCGGGCAGGATGGGGCTTTTAGGAGCCGGGAATGGAAGCGGCACAGATAGCTTCGGAGATAGCTTCAGAAATAGCTTCAGATAACGGCTTCAGACCACTCCCCCGCCGACGAAATGGACAATTTCCAACCTGTCGCCGCCGGAGAGTTGGGTTGTCGCCCAACGGTCTCGAGGGACCAGGTCCCGGTTGAGTTCGATGGCGACGCGGTCAGGCTTCATTCCCAATTGGTCGAGGAGCGCGGCTACCGTGGGGATGGCGTGGAATTCTCGCTCCTCGCCATTGATGATCAATCTCATTGATTCATGTCCCAAGGGCTTATAGCTACGAGAAACGGCATTTGCCGGAGAAACAGCAGATTCCTCGCAGCTAGAGCTACTCGGAATGACAAGAAATCATTGTACGACGGGTGAGGAGATGCTATATGGCGGGCGCACGCTCAGATCTTCCTCAGCTGAAACTTCCTGGTTGCCGTTCTTCCCGCGAAATTGGCTTGCACCAGCACCGAGGATTCCGGCAGTGACCCCTCATCAACTAAGAAAACCAGTTCAGCGTCTCCAGAAACGTCGGTTGTGACTTGCGTGTAAAACGGGTCCGAGTTCACGCGGGTCAGCCGCACAGTCAAGCGCACTCCCCCGATTCCCTGCCCAGCCTCGGTGGCGCGCAGCTTCATGGTGAGTGTGTCTTTGGAGTGGACGGATTCTGCATTTAGCCACTGGATGTCGAGTTCTTTGACCGCTGCCAGGGCGTCCGAAGTTTCACGCTTGTCGAAGATTTGCTCCAGGCGGCCATCGCGGATGGCATCGAGCACCAACCGGTGCTGCTCGCGCAAAATTTGCTCCTTCTGCTGCCCGGTAAATCCTTCACTCGAGGCTTGTTCGGCGTACGAAGTCGCCCGCTTACCGATACAACGTCCGCGCACAAAGACCTGCGTCTGCAACAGCATATCGCCTTCACGCGCCTCGCTTTGCACGTGATAAATAGTGTCTTCGTGCTTGACGTCGGTATTGAAGCCAAAAATCATGGTGTGATTCTATTCAACAGTGTCGTCGAAAATGTTGCCAGACGCAATCATTACGGAAGTTCGGGAGTTTTCCGCTAAGGGTCAACCGAAATTCCGGCGAGTCGGTGCCCGAGCCATGGGGCTGCCCTTCCACCGTACCCCTAGGCACCTCAGTTCAGGTATATACTTGGCCGTCTTTCGGCCAATACCTTGGCTCTGTTCAATCTGAAAAAATTTAAGGAGATAACTTTGAAAAACCTCTTCGCGTTTACTCTGGCCGTGCTTTTGCTGGTCACCTGCGCAGCCGCGCAAAATGACTCTTCAAAAAGCGCAGCACGTAGCGATCTGTATCACGTTCACTTTGCGAAGGCCGCTCTGGGCAAGGCTGCCGAGGAAGCTGCCTATCTTAAGACGCCCGATCCCAACAATCCGATGGGCGCCCATTTCATCGTCCTGCGACATCAGGATGGGGATGACTGGGACTACGTCGCCATCGAGCATCTCGGAACCAGCACCACACTCAAGGCCACCCCGGCGCCGATGCCTGCGGGAGCGCGGGATTTGAATGCCTGGCACACTGATACTTTTGTGAACGGCCCATCGTGGCCCGATTTCGTCAAGGCACTGGGTCTTGGCGACCAGGCCTCGAAGACAGCGGGTGCGGTTTACACCGTCTCGGTTTATCGCGCTGCTCCGGGCCACCGTGACGATCTCGAAAAGCAGCTCTCAGAAGCTCCGAATACGGGGGATACAGTGGCAGGAATGGTCCTGATGCAGCATGTAGAAGGCGCATCGTGGCACTTCCTTCGCATCTCTCGTTACAATTCATGGCAGGAATTCGCTACCGGCGAGGCGGCCAGCATAGCCATGACCAACAAGGGCCAGGGTTTATGGGGGGGATTGCGTGATGTTTCAAGTTACCACACGGACACCATCGCGGATCGGATTGCTCCGTAAAAACTGAGCGAGTGGAAAGTGGCAAGTTTTGAGCTACAGGCGGCAAAAGTTCTCCCTTTCAAATCGCAAAGGGGGATGCCGCGAGCTTATAGACGATGCTTTTATTCATACGAGTCCGGGAGGGCACGGCTTCAGCCGTGCCGATTTTGGGGATTCCAGCTCTAGCCGCTGAGGGGGTGGGTTCACAACGGCGAACCTCAGGGGCTCAAGCCCAAATCGGTAGGAGCCGCATTCGGCACGGCTAAGCCGCGCCCTTCCCGGTCATGACTCAGAAATGGCGCCCAGTCTCCAATCGTGCCATGAATTTCTGCGTTTGAGCGAAGTAACGTCTACTCCATTTACTTTGAACCACATTCCTTTTGGCTGCGCGTCGAATCTCATCGATAATGTTGTGCTTCGTCATGTCGACGGCACTATCGGCGCAACCATATACGACCGAAAAGTTCTTCGTCCTTCGCTTGACACTACTCCGCGTGAACTCTAATCTAGAACGTTTAGTTGATGCGCTTCATTTATCCAGCTCTCCTATGCCCGACAATTATTTTGCCAACTACCTGCCCTTATTGATCCATTTTCTGGTGGCGGGCGCTCTCGCCAGCGTTATGGTGCTGCTTTCCTGGATTATCGGCTACCGTAAGCCCAGCCGGGCGAAATCGTCTCCGTATGAATGCGGCATGACGCCGGTAGGCGACGCCCGCGAGCGGTTTTCGGTCAAATTTTATCTGGTGGCGATGCTGTTTATCCTTTTCGACGTGGAAGCCGTATTCCTTTACCCCTGGGCGATCATCCTCAAAGACTTAAAGAAGATGGGACAAGGAATTTTCGGGATATCGGAGATGTTCGTGTATATCGGTATCGTGCTGGTCGGATTCTGGTACATCTGGAAAAAAGGCGCGCTCGACTGGGGCATTGGCGCTCCCCCGTCGCAACCTGGGAAGGTCGCGCGTATTGGAGACCTTGCAGGAAAGGCCCGGGTCTGATGGAGCTGGCTCCGGCGGTCACCGATCTCGAACAGCTTAAGGGGCATCCGGCGATTTCGCGGCTATTGTCGTTGAATGGAGAAACGGCGAACTCGCAGGTGATCGAGGGGGTGAAATTCGACCGCGACGAGATGACCATCTACGTCCAGCGATCTGCAATCCGCGAAGCCTGCGCCCTGCTGCGGGATGACGCTACTTGTCCATTTAATTATTTGTCCGATATTACCTGCGTGGATTGGTATCCGGCAGAGCCGCGGTTTGAAGTCGTCTATCACCTGCTTTCCATTCCTAACAAGGAGCGGGTCCGGCTGAAAGTTCGGCTGAGCGGAGAGACGCCGGCGCTGGAATCGATCACATCCGTATGGGCGGGAGCCAATTATTTCGAGCGCGAAGTTTTTGACCTGTTCGGCATTCGCTTTTCTGGACACCCTTACCTGCGCCGTTTACTGATGCCGGAAAATTGGCAAGGGCACCCGTTGAGAAAAGATTATCCGGTGGAGGGCTACCGGTAAGTTCGAGCTTCATTATGGCCCACCTCACTCCCACGCCCGCGCTAGAGCCCGGTCAGGATAAGACCATGATCCTGAACATGGGCCCGCAGCACCCATCCACGCACGGCGTTTTGCGGTTGATTCTGGAGATTGACGGCGAGACCGTGGTGCGGCTGCTTCCCGACATTGGCTTCCTGCACACGGGGATCGAAAAGACCTGCGAGGCCAAGTTCTACCAGCAAGTTGTTCCTCTGACCGACCGTATTGATTACCTGTGCCCCATGACCAACAACCTCTGCTACGTGCTGGCGGTGGAGAAACTGCTGGGGCTGGAGATCCCTCCAAAGGCGCAGTGGCTGCGGGTAATGATGAATGAGTTGACCCGCATCAACTCGCACCTGGTGTGGCTGGGCACGCACGCCCTGGACATGGGCGCCATGACCGTATTCCTCTACTGCTTCCGCGAGCGCGAAGACATTCTGCGGATCTTCGAAGCCGTCAGCGGCCAGCGCATGATGACCTCATACTTCCGCATTGGAGGCCTGGCTCTCGAGCCGCCGCTGGGATTTTTTGACACAGTTCGCAGGTTCGCCGACCGCTTCCCTTCGAAGGTGGACGAATACGAAGGCCTGCTCACGGGAAATCCAATCTGGGTGATGCGAACTAAGGGCGTGGCCAGGCTTTCTGCCGGCGATGCGATCGCACTGGGCGCGAGCGGTCCGACTCTGCGCGGCAGTGGAGTGGATATGGATCTGCGCCGCGATATGCCGTATTCGGGCTATGAGAACTTCAAGTTCAAGGTGCCGGTCGGCCAGGACGGCGACGTCTTCACGCGCTACATATTGCGGGTGCAGGAGCTGCGCGAATCCATCAACATTGTGCAGCAGGCGCTCGACGGGATGCCGGAAGGTCCAGTCAAAGCCAACGCGCCAAAAGTGGTGCTGCCCGACCGGGAAAAAATGAAGACGGAGATGGAAGCGCTCATCTACCACTTCAAGATCATCACCGAGGGTTTTGCGGTCCCCGAAGGCGAGGTTTATCAGGCGGTGGAATCTCCGCGCGGGGAGATGGGTTACTACATTGTGAGCGATGGCTCGGCAAAGCCTTACCGCGTGCATATGCGGTCGGCGTGCCTGGCAAATATGCAGACCTTGCCGAAGATGTGCGAAGGGTACCTCATTGCGGATGTGGTGGCGGCGATTGGGAGCATCGATATCGTGCTGGGGGAAATAGACAGGTAGGAAATTTGTAATTTGTAATCGGGTGATTTTGTAATTTGAAACCCGGAGACTTCGGTGACCTCGGGACCCGAGCGGTTGAGAGACCGGACCAAAGCATTTGCTGTCCGGATCGTGAAGTTATACACGTCCTTGTCTTACAGAGGTGATGCGCAGGTTCTGGGAAAGCAACTGTTGCGATGCGGAACGTCGGTTGCAAACTATCGAGCTGAATGCAGAGCGCGGTCGCGAGCCGAATGGATATCCAGGATCGAACGGGGCGTAAAGAAGCCGGCGAGAGCGTCTTCTGGCTGGAGATGCTGGCTGATTGCGATATTATTCCGCAAGCAAAACTTGCGGCTTTATTGCGGGAAGGTCATGAGTTGAGCGCTTTATTTACGGCGTCGCAGAGTACAGCAAAACGCAGAAGATGACGAGCTTGAGTTACCAAATTACCCGATTACCAAATTACTAAATCACCGATGCGCTTTTCGCAACAATTCGAATCGCGGTTCACCGGGATGCTGACCCATTATCCGACGAAGCGCTCGGTGCTGGTGCCAACGTTGCTCTACGCACAGGACGAGGCCGGGTATCTATCTGACGAGGTGATCCGCGAAATTGCCGGACGCCTCGAACTGACGGAACTGGATGTGCGAAACGTCATCAGCTACTACTCCATGCTCACCACGAAGCCGCGAGGGAAATACAACGTTCAGGTGTGCACGAACATTGCCTGCCTGCTGCGCGGCGGCGAAGAGCTTTTGGGGCATTGCGAAAAGAAGCTTGGCATCCGGCACAAGGGCACAACGGCTGACGGATTATTTTCGCTGGAAGAAGTGGAATGCATAGGCGCGTGCAGCTGGGCGCCGGCGGTGCAGGTTAACTATGATTTCCATGAAAACTTGACGGCCGAGAAGATGGACGCCGTGTTAGACGACTATAGGGCGAAAGGAGCGTAATAGGATTTTGTAATTTGGTCATCGGGTGATTGCTTAATTGAAAACCCTGCGTGACCAAATCGCAGAGCGGCTCGACTTTCAGGTTACTCGATCACAAAATTCCTCAATTACAAAATGGCAGAGCTGGTTTCCCATCCCGACGAGGTGCGGATTGTTTCCAAGCGCTTTGGTCAGGGCGCGACGAATATCGACCGCTATCTCGAGCTCGACGGGTACAAGGCGGTGCAGAAGGCGCTCGCCATGCAGCCGGACGCAATCATTAACGAGGTGAAGAACTCGGGATTGCGCGGGCGCGGCGGCGCGGGATTCAACACCGGCCTCAAGTGGTCATTCGTTCCCAAACAATCGGCGAAACCGAAATACATTTTGTGCAACGGCGATGAGAGTGAACCCGGCACCTGCAAAGACCGGCTGATCTTTGAACACGACCCTCATTCCGTGATTGAGGGGGTGATGATCGCGGGCCTGGCCGTGGGTTCGCACACGGGCTATATCTATATCCGCGGTGAATACCGCTACTTGCTTGAGATTACGCAGAAGGCCATTGCCGACGCTTACGCCAAAGGTTTTCTGGGCAAAAACATATTCGGAAGCGGGCGCGATTTTGACATTTACTGGCATGGGGGGGCGGGCGCATACGAAGTTGGCGAGGAGTCGGCGCTGATGGAGTCGCTTGAGGGCAAGCGCGGCATCCCGCGCATCCGGCCTCCGTTTCCGGCGGTGGTCGGGTTGTGGGGCGGGCCGACGGTCATCAATAATGTCGAGACGCTGGCCAGCGTCCCGCCGATTATTCTTGGCGGAGCCGAGTGGTTTGCAAATCTTGGCACGCCGAAGAATGGCGGCACCCGGTTGTTCTGCCTGGGCGGACACCTGAACAAGCCTGGCGTTTACGAACTGCCCATGGGATACAACCTGAAGAAGATGATTTACGACGTGGGCGGCGGGATTCCCAATGGGCGAAAGCTAAAGGCGGTCGTACCGGGAGGATCAAGTTGTCCGCTGCTGACCGCCGGCGAAATTGATCTGCCCATGGATTTCGACTCTCTGATGAAGGCCGGGAGCATGCTGGGGTCAGGCGGCCTGGTGGTCGCGGACGATAGCACGTGCATGGTGAAATTCGCGCTGCGGATTATGAAGTTCTATCAGCACGAAAGCTGTGGATGGTGCATCCCCTGCCGCGAAGGAACCGACTGGCTGAAGAAGACGCTGGCTCGCTTCCACGCCGGCGGCGGAATCAGGAAAGATATCGATAATATCCAGTATTTGTCGGAGAACATGCTGGGACGCACTTTCTGCCCACTGGGCGATGCCGCGGCCCTGCCGACGATTTCCATCGTCAAAAAGTTTCGGAAGGAATTCGAAGATCACCTGGAAGGCAAGCCGTGTCCGTTTGAAAAGGCGGGAACGGCGAGGCAGTTGCCGGTTATGGCATGAGTCACGTGAATTATTGACTGAAGCAAAGGAACTAGCAGCGATTTTTACGGCTTCGCGACAAACATCCAGGAAAGAATCGTAAGGATTGCAGGTTTTAATTACTCAATTACCCAATTGCTCAATGTCTTCTACCTCCAAACTCATGAACATCACCGTTGACGGCAAAGCTGTCACAGCTCCCGCTGGCGCCCTCCTTATTGAGGCCTGCAAAACGGTTGGCATTGAAGTGCCGTCGTTTTGCTACTACCCGAATCTTTCCCTGCAGGGCGCGTGCCGCATGTGCCTGGTCAAAGTGGAGAAGATGCCGAAGCTTCAAACCGCGTGCACCACGGTGATTGGCGAAGGCATGATCGTCACTACCGATAGCGATGAGATCAAGCAGGCGCGCAAGAGTATGGTTGAAATGCTGCTCGGCAACCATCCGCTCGACTGCCCGGTGTGTGACGCCGGCGGCGAATGTGAACTGCAGGACATGACATTTTCCTACGGCGCGGCCGAGTCCAAATACATCGATATCAAGGGTCATCGCGATGAGCAGCAGTGGTCGCCGGTGGTTTACTTCGACCGTCCACGCTGCATTTTGTGCTACCGCTGCGTGCGGGTGTGCGGTGAGGCGATGGACGTGGCGGCACTGGGGGTGCAGAACCGGGGCGTCATCTCAACCATTTTGCCCAACAAAGAAGATCACCTCGAATGCGAAGAATGTGGCATGTGCATCGACATCTGTCCGGTGGGCGCGCTGACCTCCGGCGCGTACCGCTACAAGACGCGCCCGTGGGAGATGAAGCACGTAGGCACAACCTGCACTCATTGCGCCGATGGATGCAAGACCTCGCTGGGGGTGCGGCGGTCTGATACCGGCATGGAGATTGTCCGCGGCGACAATCGCGACAAGAGCGGAATCAATGGAGATTTTCTCTGCATCAAGGGACGCTACGCCTTTGATTTCGCAAACCACGAAGACCGCCTGATGCAGCCGCTGCTTCGCAGGAATGGCCGCCTGACTCCGGCAACCTGGGAAGAAGCGTTTGCGGTTGTTGGCCATCGTTTTAAAGAAATTGTGGACCGGGAAGGCGGCGGCGCAATCGGCGTCGTGGGCTCGAACCGCACCACCAATGAAGAAAACTACCTGTTGCAGAAGTTTGCGCGCGTAGTGCTGCGCACTAATAATATTGATCACCACCGCACCGCCGACTTTCCTGCCCTGGCCGCCGCGCTTCACGGCAAGGCTGAAACCACCGCCAGCATGCGCGATGTGTACGACGCACCGGCCATCTTGCTGATTGGGAACGACCCTACAAACCAGCATCCACTGCTGGCGTGGCAGATTCGCAATAACGTGCGCTTGCACAATTCGCGCCTGTACGTAGTAAATTCTCAGCCGATCAAGCTGCAAAAGCAGGCGGGCAGCTTCGTGCAGATCGCGGCGAGAGAGTACCAGCAGTTTGCATCTTTTCTTTCGGACACGGGTCAACAAGGACAAGGACGCCCTTCCCCCCCAGAGCATTGGGGTGAACTGCGGGACAAGCTTCGTGCCGAGCAAAATCTCGTCGTGATTGCCGGATCGGAGGTCTTCGGCTCAGGCATGCAAGCGCTCGCCGGCTTTGCCGCGAGCATCTCCGGCGGCCGGCTCATTTGCCTCGGCGATTACGCGAACTCGCGCGGGGCCGCGGACATGGGACTTTATCCCGACCTGCTTCCCGGATACATTCCTGTGGCGGGCGGCAGCAGGTTCCACACAGAATGGGGGCCTCTGCCGGAAGCGCCTGGATTGGCCCTTCCTGAAATGGTAGCGGCGGCAAATGCACGCACGTTGAAGGCTCTGTACATAGTGGGGTCGAATCCGGTGGGCCGTTTGAGCATTCATCCCGACGCTTTGAAGAACACCTTTATCGTAGTTCAAGAGATGTTCCTGACCGAAACCGCGACCCTTGCTGATGTGGTGCTGCCCGCCGCCAACGCATACGAGAAATCCGGCACCTTCACCAATACCTGCGGCGATCTGCAGGTCGTTAAGAAGGCGGGAGAAGTTACAGCGACTAAGCCGGACTTCGAGATGATCGTTCGCATCGCCGGCGCCATGGGCTTCGAGGTCCAGAAACTGGTGCCGTTTGGCCAAGGAGTTCACTCCGACATGGGGCAATCGCGAGGGGCCCAATCCGGAGAGGCCGACAGGCATAGTGTCTGGTTGGAAGCGAATGGCCTGGAGCCGAAAATGAATCCGTTCGATCCCATGGCGATGCTGGACGAGATCCAGCGACTGGTGCCGGGGTACGAAATCTCCCGGGCAGAATTGATGGCGGGGAATGATCAGCACACTGCCATTTCGAAGATGGGACCTGGGGCGATCCATCATCCGGAGCTGATCGTTCCGGCAAACGAAAATCTTTTCAGCTCGGGAACTTTGGGTCGGTATTCCCGGACATTAAATTCGGTAATGGAAAACAAGAATCCCGAGCCCGCAGAAGAGGTTCCGGCGGGCTGAGACGAATTTTGTAATTGTGTAATTTGGCAATTGAGTAACTGAAACCAGAACTGTTCTACACGATCACTCAATTACAAATTAAACAATTACTCAATTTGCTAATTCTGAGGCAGCGTTGCCCCTTTACACTTTCATCATCGTTACGGTAATCAAGATCGCGCTGGTGCTGTTCGTGCTTCTGACGGCGGTGGCTTATACGGTCTGGCTGGAGCGCAAACTCGTGGGGCGGATGCAGAACCGTTGGGGGCCAACGCGAGTCGGCCCTTTTGGCCTGCTGCAACCGGCGGCTGACGGCGTTAAGTTTCTTTTTAAAGAAGATCTGACTCCTCCGCACGTTTACAAACCGCTCTACATCGCCGCGCCGATGATTGCCGTCATTTTTGCGGTCACTTCGATTGCAGTGATTCCATTCGGCAATTGGGTGACGATTGGAAATGTGCGCACGCCGCTGCAGATCACGGATGTGAACATCGGCCTGCTGGTGGTCCTGGGCATCACCTCTCTGGGAGTGTACGGCGTGGCGCTTTCGGGATGGTCCTCCAACAGCAAGTACTCGCTCCTGGGTGGCTTGCGGGCCAGCGCGCAGATGGTCAGCTATGAAATCGCTCTCGGCCTTTCGCTGGTGGGCGTACTGATTCTGGCGGGAAGCTTCAGCTTGCGTGACATCGTGGAGGCGCAGTCCGGCCACTTCTGGGGATTTATCCCCAACTGGAATATCTTTCGCGGAGGCCAGTTTGTCGCCTTCTTCATTTACATGATGGCGGCGTACGCGGAAACCAACCGCATCCCTTTCGACCTGCCGGAGGCTGAAACCGAACTGGTCGCGGGATATCACACCGAATACAGCGCCATGAAGTTTGCCATGTTTTTCATGGCTGAATACGCCAACATGATTACGGTAGCGTGCCTGGCATCGCTGCTGTTTCTGGGCGGTTGGAGCGGACCATTATTCGGTCCCGCGTGGCTGCAGCAGCTTCTGCCGCTGGTTTGGTTTGTGCTGCGGATTTTTGTTTTTCTCTTTATTTATATCTGGGTGCGGGGTACGCTCCCTCGCTTCCGTTACGACCAGCTTATGGCCTTCGGATGGAAGTTTTTATTGCCGCTGGCAATTGCAAACCTGGTAATCACAGCGATAGTGGTCGCTTTGAAGCCTTGAGTTCGAGCGGATGGCTCATCGCGGGCAGTGAATTGCTATAAATGCTTCATCTGATCCTATTTTCGACGTTTGCTCTGGTCTGCGTGGCAGGGGCGGTGAACCTGCTGGTACAGCGCCATCCCATCAACAGCGCCCTGTCTCTGGTAGTGGTAATGGGATCGCTCGCGGTCGAATACCTCTTGCTGGGCGCTGAATTCGTCGCCGCAGTCCAGGTCATTGTTTATGCCGGGGCGATCATGGTGCTGTTCGTTTTTGTCATCATGCTGCTGAATGCGGGCGAGGAAGAGCGCACTGGCGGCAGCCGCGTGGCCTGGTTGGTCGGGATCCCAGGTATGCTCGCCGGCGCAGTGATCATCTGCTGGGCCCTGCTCGAGCACTCGGAGGCGGGCATTGCGCCCATCGGTGCGCTCCCCGGTCATCCGGCGGCGATCGCGCAACTTTTGTTCCACCAATTCCTTTTGCCGTTTGAGGTCACGTCGATTCTGGTGCTGATCGCAATCATGGGGGCGGTGGTGCTGGCCGGGCGTCCTGAGCCGGGGCAGGAAAGGAACAAGGAGAGCTGATGGTTCCGCTTTCGTATTACCTGCTGTTAAGCGGCTTCCTGTTTGCTTGTGGCGTGACGGGATTCCTGATCAAGCGCAATGTCATCACCATCTTTATGTCGATCGAGCTCATGCTTAACGGCGTAAATCTTTCCTTCGTCGCCTTTGCGGCGCACTGGCAGCAATTGAGCGGGCAAGTATTTGTCTTCTTCGTGATGGTGGTCGCGGCGGCCGAGGCGGCGGTCGGACTGGCCATTATCATCGCGCTTTTCCGCGCCCGGGGGACCTTGAATGTCGATCAGGTGAATCTGCTTAAACTATGACGCCCAACCTGCATCTCTGGCTGATTCCACTGCTGGCGCTCGCGGGCGCGGCGACGAATGGTTTCTTCGGCAAACGCTTTACGCGGCAGACGGTGGCGGCGGTCGCGCTGACTTTCTGCGGCGCGGCTTTTGCCATGGCGCTCTGGATCGCCTTCCAGTTCACTTCCCTGGATCTTCCGCACGTGGAGACCATGGCCCCCTGGTTTCGTTCCGGGAGTTTCAGCGTGGATTTCTCTTTTTACCTTGACCAGCTTTCCCTGGTGATGCTGCTGGTGGTCAGCGGCGTCGGTTTCCTCATCCACATTTATTCGGTCGGCTATATGTGGGAAGAGTCCGGCTTTTATCGTTTCTTTTCCTACCTGAATCTTTTCATGTTTTTCATGCTGACACTGGTCCTCGCCAGCAATTATCTGCTGATGTTTATCGGATGGGAAGGCGTGGGCCTGGCCTCGTATCTGCTGATCGGGTTCTGGTTCACCAGGGATTCCGCCGCCGCCGCGGGAAAAAAGGCGTTCATCGTAAACCGCATCGGCGACTTTGGATTTCTGATTGCGTTATTCCTGATCATCAAGCGCCTTGGCACACTGGATTTTACGCGCGTCATGGATGCCGCGAAACCTTACCCGCCGGAGACTGCGGGGGTAGGGTTTTTGACCGCAATCGGGCTTTTGCTGTTGGTCGGTGCGGCCGGAAAATCGGCGCAGATTCCTCTTTACGTGTGGCTGCCCGACGCCATGGAAGGTCCGACCCCGGTTTCCGCCTTGATTCACGCCGCCACCATGGTTACCGCCGGGGTTTATATGATTGCGCGGTCGCACGTGATCTTTGAGCGGGCTCCGATGGCGTTGATGGTCGTGGCAATCATTGGAGTACTCACCGCTTTTTTCGCCGCCACCATCGGCATCGCGCAGACCGATATCAAGAAAGTTCTCGCGTATTCGACTATTTCACAGCTGGGATACATGTTCCTGGCCTGCGGCGTGGCCGCGTTCTCGGCGGGAATCTTCCATTTGATGACCCACGCCTTCTTCAAAGGGTTGCTATTTCTGGCGGCGGGTTCGGTGATTCATGCGGTTGGCGGCGAGCAGGACATGCGGAAAATGGGCGGCCTGCGCACGAAAATTCCCTGGACCTTCTGGACCATGACGATTGCCACCTTTGCGATCGCCGGCATTTTTCCCTTCGCCGGATTCTTCAGCAAAGACGAGATCCTATGGCGAGCATACCAGGCGAGCTGGATTTATTGGCTCGCGGGCGTAGTGACCGCACTCATCACGTCGTTTTACATGTTCAGGCTATGGTTCATGACTTTTTTCGGAGCGTACCGGGCAGACGCGGAAGGCTCGCATGGACGTGAGGATTTGCAAGCCGGGACCCCTCTCGATCCCGCTCAAGACAAGTCCGCGCCACACGGACAAAGTCATGGCCATGGTGGAGTTCACGAGAGCCCTAAGATCATGCTGGTTCCGCTGATGATTTTAGCGGTCCTTTCACTTGTTGGCGGATGGATAGGATGGCCGGGATCGCTTGGCGGAAATAATCGCTTTGACCAGTTTCTTGGACCGGTCTTTCATACTACAACGCCCGCCGTGAACGTCGAACACGAGCAATCTGGCGAAACGGTTCCACCGGAAAAAGAAACCGAGGGGCCAGAGCCGAAGACGGGAATTTCTACTGAAATCGTGTCCACCGGAATATCTCTGCTGGCCGCGTTTCTTGGCCTCTTTCTGGCGTGGCTCTTTTATGTTCGGCGGCCCGAATTGCCGGGCCAAATGGCGGCGTCAGTTCATGGTCTTTACAGCGCAATTGCAAACAAATACTGGATTGATGAACTTTATGCCACCTTGTTGGTAAAGCCATTGATTGTGGTTTCGGGCATCGTCTTCTGGCGAGGAATTGACCAGGGCGTGATTGACGCCGCTCTGGATGGCAGCGCCGATAGCGCGCGCGAGCTTTCCGGGAACTTGCGCCATATGCAGTCGGGCAATCTGCGCTCCTATGCGGGTTGGGTAGCGGTTGGGGCCACGGCGGTAATCGCGTACATGGTTTGGGTGGGCATGCGATGAACACCCTGGAGCAGGCAGTCCTTACGCTGGTGACCTTCATCCCCCTTGCGGGCGCTCTGTTGCTGATATTGTTCCCGCGCCGGCTTCGTGATATTCGAGTGTTCGCGCTGGTGGTGTCGCTGCTGGCGTTTATCATGTCGCTGCATTTACCCGCCCATCTTCGCCGTGACCAGGCTGGCTTCCAGTTCGAATTGAACGTTCCATGGATTCCCACGCCAAACATCCACTACCACATGGGGGTAGATGGCATCTCCCTCTGGCTGGTAGTGCTGACCACATTTCTCACTCCTCTCTGCGTGTTGATCTCGTGGAATTCCATAAAGGAGCGGGTGAAAGAGTTTTTCATTCTGCTGCTGGTAATGGAAACGGCGCTGATTGGGGTGTTCGTTTCGCTCGATCTGTTTCTGTTCTATTTCTTCTGGGAAGCGACGCTCATCCCAATGGCGCTGCTGATCGGAATGTACGGCCATGGGCGGCGGGTTTATGCGGCGGTCAAGTTTTTTCTGTACACCATGATTGCATCGGTCTTCATGCTGGCGGGAATTCTTTGGCTTTATGCCAAAACTGGAAGCTTTGATTTCGTGGTTCTCCAAAGCGCGCTGCACAACGGCTCGGTGCCCGATTTTGCCGCCGCCGCGCAGTGGCTGTTCCTCGGCTTTTTCATCGCTTTCGCAGTGAAAGTACCGCTCTTTCCTTTCCACACCTGGCTACCGGATGCGCACGTCGAGGCTCCAACCGCGGGCTCCGTACTGCTGGCCGGGGTGCTGCTGAAGATGGGAACATACGGCATGCTGCGCTTCAATCTTGGTCTTTTCCCGGAGCAGTCGCGGGCCAATGCCCCGTGGATTGCGGCTCTTGCGCTGATTGGGATTGTTTACGGCGCCCTGGTCGCGATGGTGCAGCCCAACATGAAAAAGCTGATAGCGTATTCCTCAATCAGCCATTTGGGATTCGTTGTGCTCGGCATTTTCAGCTTTACGCAAGCCGGATTGAACGGCGCGATGTTTGTAATGCTGGCGCACGGAATTTCCACCGGCGCCCTGTTCATGCTTGCCGGAATTCTTTACGAGCGCCGCCATACCTATGAGATCTCCGCATTCGGCGGGCTGGCTACGCCCATGCCGAAATACGCATCGTTCTTCCTCTTCGTTCTTCTCGCGTCGGTCGGACTCCCACTTCTGAACGGCTTTATAGGCGAGTTCCTGGTCCTGAGCGGGGCCTTCCAGGCCCACATGTGGTGGGGCGTTGTGGGCGCCACCGGAGTGATCTGGAGCGCATGCTACCTGCTGTGGATGTATCAACGAGTGTTCTTTGGCACCGTGAAGCACGAGGAGAACAATTCCCTGCCCGACCTGAACCTGCAAGAACGCGTGGCTCTCTGGCCGGCGGCGATCATGGCGCTGGGCATGGGAGTTGCGCCGTTGCTTTGGTTGAACGAAATTGATCCCGCCGTGCACAACGTACTTGCGCCCTTCACCCAATTCGCGGCCCGGGTGGTGGCACAATGATGATACGGGCGATGCTGGCGGCATTCCAGATCCTGCAGCCTCTGCCCCAGCGGGTAGATTACATTCGCGTTCTGCCGGAGATCGTGTTGTCGATCTTCGGGATGATCGTCATGATCCTCGACCCGGTGATGGACGAGCGGCGCAGCCAGCGTACGTTGGGCGGCATAGCCCTGGTAGGGGCAATCGCCACTCTTGCAGCCACTCTCTTCCAGGCGCAGACACGGTTTTGGGGTTTCGCATTCTGGGACACCGTGAAAGTCGACGCCTTTAGCATCTTCTTTCACGTCGTCGTGGCCGCGGTCACGATCCTGGTTATTTTGAGCTCCTACGAATACATGGAAGTGCAGCAGATTCGCGCGGGAGAATACTACGCACTCATCCTGTTCGGCGCGGTGGGAATGGCGCTGATGTCGTCAGCGGTCGAACTCGTCCTGATCTTCATCGCCCTGGAGATTTCTTCCATATCCACGTACGTACTTGCCGGCTTCCGCCGCCGGGCGGCCATCAGCAGCGAGTCTTCAGTGAAATACTTTTTGCTGGGATCGTTCGCCACAGCCTTCTTTCTCTACGGAGTCGCGCTGATGTTTGGCGCCACCGGATCCACCAGCATTGCGCGAATCAGCGAGGCCCTGGGCCAATATGCGGGAAGCGGTCATGGTCCCCTGCTCGCCTACCTGGGCGTAGCCCTTATGTTTGTAGGCATGGGTTTCAAGGTGGCGGCCGCACCCTTTCACATCTGGACACCTGATGTTTATGAGGGGGCGCCCTCGCCGGTGGTGGGATTCATGTCCACTGCCCCTAAAGCGGCGGTCTTTGCCGTGCTGCTGCGTATTATGTTTCAGGCGCAGGCCCCGGGCAGGGTCTGGCTGATCTGGGTGGCGGCCGCGCTTTCAATGAGCATCGGCAACATCGCAGCTCTGGTGCAGGACAATGTGAAGCGCCTGCTGGCGTACTCTTCCATCGCCCACGCCGGCTATCTTCTGGTTGCGTTCGCGGCCCTGCCGGAGAACGGTATTCCCGCAGCCATGTTCTATACCGCCTCCTATGCGGCCATGAATGTCGGGGCCTTCGCCGTGGTCGGACATTTTGCCGGAGCAGGCGAGCGCTATGTTACGGTCGAGGATTATTCCGGGCTGGGACGGCGCTCTCCCATGCTGGCTGCAATCCTGACCCTTTTCCTGTTATCGCTGATCGGAATTCCTATTACGGGCGGATTCTTCGCGAAATTCTATGCATTCAGCGCCGCTTTGCAGGCGAACCTGATTGGACTGACGATTATTGGCGTGCTGAACAGCGCGGTAGCGGCGTACTACTATCTGCGAATCATCGTGGTCATGTACATGCGAGAACCGCGCGAGGAGTCGCCCGTGGCGCCCGTATCTCCGGCACTGGGCGTTGCTTTGGCGTTGAGTGTGGTCGCCACTATCTACCTTGGAGTGCTCCCCGGCCGGGTTTTGGAGTATGCTGGACAATCAATAAGATTGCTGCAATGAATGCACTACCTCCGGTGCAATACATTTGACAAGCGGGGGCTTCCCCGCTCATTATGGGCCATCGGGTTCGAGGTGACTTATGAAGTATTTTCTGCATCAGCTACGGGGCGATGAGCGAGGTCAGGACATTGCGGAATACGCGGTGATGCTGGCAGTGATATTGCTGCTGGTTGTGGGCACCATACGGCTCATCGGCACCAACGCAAGCAGCACGTTTTCAAACGTCGCCAGCACGATTCAATAGGCGAAAGCGGTTGCTCACCCATTGGCCAGCCTGGGCGCCGGCATCTCAGCGCTGACCAGCTTTATTTTCGGCTCCTGGTCCATCTCCGCCAGCAACTCCTTCATCAGGTGGTCGTCCATTTCAGTCGCCTTCTGCATGGCGACGGGAAAACGAACGTTCGCCTCGATTCCCGAGGTGGTGTAGTGCAGGCGGATTTAGGGGTAAGATCGGCGGCCGAAAGGAGCAAGACTCCAACGACTAGCGCGAGTTGTCGCGTACGAATCTTCATATCTTGATTTTTAATATTGATCTTCGCGGAATGGCTTTCCGAATGAAATTACCCACCCATGCAATGTCCAAGTCTAGACTAAACTCCAATTTGCTCCCGAGCCGGTGCGAGATCGTCGTAAGCACAAAGCTTCCTTTTCTTTTTCGATTGACCCGCCACGCTAAACCACGTGAATCCGCCGGCATGGAAATGCTGTGGAATGATGAATTTTCCTAACTGTTAATGCCCGGTTCATCGTCCTTTAATCAGCTTCGTTTCTAATCACTCCAGCTGAGCTCATTAAGGAGATATAGCATTGAAAAAGCTTTTCCCTTTGTTTCCGTTGCTTCTGCTGGTACTCCCGTCGGCAGCGCAGACCAAGCTGAACGGTGCAGGCGCGACATTCCCGTATCCGATCTACTCCAAATGGTTCAATCAATATCACCAACAACATCCGGACATTGAGATCAACTATCAGTCCATCGGCAGTGGCGGCGGTATTCGGCAGGTGACGGCAGGTACGGTGGATTTCGGGGCCAGCGACGGCCCTATGACCGATGAGCAACTTTCCGCCGCCAAGTTCAAGATCATTCATCTGCCTACCGTCCTTGGATCCGTGGTTCCGGCGTACAACATTCCGGGGTTCACCGGAGAGCTGAAGTTCACGCCCGAGATCCTGGCAGGGATTTACATGGGGAAAATCACCTCCTGGAATGACCCGGCCGTTGCTAAAGCGAACCCTGGCGTCTCCCTTCCCAACCAATCCATCATCGTTGTCCACCGCTCCGACGGCAGCGGAACTACATACGTGTGGACGGACTATCTCTCCAAGATCAGCTCCGACTGGAAAAACCAGGTCGGGACCAAGACTTCAGTGAATTGGCCGGTGGGGCTGGGCGCCAAAGGGAATGAAGGGGTCGCGGGCATGATTCGCCAGATGGACGGCGCTCTCGGCTATGTGGAACTGGTGTATGCGGTGCAGAACAAGATCGCCTACGGAACGGTGAAGAATGCAGCTGGAAATTACGTTAAGGCGGACCTTAATTCGGTGACGGCGGCAGCGGCTTCCATGAAAAACATGCCGGCGGATTTCAGGGTTTCCATCACCAACGCGCCAGGCAAGGAGTCCTATCCCATCTCGAGTTTTACCTGGCTGTTGATCCCCCAGGACTGGAAGGACAAAACCAAGCAAAGAGTGATCGTTGACTTTCTCATCTGGATGCTCGATCAGGGCCAGACGATGACAACGCAGCTCAACTATGCGCCTCTGCCGGACTCGGTGAAGCAGAAAGAGCGCGAAGCAATCAAAGCCATAAGGTAAACACCTCGCCTACGGAGACGAAATGAAAGCACTACTTACGTGGTTTACCATTTGTGTATTCGCAGCGGGCGCAGGCGCCCAGACCGCGACGCCAACGGCACCGGCCGGGGCCGCACCCAAAAAGCGGACGCGTCGAATAGCAGCGGCATCAGAGCCGCCTGCCGTAACCGCCGGCGACTTAAAAGCGCTGCGGGACGCCATGACCCAGCAGCAACAACAGATTCAGGAGTTGCAGAACAAAATGGCTGAGCGCGATTCATCCCTGCAGCAAACCCAGCAGCAGCTGCAGAACGCGCAGAGCCAGCTTCAGGAAGCCCAAAGTAAGGCGACTGCGGCGGCAACCTCCGCCAGCGAGACCTCCGACTCGGTATCGAAGCTGCAATCCGATGTTTCCGACATTCGCACCAATACAACCAATGCCGCTCTCACTGCGCAGGACGATCAAAAGAAGCTATCCACACTGCAGAGCGCAATGGGACGCTTTCGCTTTTCTGGCGATGTGCGTGTCCGCGGCGAATCGTTTGTACAGCAGGGCACACAGGACCGGAATCGTGGCCGCATCCGGGTCCGACTCGGGCTGGATGGTCAATTGAATCAGGATTTCATCGGCGGAGTGGCGCTGGCTACCGGTTCCCTGGGCGACCCCACCACCACCAATGAAACGCTGACGAATATCTTCGCCCGCAAGACGATCGCCCTGGACCGCGGCTACATTACCTATAACCCGGTTGCCCATCCCTGGTTGTCGCTGACGGGCGGCAAATTCGCTTATGCATGGCAGCGCACACCGGTTACCGGCGATTCTGATCTGAATCCGGAAGGCTTTAGCCAGAAGCTCTCGTTCGATATCAAACACGGGTTCTTCAAGAACTTTACGATCCAGGCGCTGGAATTGCTATACGGCGAAGTTTCATCGGGGCAGGATTCTTACACCCTCGGTATCCAGGCCCAGACCAAGTTTGAAGCAGGCCCCTGGTCAGCGACGGCTTCGTTTCTGAACCAGCACTGGAACCGTCCGGACGCCATTCTGCAAGCAAGTGCGTTCGCCGTTGCCGCAACCGCGACCGGGATAGGCACTATTGGCGCGGGCAATGTGCCGGGCGAAGGCCCGGGATGCGCCAAGGGCGTTCCTGCGCTCCTGCCCAGTTTTCCTAACTGCGTGTTTGCCCCCAACGGAATGACCAATGCCACCACCGTGGATGCTTCCGGGAAGGCACATTTTTATTCCAACTTCGATATCGTGGATGTAATCCTCAATAACACGATCAAGACCCGTTCAGCCCGCTTTCCCCTCAACCTGCTGCTCGAATTCGAGGAGAATATCGACGCCCGCCCCCATCCTTTGGACACCACGGCCAATATTATTCAAAGCCTCGGTCCGCAAAATAAAGAGTACGGAGTTGACTTCAGTCTGGGCCAGACCAAAAACAAGAACGATCTCCAGCTTGGCTACGCCTGGCTGCGACAAGAGCAGGACGCCGTGCTCGCCTCCTTAGCGGAAAGCGATCAGCGGAGCCCAACCAACGTGTTGCAGAACCGCTTCTATGCCAATTGGAAGGTTCGTCCCAACACTCTCGCAAGTTTCACGTATTGGTATGGGCGCACATTGAACTCCAATCTGGAGAACAATGCGGCGCTGGTGCAGAAAACCATTAAGACAGCTGGACAGCAGGAGCCATACCTGAACCGCTTGCAATTCGATCTGATCTACACCTATTGACGGAATCGTCGGGCCGCGCAGGCGAGTAGCCAGCGGCACGACGATTCATCGTTCTTTAACAATCTCCTGTTAACGTTAAGTAAAGAATGACGCATGATGCGGAGATCCGGCCGGGCCGCGCTGGAGCAATCAGCTCAATGAGAGCTGTACCTGAAAGACGCGTCCCGAAATTGACGCAGGAGAAGCAAGCTGAAGAAGCGGGTCCGCCAGAATTCATGGGCACATCCGAATCGCCTGATATCTCTCTTGTGACGCCTATGCGCGAGGCTCCTGCGGGACGGCGATCGCTGTTGAATCTGGACTCCGGTTTCCGGGGACTGATGTTGGTGGCGGCTCTATCAGTTCTGGCCGTGGTGGGCCTGATTCTCTCCGAACTCTTGCAGCGTTCAGCTCTGGCTTGGCACAAATTTGGATTTCGCTTTTTCGTCGGGAGTTCCTGGGACCCAGTCTCGGGCGAGTTCGGGGCACTGCCGTTCATCTACGGCACTGTGGTATCTTCCCTGCTGGCATTGCTGATCGCGGTTCCCCTGGCGATCGCGGTCGCGGTGTTTGTGACCGAGATGTGTCCGCGCCCGCTGCGCAAGCCCATCTCTTTTGCCAGCGAATTGCTGGCCGCCATTCCCAGCGTCATCTATGGCCTCTGGGCAATTTTCGTTCTGGTGCCAATTCTTCGCCTGCATGTCGAGCCCTGGCTGATGAAATACTTCGCATGGACTGGCCTGTTTACCGGACCTGCTTATGGGATTGGCATGCTGGCCGCAGGCGTTGTGATGGCCATCATGATCATTCCCATCATTTCTTCCATCACTCGAGAAGTGCTGGCAGTTGTTCCCCAGCCGCAAAGAGAGGCGGCATTGGCATTGGGCGCGACGCGTTGGGAGATGATCCGCATCGCCGTATTGAAGAATGCGCGCGCTGGAATCCTTGGAGCCGTGATCCTCGGATTAGGCCGCGCGCTTGGCGAAACCATGGCGGTCACGATGGTGATTGGCAATCGCCCACAGGTCGCGAAATCGCTGCTCGCGCCCGGATACACGATGGCGAGCGTGATCGCGAATGAGTTCGCTGAAGCAACCGACGACTTGTATCTGAGCGCGCTGATGGAAATAGGCCTGGCTCTTTTTGCGGTAACGATTGTCGTGAACATCCTGGCGCGGCTGATGGTGTGGACAGCCACGCGTGGCGCGCCGGTGAGGGCACATGCCCAGTAGGTATCTCAACCTGCGGCGGCAAGCGATAGATTATTTCGTTACCTTTGTGGCCGCAGGTTTGTCCACCATCGTGATCGGCACTTTGATCGCAATTCTTGCGTACCTCGTTCTCAAGGGCGCTGGGGCGCTCAATTGGTCCTTCCTGACCCAGACGCCGAAACCGGTGGGCGAAGCCGGCGGCGGCATGGCCAACGCAGTGGTCGGTTCGATCATGATTCTGGGTATCGCCAGCCTGTTCGGCGTCCCTGTAGGAATAGGGTCGGGTATATATCTGGCAGAGTTCGGACGCAACCCGTTTGGCCAACTGGTGCGTTTCACGGCCGACGTTCTCAACGGGGTGCCATCCATCGTAATTGGGCTGGTCGCCTACGGATTGGTTGTGATCCGGCAAAAGCATTTCTCTGCATTGGCTGGCGGAGTAGCGCTGGCAATCATGATGGTCCCGGTGGTCACCAGAGCGACAGAGGAAATGCTGCTGCTGGTACCTCACTCCGTGCGCGAGGCCGCTCTTGGGCTGGGAATTCCGCAATGGCGGACGGCGTGGTCAATTACCCTGCCGAGCGCGCGATCAGGAATTATTACCGGCATCATGCTGGCGTTCGCCCGCGTCGCGGGCGAGACCGCGCCGTTGCTGTTTACCGCGTTCGGCAATCAGTTCTGGAGCTTCAGCGCCAATCAGCCGATCGCGGCGTTGCCGCTACAAATCTTCACTTACGCTATCTCGCCTTTCGACGAATGGCACCGTCAGGCGTGGGCGGGAGCGCTGGTGCTGGTCGCCTTGATTGTAGGAACAATCGCCGTCGTACGCTTTCTGTTTCAGGGGCGGATGCACAGAGAGGCGCGCTGAGCATGGAGAGCGCGGTCGAGGTACAGGACCTGAAAGCGTGGTTCGGCAAGAGCGAGGCGCTGCACGGAATCAATATCGCCATGGAAGCCAATCATGCCACTGCCATCATCGGTCCCTCCGGCTGCGGGAAATCGACTTTCATCCGCTGCCTCAATCGCATGCACGAAACCAATCCCGAGGCCAGGGTTGAGGGCCGGGTCAGGGTCGGAGACATGGATATTTACGCCGCTCCGGCCGTTGAAGTGCGGCGCCGGATCGGCATGGTGTTTCAGAAACCGAATCCCTTTCCCGCAATGTCCATTTATGACAACGTGGCCGCCGGACTGAAACTGAATGGGACGCACAACCGCAAGACCCTCGACGAAGTCGTGGAGCGCTCGCTGCAACAGGCTGCCTTGTGGGAAGAAGTAAAGGACCTTCTGAAAAAAAAATCAGGCGCCAGCCTCTCCGGCGGACAACAGCAGCGCCTGTGCATTGCGCGCGCGCTGGCAGTGAATCCCCAGGTTATGCTGATGGACGAGCCCGCCTCCGCTCTGGACCCGATTTCGACCGCCAAGATCGAAGATCTTATTTTCGAGTTGAAGCGGAAGTTGACCATCGTTATTGTTACTCATAACATGCAGCAGGCATCGCGTGTGGCCGAATTCACCGGATTTTTTCTGATGGGCAATCTGATCGAGTTTGACCGCACAGAAAAAATCTTTACCAATCCGTCAGACAAGAGGACGGAAGATTATATTACCGGAAGGTTCGGATGACGCGCATTCGTTTCCATCAGGAACTCGATGAACTCAAGCACCGCATCCTGGCCATGGCGGGAATGGCGGAGCAGGCGATTGATCTGGCGGTCCAGGCCTACTCCATGCGCGACCGGTCGCTCTGCCAGCGTGTTATCACCAATGAGGCGGCGATCAACCGCGCCGAACGCGAAGTGGACGAACTTGCGATTGACTTGCTTGCCATGCAGCAGCCGATGGCAGTGGATCTTCGCTTCATTCTGGCCGTGATCAAGATCAACGCCGATTTGGAGCGGGTGGGAGATCAGGCGGTAAACATTGCGCAGAGGGTGCTGAACACGATCGAGTTGCCGCCGGCAGAACTGCCCGTGGATATTCCGGCGATGGCGGCGCGGGTGCGCACCATGGTACGCGATGCGCTCCGGTCTTTTATCGAAGCGGATGCGGAGCTGGCGAAACATGTGCTGAAGGCAGATGATGAGATTGACCGCATCAATCATGAAGCGTTTGCCGCTCTCTCCCGCCATGTACAAGCCAGTCCTGGAGCGGCCGTGCAGGCGCTGGATGCGCTTTCCATCGCCCGCAATCTGGAAAGAGTGGCCGACCATGCCACCAATATCGCCGAGGACGTCATCTTCTGGGTGCGCGGGGCCGACGTCAGGCACGGCGCGGGGCAAAGCTTTGCCGGGAGCTGAAACAGGCATGTCCCGCCCTCTCAGCCCTACCATCTTCATTCTTGAGGATGATCCTGACATTGCGGGATTGCTGAAGCACCATCTCCAGCCCGCCGGATACGGCGTCTCCTGGTTCCCCACCAGCGCCGGACTTCTCGATGAAATGCATGCCCGCCGCCCGGCGCTGGTGATCCTCGATATTATGGTGCCCGGTAACAGCGGATTGGACATTGCTAAGTGCATTCGCAACAATTCAGCCTTGGCCGGAATACCCATCGTTTTCGTCACGGCCCGCACCACTGAGTCAGACCGGTTGCGCGGCTTTGAAATTGGCGCGGATGATTACATTACTAAGCCTTTCAGCCCCAAGGAGGTTGTGGCTCGCGTCAGGGCAGTCCTGCGCCGCTTTGATCAGCCTTTCAAGACGGAAATAGTGCGCGCCGGAGACTTGGTGATTGACACCGCGGCCATGCGGATCACCGCGCGCAGTGATGCCGTTGTGACTACCGCGACTGAGTTTCGTTTAATCGAATTCCTTGCGTCCCACCCGGGAAGGGTATTCACCCGGAAAAGCCTGCTGGATGCTGTATGGCATGAAACTGCTTTCGTCACCCCGCGCATTGTGGACGTGTATATTCGCCGTCTGCGAGAGAAAATAGAACGTGATCCGGAGAAACCGCGCCACATCCATACGGTGCGGGGCGCCGGATACATGTTCGAGGTCCGCAAGTGACGCAGCGGGTATTCTTAAAACTTCTGGTACTCATCATCGCGGTGGTGGGAGTTTCGACCGCAGCGCTCGATATAGTGGTCCGGCGCAACTGGGAGGCTTCGCTGGGGGCGGAGCTCGATCAAAGTCTCCGCGACAAGGCTCAACTGTTTGCGGCGCGCGCAAACCATGAACAGGGACTGATCCCCTTCCAGCAACTCGTGAACGAAGAGGCAGCTGGCGCTCGCGCTCGCGCGACCATTATTGACCGTTCCGGCAAAGTGCTGGCGGATTCCGAAGCAAACTCGGCCGAGATGGAAAATCATGCCGCCCGGCCGGAGTTCGCCGCCGCCCTGGCCGGAAGGCCAGCAAGCGACACCCGCGCCAGTCATACGCTGGGAATCGAATTCCGCTATGTGGCGGCTCCCACGTCATTCGGAGCGGTGCGCCTGGCTTACCCCCTTGCAGCGATCAGGGCGAGCGGCCGGAAAATCGAAAAGGAACTGCTTGAGGCTTCTGGGATTGCGATGCTCTTCGGACTGCTGGTGGCCCTGATAGGCGCTCAGAGCGTTGCCCGGCGCCTGCATAAGATGGTGGTGTTCGCGCAGGAAATCGCCGCCGGTCATCTTGCAGCGCGGCTCCCAGAAACTGGGAGTGACGAGATCGCCGTGCTCGCGACCACCCTCGACAAGACGGCGCGGCAGCTTGAATCAAATTTCCGCAATCTGGAGAACAGCCGGCAACAACTCGAGACTCTGCTGAACAGCATGGATGACGCCGTGGTCGCAGTTTCTCCCGATCGTGAAGTGGTGTGGTTCAACGGAGCCATGCAGCGCCTTGCGACCGCTTCCCTCTCGGTCGGCATGCCGCTGATTCGCGCCGTGCGCGATCCGGATCTGCTGCGCGTGGTTGCCGATGTGCTGGACCATGCCAAGGTGCAGAGCGCGACCATGGTCTCCGTTCTTCCCGGACGCACGTTCAGCATGACCTCAGCTCCCTTGCCCGAAGGGGGTGCGGTATGTGTGCTGCGCGACACCACAGAGACGACCCGGGTGGAGCGTACGCGGCGGGATTTTATCGCCAATGTTTCGCACGAGCTGCGCACTCCCTTGACCTCGCTGCTGGGGTATACGGAGACGCTTCTGGACGAATCTCCAGATACCAAAACGCGCGGCTTTCTGGAAATCATGCGGCGCAACGCACTGCGCATGAGCAGGCTCACGGAAGATCTGCTGACGCTGGCCAGAGTGGAATCCGGCGAAGACCCTCTGCAGCCGGCGCCGGTGCCGGCTCAGGACTTAGTGCGCGATGCCCAGCTCTCCTTCAGCGGACTGGCTAAAGCCAGGGGATCCGAGATAGAAACTGTGGGCGTGCCTGAGGTTCAGGTCCATGCCGACAAAGAGGCCATCCATCAAGTCTTCGCCAACCTGATTGACAACGCTCTAAAGTACGCGCCCGGCAGCAGGAAGATTGAAATCGGAGCCAGACAGAACCAGGAAGATGCGGAGTTTTTCGTGCGCGATTTCGGACCGGGTATCGCGTCCGAGCACCTGCCACGACTGTTCGAGCGTTTTTACCGGGTTGATAAAGGCCGCTCCCGGGAAGCAGGGGGCACCGGCCTGGGCCTCGCAATCGTCAAACATATTGTTCTAAATCACGGCGGAGAGATTGGGGTCAGCAGCGAACTCGGCCACGGCTCCTTGTTCTGGTTCCGCCTTCCGCTGGCCGGGATGAAATCCGATGCTCTTGCGTGAAGTATGGCAAACGTCTGACCCCGTCTGAAGCCCTCATTAAATCTCTTACCGCAATTCGACTGAAACTTCCCTGCCTGAATATTGCATCGTCTGATCTGGAGTGTCCGGCGCTTCGATTCCTCCGCCGTGATTCGCTCTCACCAGGACCACGTGAAAAGTTCGGCTTCCGAGCATTCCGGGAAATGAGCCTTTACGCTCTACCACAGTCAAAGTGCGCGATGCGTCATTCCAATGAATTGGAACGGTGGCGTACTTCCCTTTTTCGTAGTTGTAGGTGTCGTTCTCGTCTTCGTAGAGAGTGAAATTGCCGTCAGCGCCCGCATAGATTCGCAATTCCACTGGATCAACCGGCTTCTGAGTTGAATAGTCTTCTTCCGGGCCAAGTGGAAGAACCGAGCCTGCGCGGACATACAGAGGCATGCGATCGATGGGAGCGGCAGCGTTCACGAACTTGCCTCCCTCTACCGCAGCGCCGGTCCAGAAGTCGTACCACTTGGAAGCAGGCAGATACAGGCGGCGCTCGGCCGCACCCGGCTCGGTGACCGGATTGACCAGGACCGCGGGGCCGTACATGAACTGGTCACCGGCGTTCTGAGCATTCACGTCCTGGCGAAAATCCATGACCAGCGGGCGCATTGGAGTGTAACCCTCGGCAGTGACTTTCCACGCCAGCGAGTAAATATATGGCAGCAGGCGATAACGCAGCTTGTCATATTGGACAAGAATCTTCTGCGCTTCGGGGCCGTAGGACCACAACTCATTCTCGTCGGGATTGCGCGTACCGTGCACGCGGAAGATGGGAGAAAACGCGCCAAACTGAAACCAGCGAATGAACAGCTCGCGGAAGTTCGGATCATTCAGATTGCCACCGGAAATAAAGCCTCCGATGTCGGTAGTCCAGTATGGAATCCCGGAGAGAGAAAAATTCAGGCCGGCTGGAATCTGGCGTTTAAAGCTCAGCCAGTCTGAAAGAACGTCTCCCGACCAGGCGGTGACGCCATAACGTTGCGCGCCCGAGAAAGCGGAACGCGACAGGATAAAAACCCGCTTCTGTGCGGATGCGGCGCGCTGCCCTTCGTAAACCGCGCGGGTCGTCATCAGCGGAAAAATATTGGCGTAACGGTTTCCGCTGCCGATAAACAGCTTATGGTTCAGAAGGACATTTTCTTCCTGGCCTTCGGTTTCCGGTTCAGTGGTGTCAAGCCACCAGGCGTCGGCGCCGATCTTGAACAAGGCTTTATCCATCAAATCCCAGTAATACTTGCGAGCTTCCGGATTCGTGGCGTCGTACACCGCCATCGCCGAAGCGTGATACGGAGGATGAGCCACCTTCGTGCGTTCGATGAAGAAGCCGCGCTGGTCCATTTCGCCATATTCTTTCGATCCCGGCTCGAAAAACGGCCAGACCGAAATCATCAGATGGAAATTGTTCTTGTGGAGCTGGTCCACCATCGCCTTCGGGTCGGGATAATTCTTGTTGAAAATATGCTCCCCTTTGCGGTTCCACCAGAACCAGTCCTGGACAATATTGTCCACTGGAAGATGCAGGTCGCGGTACTTCTGCGCCACGCCCAGAATCTCCTCCTGCGACTTGTAGCGGTTTTTGCACTGCCAGAAGCCGTAAGCCCAGCGGCCGAACATCGGCGCCGCGCCGGTAAGCTCGCGATAAGAGGAGACGATCTTGTCGAAGTCCGGGCCATAAATGAAGTAATAGTCGATCGTGTCGGCTACTTCGGAGCTGATATACATCACGTGGACAAAACGATTGTTGAAACGGGTGCGCGAACTGTTGTTCCAGAAAATTCCGTAGCCTTTGGAAGAGAGCAGCATGGGGACGGCAATATTGGTGTTCTCCTGGGATACATCCACCGACGCGCCGTGATAATTCCATACACCTGCCTGGTGCTGGCCCAGACCGTAGAATCCTTCGTGCGTCCCGTACATTTCTGCGACCGTTTCCGCCTGATAGGTACTTTCGCCATTGACGGTTTCGGGCCGCATCAGACGTTTGGCGTCGCGGAAAAGGGGATCCCCAGAAGCTTCGGCAAAAGAGATGGCGCCGGTCTCCTTTTCGATTGTCACTTTCAGGGTTGAGGTGGATAGGGAGACTGCAGCGGCCGAGGTCTCCTGCTTCGACTCGACCGCTGGCCACTCGTTTTTACTGACCACGTAATCGGGGCGGTCGGCAAACTTGCCGTCGGGAGAGTAGACGACGCGGATCATGGAGCCGGTGCAAACCTGAAGTTTCAGCACTCCGCCCGACTGAAAGCTTGCGATAAGACCGCTCTTCTGCTGGGTGACGCTCTTGACTGGATCTACCGCAGTCCATTGCCCCAGCGCCGCAGAAAGCCCAACCAAAACGATCAGAAAGCCGCCAGCGAATCCTTTTAGCACCTTCATCCTCCGGAAAGTAGAAAAGAATACGTGGCAAGAAGAACAAATTCAACCGCGGCAACGGGGCCTGTCGTCCCACCTCGCGTGAATTTGATAAGGGTGAACCAAAGGCCATGGCCAGGGGTACAGTGCCCAACCCCGCCGCCGGTAAGCCCCGGCGAGACGTTCTGCGCTGGAGTGACCCGCACTTTCCGACGATGTCCTATTGAGGGCCGAGCGTCTAAGACGCGCCGGGCAGGGGATTGACTTGCATTCAGAATTGCCGCCACATGTTTCTTTCGCAGCGCCTCAGCGCCATCCGGCGATTCCATCATCGTCGCGGTGGTGGGCCATCGGCGCCTATGTGGTCGCCGTGGTTCTAGTGGGCTTACTTGGAATTCTTGCCTGGTGGGGTGGTCCGGTAAATCCTCCCCAGCGGGACTGGGTGACTCCTACCCGTACCGTGCGGGCCGCTGCGCTCTTTTTCATCGCGCCCTCCGCCATCGAGATTGAAAGTGGAGAGACAATCACGGCGTTCGCGCGATATGTCATCCCGCAAATGCAGGCGGAGGAGGAGCAGTTACCCCATCAGCAGGCAGACGGGACTGCAGCCGGAGGCCCATCCACTGACCTGGTGGTGATTGGAGGGACGCTCGCGGGAGTGGGGTTTCTGGTGCTGGCCGCCCTGCTTGTCAATCGGCAGATTCGAGTCTGGGAGCAGGCGCGGGCCGAAATCACCGCGCTGCATACCGAAATGGAACAACGCCGCGGGGTTTTGCAGGACGAGGTTTCGGCGCGGACACGGATAGGAGAACAGCTGCGCGAGAGCCAGGACCGGCTGGGAGAAATCGTCGCCGGCGCCATAGACGCGATGATCACCATCGACGAGCAGCAGCGGGTGGTGATGTTCAACCGGGCAGCGGAACGAATGTTTGGCTGTTCTGAGAAAGACGCACTCGGATCCCCTCTGGAGCGCTTCCTCCAGCAGCGCTTGCAAGCCACCGATGCGCGGCAGGTCAGTCCCTTCGCTGAAAACGGGATGATCACGCGCAGCACGGGCGCCACGCACGATCTGCTCGGAGTGCATGCGAATGGCACTCAGTTCCCCACAGAAATTTACATTTCGCAGATTGAAGTTGCCGGGAAGAAACTTCTCACTGCCATTGTGCGGTACCTCACCGAATGCCGCCAGGAGGAGGCAGCTCTCCAGGAATGTCAATCAGGCGCTGGATCTCGCACCCGTGCTGGTATGTGACTTCGAGGGACACATCCTGCTGTGGAACCGTGCTTCTGAAAACTTTTATGGCTACTCAAAGGCGGAAGCGCTCGGGACCCTTTCCCACACCTTGCTGCGGACCGAGTTTCCCGAACCCTTGACGCAAATTGAAGACCATTTACGCCGCGAGGGGGGCTGGGAGGGAGACTTGATTCACTACCGGCGGGATGGCAGCCAGGCCACAGTCCACAGCCAGTGGGCGTTAAACCGCGACAGCCTGGGCCATCCCCGGCGGGTGGTGAAGACCAATACCGACATCACCGCCGCCAAGACCGCCGAGCGCCAGGTGCGCGATCTGAATTTGGAACTGGAGCGCCGGGTGCGCGAGCGCACCAATGAACTGGAACTTGCGAACAAAGAACTGGAGGCCTTCACTTACTCCGTCTCCCATGACCTGCGCGCTCCGCTGCGGCACATGGCCGGTTTCTCAAAAATGCTTGCCGAGGAATGCGGTACTAGCCTGGCGCCGGAGGCACAGCGTTACCTGGAGCGCATTCAGGACGGGACACGGCGCATGGGATTGCTGGTGGATGAGCTGCTCAATCTGACCCGCATCGGCAGGCATGAGCTGCGCGTGCAATTGACTGGCATGGATTCCATCGTCTAAGGATGCAATCGCCGATCTTGCTCCTGACACCGAAGGACGGCAAGTGGAGTGGAAGATTGGTCCCCTCCCCTTCGTTGAAGGCGACCCGGCATTGCTCAGGCAGGTCTTTCATAACCTGCTCTCCAACGCCCTCAAGTACTCTCGTCCTCGCTCTCCCGCGGTAATTGAAATCGGCGCCCAGGAACAACGGGGGGAAACGGTAATTTTTGTTCGCGATAACGGGGTGGGATTCAACATGAAATATGCCGATAAGTTATTTGGGGTTTTCCAGCGGCTGCATCGCGAAGAGGACTTCGAGGGGACGGGGGTCGGGCTGGCAACGGTACAACGTATCGTGCAAAAACACGGCGGCCGGATTTGGGCCGACGCCAAAGTGGACAAGGGAGCAACTTTTTATTTCGTCCTGGCTCCCTCCCGAGAGATTCCTCTGAAATCCGAGGCAGCAAGCGCGGGAGGACCGGCATGACCGAACACGGCGAAGTAGACATCCTGCTTGTAGAAGACAGCCCGGACGATGTCGAACTCACATTGCACGCATTGCGGCGCGAGCGCCTGGCTAACAGAATCTTCGTGGTCCGCGATGGCGAGGAGGCGCTGGACTTTCTGTTTTGTTCCGGAAGCTACGCTGATCGCTCTTTCGATCATCCTCCCCGGCTAGTGCTGCTCGATCTCAAGCTTCCGCGGGTGAACGGCACGGAGGTGCTGAAGCGTATCAAGGCTGACGCACGAACCAAAGCCATTCCTACCGTGGTGCTCACATCTTCCAAGGAAGAGCGGGACCTGGTCAGCAGCTTCAACCTGGGCGCGAATAGTTATATCCAGAAACCGGTGGATTTCGATCAATTCCGCGAGACCGTGAAGAAGGTCGGCCTGTACTGGCTGGTGACCAACCAGCATCCTCTCTCGAACGCACTCAGCCCTGAGGTGGTGATGGCGAGATGATGGCCAGCCCAGCCCAAATTACCGCGCCACGCCGGCTGCGAGTGCTGCTGATCGAAGACAGCGCTGCTGACGCGGAACTCGCAATTTCCGAGTTGCGCCGGGAAGGCTTCGAAGTATCCAGTGATCTGGTACAGAGCAAAGAAGCTCTGGATGCCTGCCTTGAGCGGAAGGCCTACGACGTGGTTCTCGCAGACTATCATCTGCCCCACTTTCGTGGCATGGAGGCGCTCGAGATCATGCAGCAGAAGAACCTCAGCGTTCCTTTGATCCTGGTCACTGGAGCGCTGAACAGCGTGACCGCGGTGGAGTGCTTAAAGCAGGGCGCCACCGACTACGTTTTAAAAGACCACTTGTCCCGGTTGACTCTGTGCGTGCGGCGGGCACTGGAGGAATCGCGCCTGCGGACCGAACGCCAGCGGGCGCAAGAAGAACTGGCGCGAAAAGTGGAGGAGTTGGCCCGCTCCAACCGTGATCTGGAGCAGTTTGCCTATGTCGCTTCGCACGATTTGCAGGGGCCGCTGCGCATGGTAGCTGCCTACACCCAGCTTCTCGCAGATCAGTATCACGGCAAGCTGGACCCCAATGCCGACAAATACATGAACTACGCCATCGAGGGAGCTTTGCGGATGCAGGCTCTGATTCAGGATCTGCTGACTTTTTCGCGGGTTGGGCGCAATGGAATGGACTCCAAACCCATCGAGTGCGCGGAAACGGTCCAGGAAGCACTGCAGAACCTGCGCGTGGTCATTCAGGAAAGCGGCGCCGTGGTGAATATGGGCAAGCTACCCCTGGTGAATGCCGACCGCGTTCATCTGGTGCAGCTGTTTCAGAATCTAATCGGCAATGCCATCAAGTTCCGCAGCTCAGAGCCCGTGGTAGTTACGGTGGAGGCGAAAAAGAAAGACAAGGAGTGGGAATTCGCCGTCGCCGACAACGGTGTGGGTATCGCCGCGGATCACCAGGAAATTGTTTTTGCCATTTTCCAGCGGCTGCACACCCGTGCGGAACATCCCGGAAATGGTATGGGACTGGCTATCTGCAAGAAAATCGTGGAGCAGCACGGTGGCCGTATTTGGGTGGACGCAGCGCCTGGCGGGGGATCCGTCTTTCGATTCACGCTTCCGGCTATCTCCGCCGATGAGACCAACCAAGATGACAGAAATGCATGAAATCCTGCTGGTGGATGACAATCCCGCCGACTCTGATCTGACCTGCCTGGTCCTGGCCCGAAGCGCCCGCCAGAATCATATCAGCGCCGTATTCGATGGCGAGCAGGCGATGGCATTTTTGCAACGCATCGGCTCGCACGCAGGCGCAGCACGTCCCCACCTGGTGACGCTGGATCTCAATCTGCCACGCAAAGACGGGCGCGCGGTGCTCGACGAAGTCAAAGCCGATCCCGAGCTGCGGAAAATACCGGTGGTAATCTTCACCACCTCACGATGCGGGCGCGATGTGGCCCGCTGCTACGAACTGGGCGCGAACTGCTACGTCAGCAAGCCAGGCAACCTGGAAGACTATTGTTCCGTGGTGCGTTCCATCGAAAATTTCTGGTTTGGATTTGCCGCCTTGCCAAACTGAGGAGAACATGAGCGACCAGCCTAATCGAGTATTACTCATCGAAGACAATCCGGGCGATGCCGATCTGGTGCGTCTGCGGTCGGTCGAGGGCGGCATCACGGCAGAGGTAAACTGTGTGGACCGGCTGGCAGATGGACTGGCGGTGCTGGCGCAGCAACCCCCATCGGTCGTGCTGCTGGATCTAAACCTTCCCGACAGTCACGGGGCGGACACGTTTCGCCGGGTCCTTGAAATCGCCCCTGATGTGCCCATCGTCATTCTATCGGGCCAGGACGATAAGCGGCTGGCGACCAAAGCCATGCACGACGGAGCCCAGGATTACCTGGTAAAAGGCGACATCACCGGCAAGCGTCTGGAGCGCGCCATGCGCCATGCTGTGGAGCGGCAGGCGTTATTGCGCACTCTCGACATCAGCCGCAAACAGCAGATTGAATTCAAAAACCGTTTCCTGTCGCACGTTTCACACGAGTTACGAACTCCGCTCACCTGCATTCACCAGTATTCGAGCCTGCTATTTGACGGCCTCGCCGGTCCAATTTCGTCGGAGCAGCGCGATCATCTGCAAACCATCCTCAAGAGTGTGAACCAGCTGCATGCCATGATTCGCGACCTGCTGGAAGCGACGCGGGCAGAATCAGGGAAGGTGTGCATTGAGCCGCGCTGCCTGGCGGTGGGCGATCTGGTACAGCAGGTTGCCGCCATGCTGCAACCGACGCCGATCCGGACCGGATCGTGGAAGTGCTAATCAATCTGATTGACAACGCGATCAAGTTCACGGCTCCGAACGGCGCCGTCATAGTGAAAAGTTATCAGGTTGACGCCGAGCTGGAGTTTGCTTACGTCTCGGTCACCGATACTGGGCGCGGGATCGATCCCGAGGCCCTTCCGCTTATCTTCGAACGCCTTTATCAGAACAGAGATTCGATCGACGACAACCACACCGGCCTGGGCCTGGGGCTTTACATTGCCAAAGAGCTGGTGACCCTTCATGGAGGCAAGATCTGGGTCGAGAGTCAAGCGGGAAGCGGCAGCACATTTTTCTTCACCCTGCCCATCTATTCCCTACCCCGGCTCTTATTTCCCGTAATCACCCAGAACGGGCAACTCCGCGACTCAATAGTCCTGGTGCGCGTTGACCTTACGCCGCACTCCAAATTCTTGCGCGGAAACTGGAAGGAGACTTGCCAGCAATGTCTGGATCTGCTGCGCCGCTGCGTATACGTAGACAAAGACTTGGTACTTCCCGCCATGGGGACGGGCCCAGCGGAAACGTTTTTTGTGGTCGCCTCCACAGACATGGAACGGGTGAATACCATGCTCACGCGGGTGACCGAACAACTGGGAGCGGTGCAGCAACTAGAGGCGAGCGGCACTGTGAAGGTCACCGCAATGCCGCTCTCGCTTGCAGGCATCGCCGAAGCGAAAACATTAGAGGAACAAGTGCAGCGCGTGGCCGGCCGGGTCACGGAGATGGCAATGCAGCAACTGGGGTGCAAATACGAATTCAACGGTAAGGAGAAGGACCCAAATGCCAATTGAAGCGAACGCTACCAAGCAACCCGTAGGGCGGGCAAAAATTATGATCGTGGACGACGATCCTGACCTTAGGATGGCGCTGAAGCTCCGCCTGCAGGCCAACAACTATGAAACCGTCAGTGCGACTGATGGCTATTCCGCAATCGCGCTGGCACAAAAAGAGAAGCCCCAGCTGATTATCCTCGATCTTGGACTGCCGGCGGGAAATGGCTATTCCGTGCTGAAAAGGTTACGGGAGAGCGATGCCCTTTCGAATATTCCGGTGATCGTGTTGACGGCGCGCGACCCCCATGGTAACGAGGAGCGCAGCTTCGATGCCGGGGCCGCCGCATTCTTTCAGAAGCCGGCCGACAACAGCGAATTGCTGGAAGTGATTCGCGCCAGCCTGCAGACGGTGTCCGGCTGGGGAGCACGGCTTCCCTCTTAAACATTCTCCTCCTCCTGAGTGCAACCTGCTCCGGCGGACCAGCTTCAGCTGCATGCTGGCGGAAGGGTTGCAACATGTATACCGCAAACCTCGATAACACAACTCGTGATCGGCTATCGGCCGCTGAAAGGCGAGCTCCGCGTTTCCTTCTCAGCGTGCCGGTCACGCTTTACCGTTACTCCGCGGCCGGCCCATTGTTGGCAGCCCACGGACTGAGCATTGACATCAGCAAGCAGGGAGTCGGGGCTGTTGTGTGCGGCCCTCCCCACGTAGGAGAGACGATTGTGGTAAATGTGCAGTTGGTCGACGCCGTCTTCGAAGGCCTGGCCGTGGTGCGCCACAGCAACAGCATCCGCTCTGGATTCGAGTTTGTGCACCTTCCTGTTGAGGTCCAGCAGAAAATAGAATCTTCCTCCCAGAAAACCCAGGTTTGTCCCTGGCCGGCGAACCCCTTTTTCCGCAAGATGTTTTGATCCCAGCACCTGCCCCGCCCCGGCCACCGAGCCGCTTTCGACACCCGTTAGGCCCGCTCTCGAGTCATTTTCCCCGGGCAGTCAACTAATTCAGGCACAATAGAAGGTCGAATGCGCTCCGCACGCGGTTATCCACTCATTGATATCCGGGTGGGCGGGTCGCGTCAACACGGCGCAACTTAATGGTGGAGATGCTGTGCATTCGACGGAACCGATATTCACTTTGGAGGACGCATATGGTTTTAGATTCAGCGGCGGGTGCTTCGTTCCGGTGCTCGATCGCACCTTGGCTGTCGGTTCCGAACGGCGCGAAAGCTGTCGACTTCTATAAATCTGCGTTCGGAGCCACTGAGGTGTATCGTCTCGAAGACCCCGGGGGAGGAGTAGTGGCAAGGCTCTCGATCGATGGCGCCGAGTTTTGGCTGAGCGGCGAGTCCGCGGAACAGGAAAATTCTAGCCCCCCGTCTCTCGCCGGCAGTTCTATTCGAATAATCTTGACGGTCGCGGATCCAAATGCAGTATTCGCGCAGGCGCTCAATGCTGGTGCGTCCGAGGTCTTCCCGGTGGGCGAGGAACACGGCTGGCGGCTGGGACGCATGGTTGATCCTTTCGGGCACCACTGGGAGATTGGCCGTCCCCTGGTGGCCTAAGGCGTCCGACCGGACCCCCAGATGTGCCACGACGTTCATTGACGAAGGCGAGGATGTTCACCATGTAAAAAAAGAACGCAGACAATGCTAGCGTGGATCTGCCAAAGATTCTTAATCCAGCTCGGCGAGTCTGGCCCGGACCAAATCCTTCACTAATTCTTTATCGATTTCCCAATCGACAGGGATCTGAAAGCAGTTCTTAAAGAGGACAAACTTCCCCAACCTCACCTTAAAGTCTTCAATTACACGAGAACTCCAGGGTGAAAGTGTTAGATGATGCTGGTAGGCGCAAACACCAACTACATACTTCCCATTCCGGTCGACGGTAGGTAAATTTTTCACGCCGGGTGGAATCCACACGACGTCACCTTGCCGAATTTCCTCAACTTGACCGCCCCATTGCTGAACCCACCCCTTATCAGCCGTCACGATCAAAGTTTGACCCAGCGGATGGCTGTGCCATGCCGTGCAAGCCCCGGGCTCGAAGGTGACGCGGGCGCCCGATGTGTGCGCGGGGGCATTTTCGCTGAAGAGAGGATCGATGTGTGCGGAACCAGTGAAGTGTTCGGCGGAGCCCTCCGTGGAGGGTTGCGAACCACTTCGCACTATTTTGATAGTCTGCGAACCTTGCTGTGACCCAGTCTGGGAAGCATCCGGGATTGACGGTTTTCCGGCTTGAGCAAAGGTGGTACCCGAGGTGAGTAAAGAAAGCGCCGCGACCAATGTGGCGATCGGTTTCATCCCCTTCCTCCCCATTCAGTGATTCATGGTTGAAACATATCCCATCTGCCGAACCCGTTCACTCTCAAATGCCGTTTGCGTCCTGTTCGTCATCTGTTGCCGCTCAGATATTGCTCATTCGTTCGATGTGCTCGGGATAGCGGGCCCCTTGCACCGTGATCTCTGACGCGGCGCTTTCAATCCCGCGGAGATCGTCGGACGAAAGTTCGACGGCAGCGGCGCCAATGTTTTCTTCAAGCCGCCACAGCTTGGTTGTCCCGGGGATGGGAACGATCCACGGCTTCTGCGCCAGCAGCCATGCAAGGGCGATCTGAGCTGGGGTGGCCTTTTTCTTTTGTGCGATCTCGCCGAGCAGGTCGATCAGCGCTTGGTTCGCCTTGAGAGCTTCCGGCGTAAAGCGAGGCAGCGTGCTGCGGAAATCGGTGCTGTCGAATTTCGCGTTTTCGTCGATTTTGCCCGTCAGGAAACCTTTTCCCAGAGGGCTGTAAGGAACAAAACCGATTCCAAGCTCCTCAAGGGTCGGCAGCAGATCCTTCTCACGGTCGCGGTACCAAAGAGAGTATTCGCTCTGGACCGCAGTGACCGGCTGGACCGCGTGGGCGCGACGGATCGTCTTTGCGGCTGCTTCCGACATGCCGAAGTGCTTGACCTTGCCTTGCTGAATGAGGTCCTTCACCGCCCCCGCGACCTCTTCGATTGGAACCTCGGGGTCCACGCGGTGCTGATAGTAGAGATCGATGGCATCCACCCTGAGCCGCTTGAGCGAGCCCTCGATGGACTGCCGGATGTGCTCCGGCTGGCTGTTCAGGCGTACCCAACCGGGACTTCCATCAGGTTTGAGCTCATAGGCGAACTTGGTGGCGATGACCACCTGTTCGCGGAAAGGGTATAGCGCCTCTCCCACCAGCTCTTCGTTCAAGTACGGGCGTAAACTTCGGCGGTGTCAAAGAATGTGATGCCGCGTTCCACGGCGGCACGCAGAACAGAGGTCATCTCCTCCTTATCTTTGGGAGGACCATAAGAAAAGCTCATTCCCATGCAGCAGAGCCCAAGAGCTGAGACTTCAAGATTGCTTTTTCCGAGTTTGC
>JBBSFW010000025.1:0-50459 GCA_038254805.1 Terriglobales bacterium
CAGCAGCACGGGATGACAAAAGGACGCACTCAGGCGCATTCTAGATGCTAAGCGCGCGGTGGCGAAGGTGACGGAAGTAATGAAAAAAGCAGCCAGGCTGGCACGGATAGGGCTCGCATTTGGCTGTCTTCTGCTGGCCGCGCGGGCGCAGCAGCAGAGTTCAAACCAGGCTCCTGGGCCTGCGGAGTCCCTTTATTTAAAACTCCGGACGGTGGGACTGGAGAAGAGCAGAATTTACAAGATCCGGGAATCATCGCTCGATCGTGGGGCGCTGCACATCTCTCTGGAAGATGGGACGATCGCATTTACCGAGGATGCGGGTGGCCGCATTACCGGAGCTTTCTTTACCGGCTTCGGAGAGGCGCTACTGTCCCCGCCCAACACCACCGAACGGGCGTCTCTCGCATTGTTCACGGGAGCTGCGATTCTGGAAGAGAAGTTTTCTACCGCCTATTTCCGGTTCAACGACGACGTATATACCGAACTGCAGGCGTCGCTGCGCGATCCGGAGAACCGCGACGCTTTCTTCTCCGAATGGAACCAGACTGCCCGTAACCTCGCGGCCCAGGACGGCCTCCGGCTGTTGCTTACACTGAGTGAATCGCCAGCCACGCAGGATAAGCCTTCCTCTTCGAATTCCAACGATCACTTTCTGCATGGGTTCTTCCAGGGAAACAAGTTGGGGACTTTCGATATCCGGTGGGACTCGCTCCTGCCCGAGCAGATTGCGGCAGGACAACAGAAAAGAGTTGACGGAGAAGACTATTACGACGTTTGGACCTCTTTTGCCGTGGCTCAGGCAAAAAGAAGCCTGAGCTCCGGCTTCGAGGACGGCCTGGAGGTTGAGACGCCGATTCCGGGTTTTGACATTACCAACGAAAAAATACAAGCCGCGGTCAACCCGCCTACCAGACTCGATGCCAAAGCCGCTCTGAGCATCACAGCGGGCCGGGGCGGCAACCGGACCCTGCTATTCGAATTGTCACGACTGTTGCAGGTGAGCCAGGTGCGCGCTGACGGACAAGCGGTGGAGTTCATTCACAACCAGGCCATTGAAGGGTCGCGACTTGCCCGGCGTGGCAATGATCTGATCGCGGTCATCCTGCCGTCGCCGTTGCTGCCCGGCCAGAAGCTGGAATTGAGCTTCGACTATTCAGGCGCTGTTCTTTCCGAGGCGGCGAATGGGCTTCTCTATGTAGGCGAACATGGCACCTGGTATCCCAATCGCGGCTTGGCAATGGCCTCTTTTGACATGGAATTCCGCTATCCCGCAGGCTGGACGCTGGTGGCAAGCGGCCACCGTACTGAATCCAGAGTTACCGGCTCCGAACAGGTTGCGCGATGGGTGTCAGAACGACCGGTGCCGCTGGCTGGTTTCAATCTAGGAAAGTACTCACAAACGATGACCCGTGCCGGCAAAGTGGCCATCGTTACCTACGCGACCTCAACCGTGGAGCGTAGCTTGCAGGCGGAGGTGACTCCAGCGCCCTCATTCCCCGAATTCCTAAAACGCAATCCGGCCGCGGCAACCCTTCCGCTGGTTCCGCTCCCCCAGCCGTCTCCCTCGCAAAACCTGCAAATGGTCGGCACTGCTTCGGCCCGAGCCATGGAATTTTATGAGCGGCATTTTGGCCCCTTCCCGTACAGCGAACTGGCAATCACTCAAATGCCGGGACACCTCAGCCAAGGCTGGCCGGGCCTGATTTTTCTCTCCAGTTATTCGTTCTTGGGGCCCCAGGAAAGAGAAAGATTGGAGAATGATCCTGCCCGGCGTTTGATTTCTGAGCAGACTATTGCCCACGAAACTGCGCATCAGTGGTGGGGAGATCTTGTCACCTGGAGCGGATATCGCGATCAATGGGTCATGGAAGGCCTGGCCAACTACAGCGCCCTCATGTTGCTGGAGTCGCATGATCCGGCAAAGTTCCATCTGATCTTGCAGAAGTACAAAGACGACCTGCTGGCCAAGAATCATAAAGGAACGCCGCTGATGGATGGAGGCCCGGTGACCTTGGGCGTCCGCCTCTCTTCTTCGCAATTCCCCAACGGCTATGTTGGTATTAGCTACGGCCGTGGCACATGGCTGTTTCATATGCTGCGCACCATGATGCGCGATGCGGAGAGAAAAGCCACGAAGGCCCAGGCGAGGCAAAATCGGGATGAGCCTTTTTTGCGCGCTCTGCGGAAATTAAGAACCGAATATGAAGGCCGCCCGGTCTCGACCGCCGAGTTGATGTCAGTGCTTGAGTCCGAACTGCCGCCCTCTCTGCGGTACGAGGGCCGCAAATCTCTTGATTGGTTTTACCAGGCTTGGGTGAATGGCACCGCCATCCCTGCCTTGGGGCTTCGCAAGCTGAAATTTGCTGACAAAAGGACCACCACGCTGGTGACCGGCATATTGGTTCAGGACCATGCGCCCGACGATCTGGTGACTGCGGTTCCCGTTCATGCCGTCGTCGGGGGGAAGAACATTTTTATCGCACAGGTGTTTGCGGAGGGCCCCGAAACCCAATTTCGTATTTCCGTCCCGGCAGGGACACGGAAGCTTCTGGTCGATCCCGAGCAGACGCTGCTGGCACGGGGACGGTGAGCCATGCCCCGTCTGCGGACTCCGGGCGGAATTGAGGCCTTACCGGATGGTCTGCTACCTCATCGGTGATCAGCGAAGGTCGGTTTCGCTGGCGTCCGGGTTGTAGAAAAACGTAAAGCGCAGCCCCAGGTACGATCCGCTGAACTCGCCCGGCAGCGGGGGAAAGGGATTGGAAGCAGTGATTCCCCCGTAGGCAGCCCGGTCGAGCGCCACATCACCCGACCCAGCGACGTAACGCATTCCCGCCACCTGGCCATTTTTGGTTATGGCGAATTCGATTGATAGCTTGCCCCGCTTAAGCAATGGCGGCATCGCCGATTCGGGGATCAACTCGTACCAGTGCTGCTTTACATCATGCAGAACGCGCTGAAGATATGGCCCAAAGTCCACGCCTTGAGTGTCCGTGGTTATTTCCATCGGCCCCATGTGCGCTGTGGACTGGTGCTGCCCCAGACCGAGGTCGCCATTGTCGCCCGGGTATCGCGAGCGGCTTGCGGCTGCGGCACGGGCTGCCTGCTGGATTGCCTTCTCTGCGGATATGCTCTCATTACTGAAGGTAGGCTTAGGTACCACAGGCGGGGTTTGCAGCTTCGCCATCTGCGGCGGGGGCGGGGACGGCTGCGGCTGCTGCGCCGGCGCCGGCTCTGGCGGGGCGCTCTGCGCCAATGCTGGCTGCGGCATCGCTGGCTGCTGCTGCATGGGCGTGGGCGCTCCCGGACGGCCTCTGCGCGCCGCATCCAGCAACTTCTTCAGCTGTTGACGGTCAAGCTGTGGCTGCCGAGACATGGCAACCCGATTCTTGTCTGAAATCTTGTCCGTGTCCGGACGCCTGACAGGCTTTTGCGTATCCGGCGGAGCTTCGAGAAAGGTCAATCGCCGGTGGTCGTTGGCCGTGTTCACCCGCATGACCGAGCGCTGGGGGAGATACTTCTCGAACTTTGGCGCGTTAATAATTGCAACGATCAGAACCATGTGCACGACGACTGACATCCAGAACGCTTCCCGTTTTCGCGAGCGCGAAAGGTCATCCTGTAGCTGGATCAGCAGCGTCGGGAAATCGTGCATTTGCCGGTAAGCGGATTCCCAATGGGTGGCGTCGTAGAGGTCCGCAGTATCGAGAGGGCGCGGGGCCGGAGGGGGTTCCAGCGGAATTCGGGTCAGAGACATTGACTGGTAATGAGGTGCGCCCCTTTAACGCTATTCTCTCATCTTTCCTTCCGCTGAGAAAAATTCCGATGAGACGCCTACTTACGATGAGAGTACCCTCCCAAGCCTAGGCGCTATTCGCCACGTGAGCTGTCAAAAAATGTAAAAACTTGTATGAAAGTTCAGGGCAGGTTCAGCTTGCGGCCGTGCTTCTCAATCTCGTCGTTGACACCCAAGGCGGCAGCCAGTGCGCGGCGGCCTTCTTCGAGAGAGACTGCGGGCTTTTCGCGTTTGCGCACTGAGTGCAGGAAAGACCGGAGCTCGGCCAGCAGGGGTTCTTCGGCGGAAACTTGCGGTTTAACCATCTTGATTTCCGGATTCACACATTGGTCTCCGTCTTTGGCCCCGACTGTGAAAAGCAAGACGTCCTGCCTGCCATAATCCAGCGAAATGTACTGGTGCGGCTGAAAAAATCGCAATTTACGAACCCGCTCAGTTGACACCCGGCTGGCAGTAAAGTTCGCCACACACCCCGATTCAAACTCAATTCTGGCATTCGCGATATCCACTTTACCGGAAAGAATGGGTATCCCCGCGGCGCGAATCTCCTTTATGGGCGAGTTTACAAACGACATTACGGTGTCCAGGTCGTGGATCATAAGGTCAAACACAACGTCCACGTCCAGTGAACGCGGGGTGAAGATGCTGAGCCGGTGGACTTCAAAAAACATGGGCCGGGTAACCAATGGCAGGGTGGCGCGCACGGCAGGATTAAAGCGCTCGAGGTGTCCAACTTGCGCGACTCTTCCCGCGCTTTTTTCCAGAGCAATCAGCTCGTCCGCCTCCGCCAGCGAGGTAGAAAGAGGTTTCTCGATCAGGACGTCAATACCCGACTGCAGCAGAATGCGGGCGGCGGCGAGGTGATGAACGGTGGGGACGGCAACCGAAGCTGCCTGGATCTCTATCCGACTGTCGATGAGCTGCTCGATCGAACCAAATGCCCGGCAGGCGAATTCTTTTGCAACTCCGTTAGCCCGTTCTAGGTCCTGGTCAACCACAGCGGCTAGCCGCGCAGCCTCGCCTAAACGGGCGAGCTGATGGTAAACGCGTGCGTGATTACGCCCGAAGGCGCCGGCGCCGACCACTGCAACCGCGATCAGATCTTCAGACAGATTGCTCTCCTAGCGATGAGGGCGGGAAGTTGTCGACAATACGCAAGGTAAATTGCAGTACCAATATTTTGGTCTTCAGGATCAGAGCTTCTTCAACAACGCGATCTGCCCTCCGTGATAGGCGGCATGCTGGATCGTGCCCAGCAACATGAACCGTACGTCGTAATCTTTGCCGGGGACAGGTTGACTCAACAGTGAGTCCGGAAGGGCGGAAACGGCTTTGATCAGATCGGAATGAGTGTTCCGCAAATCTTGAAAGGCTGCTTGCCAGGTCTCTTCACTCGCCTCGCTGACGTGGACGAAGTTCTGTTCGCCGGTGAGGGTCAATGCCTCTCCGTGGATGCGGCGAATGGCGACCTTCTCCCAGGCGGCGATGTGTAATACCAACTCCCATATGCTGTGAGCGGCGGCGAGTGGCCGCGCGGCGGCGGCTTTTGCGTCAATTCCCTGCAGCAACTCCATAAGTGAAGGTCCATGCCAGGCTTCCCCTTCGAATGCGCGCTTGAGTTGGTCAATCATCACATCATCTGCAGATCAGCCTGCAAGTTTGGCTTCGATTCGCGTCCTTTCAATCGGCGACAATCGCGATCCCCGCTGCATCGGCCGCCTCGATGACCGCCTCTCCGTCTATGAGCAGACACATCCTCGCATCCACACCCAGGCATAATGCGCCCGCTCGCTGCATGATTTGAATTGTTCGTACTCCAACAACCGGAACGTCGAATCGCATATCCTGCTTCGGCTTTGCGGCCTTCACCACGGTCAGCTGGCGCCCGAGCGTGGACTTGCCATCATCCAGCGATGCCATCAGCAACCCGGCACGCTCAACCGCGGCGTCAGTGCCTTCCATGGCCTCCACTGCGACGCAGGCGCCTTCCGCGATCACGACAGTCTGGCCGATATCATATTGCGTAAGTCCCTGGGCAACCATGCGTCCGTATTCAATATTCTTTCTTTCAATTTCCGAAGGCCCGCGCTTGGTCAGCACTCCAGGCCGTGCCAGCAGAGGAGCGAGGAGAGCAATCGAATTTTCCAGCCTGATTCCCTCGTCGCCCAGCACTTTGGCGACCGCGCCGAGAAGCGCATCCGTGTTGCGTGTGTCAAGCGAGAGAAGCAGCTTCGCCAGCCGCCAGTCCGGACGAATGCCGGAAAAAATCTGTTTATGCTTCACCTGACCTGCCATCACGGCGCGACTTACCCCCTCGCGGCGAAAGGTTTCAATCAACTTTGAGAGTTCCCCCAAGGAAAGCCAATGGACGGAAACCGCCCCGCGGGATTCAATTTCCGGATCGGTTTCTTCTTTGATTGCGGCCACCACCACGTCGTATCCCTGTGTCCGAGCGGCGTCGAGAACCAGGAACGGAAAGCGCCCGTTGCCGGCGATGAGGCCGAGTTTTTCTCTGGAAGCCATAGCGCGGCTTTTGGTTACGGATCAGCAATCCTCGACAGACTATGCTCTCCGCTATTTAATCACTCCTCGTTCCGACGCCTTCACGAAGCGAATCAGCATTTCCACGTCCTCGCCGCGATCCGGTTCCGCCTCTAACTTTTCCAGCGCTTGCGATGTGTTCAACCTGGAAGCCAGAAGCACTTTGTAAGCGTGATGTATCTTCGTGATCCGCTCCTTGGTGAACCCCCGCCGCTCCAGTCCAATGGCGTTGAGACCATAGGCGTGGGTACCGCGCTCGGCGGCAGTTTTTGAAAAAGGAAGCACGTCGCGCGTAACCGTGGTTCCTCCTCCTATGTAGGAATGCGTTCCAATACGCACAAACTGATGCACCGGGCACAGCGCTCCCACCACCGCCCAGTCTTCGATGGTCACGTGACCGCCCAAAGTCGCAGCGTTCGCCAGAATGACGCGATCCCCAATTACGCAATCGTGGGCGACGTGGACATATGCCATGATTAACGCGTGACTGCCGATTTCTGTCAGTCCCCGGCCCTTGGCTGTGCCCCGATTGATAGTGACAAATTCGCGGATGACATTGTCGTCTCCCATCTGCAGGCGGGTAGGCTCGCCGCTGTAGCTCAAGTCTTGAGGGGCCAGTCCGATGGATGAAAAAGGGAAGAAGCGATTGCGGGCGCCTATTTTCGTGGCCCCGTCAATGACCACGTGTGAAATCAGTTCGCAGCCCTCTCTTACTTCAACTTCGGGCCCAACTGTGCAATATGGGCCAATCGTGCACGAGGAATGAATTTTCGCCGCGGGATCGAGAATGGCGGTTCGGTGGACAGTCATCGAAAAAGTTGGGTTAGGCCGACTGGTCTGGCATGGCGCCGGGTGCCGCGGGGGCGCGGCCACGCTCCCGGTCCACGACCTGGCAGGTAACAATGGCCTCGGCCACCCGTTTGTCCTCAACGTAAGCCACGCCTTCCATGCGTACGGCATTCCCTCGCCACGCTTTCACCTCGACCTCGAGTCGCAGCTGGTCTCCTGGAACAACTGGCCGCCGGAAGCGCGCCCGCTCAATTCCTGTAAAAACCATCAGTTTCTCGTGACGATCCTGCACTTCGGTCAGCAACAGCGCTCCCCCGGCCTGGGCAATCGCCTCAACAATCAGGACGCCGGGCATGATCGGCAGGCCTGGAAAATGGCCGGCGAAAAAGGGTTCGTTAATTGTGACGTTCTTGATAGCCACAATGCGCTCTTTGCGGATGAGGTCAATCACTCGATCAATGAGGAGGAACGGATAACGGTGCGGCAGGATCTTAAGAATATCTTGAATGTCGAGACGGGTGTGCTCGGCCGCAGTCGCCTCGGGCGTAATAGCAACGGTATCAGTCATTCTGGTTTCGTCAGGCGCGAAGATTATACTTTATCGCACGCGAGCCCATGAGTCCTCACAGTCCTGCCCGCCAACTCCGCCACTTTCGCAAGCAGCAATCGCAAATCATCGATACCATACGCCAGCTGGTCGAAATCGAGTCGCCCAGTGACGTAAAACAAGCCGTGGACCGCCTGGGTGCGGTGCTGGCCTCCAGGTTCGCGGACCTCGGCGGGCGGGTGCAATCTCATACCGCAGAGAAGTTCGGCAAACATCTGCAAATCGAATTTAAGGGCCTTAGCCATCGCGATGTGAAACCGGTGCTGCTGCTCGGACACCTGGATACGGTTTATCCCATCGGCACGATTTCCCGAATGCCATGCCGGGTGGCGAAGGGCCGAGTGTGGGGGCCGGGTGTTCTCGACATGAAATCCGGAATCGCTCTGGCATTGCATGTAATCGCAGCCATGCTGGAGTGGAACCGCGGCATGCTGGTCAGGCCGGTAACGGTACTGTTGGTATCGGATGAGGAGGTGGGGAGTGCCTCCTCACGCGCTATTACGGAAAAACTGGCGCGGCAGAGTTCAGCCGTGCTGGTTCTCGAGCCAGCCTATGGACTCGGCGGCGCTGCCAAAACTGCGCGGAAGGGTATTGGCGAGTACGTCCTTCGTGTTCAGGGCAAATCAGCCCATTCTGGATTGGACTTTGAAAAAGGACAGAGCGCTGTGCTGGAACTCGCGCACCAGATTCTTCAAATCGCGACCCTCGTTGACCTGGAACGGGGAATCACCCTCAATGTGGGAAAAGTGACCGGAGGGACCCGGGTAAACGTGGTTCCGGCGGAGGCAAGCGCGTTTATAGATCTTCGTGTCGCAAAAATAGAAGACGTAAAGAGACTGGAGCGCAAACTTCGCGGGCTGAAAGCCCTCAACCGCCACTGCACGATCGAAATCGAGGGCGGTATGAATCGTCCTCCAATGGAACGCAACGGGGGCGTGGCCGCCCTTTACGCGAAGGCGAAAACGATCGCGGCGGAACTCGGCTGGGAATTGGAAGAAGCGGCGGTCGGAGGAGGCTCGGACGGCAACTTCACCGCCGCCTTGGGAATCCCCACCCTAGATGGGCTGGGCGGCGTGGGTGAGGGGGCGCACGCAGAACACGAGTCGATTGTCATTTCGGAGCTGCCGGGAAGAGCAGCGCTGCTTGCCGGACTGATTGCGGCCGTGTGAATTTCCCTGGTCATCTTTGACTCCTGTCCGGCGCTGGCCTAGAATTTTCCACAGGGCTCGGCGAAGAGTTTCGCTTATCGCCAAAGGGAGGGTGTATGGGAGAGGGTCTGTTTTCACCGCTGCACATTCTGCTGATCGTGGGGATTGCCCTCCTGCTCTTCGGTCCCAGTAAGTTTGCGCAACTCGGCAAAGGAATTGGCGAGGGCATACGCAATTTTAAGTCGGAAATCAAGAAAGACGACAGCGGAGAAAAGAAGTCATAACGCCTTGTGCTGCCTTAGCATTCGCCACACCAGAGATACTGGAAGTCCCACCACGTTGAAATAATCCCCTTCTATGCTTGAAATCCAGCGGGAAGCGATTCCCTGAATGCCATAGGCGCCTGCTTTATCCATCGGCTCGCGAGTGGCGATGTAGTCTCTTATCTCAGACTCCGTCAGCGGACCGAAATCAACCGCCGTTATTTCGGAGCGGACATCCTCGAACTCGGGGCCGAGCAGGCAAACGCCGGTAATCACCTGATGCGTGCGGCCCACGATCAATCGCAACATGCCGGCGGCATCGGTTTCCGATGCCGGCTTGCCCAGAACCTGCTCATCTACCACCACGATTGTGTCTGCGGCCAGAACCCAGGCGCTGGGAATTAATTCGCGCACTGTTTGGGCCTTTTCTAGCGCCATCCGTTCCGCGAATGCTCTGGGCGCTTCGCCCACGAGCCGGATTTCTTCGAGGTTGGCAGGCCTGACCACGAATGAAATCCCCGCGTTTCTTAACAGTTCCTGACGGCGCGGTGATGCTGATGCGAGAACGATTTGCATAATGCGTGGGGGCTAAGGCTCCAGCAGAATGTTATCGATAAGGCGCGTACTGCCCACAAATGCGGCCACAGCAACCAGCACACGTCTTTTTACCTGGAGTTTCGCCTCCAGAGTGTCCGGATCGACAATTTCGAGGTAATCCAATCGGACGGACGGTTCGTACGCGAACAAATGCTTCCCGGCGTCAATTAGTCTGGCCGAATCCCGCTCACCGCTTTGGAAAGTTTCTCTTGCTTTCATGAGGCAGCGGTACAAAACCAGGGCAGATGTGCGCTCCTTCGGGCTGAGATAAGCATTTCGGGAACTCATCGCCAGCCCGTCGGGTTCGCGAACGATCGAGCCAACCTCAATCGCAACGGGGAGGTTCAGGTCGCGCACCATGCAGCGGATGATTGCGACCTGCGCGGCATCCTTCTGGCCGAAATAGGCGAGATCCGGCTCGACGATATGGAACAGCTTCGAAACAACCGTAGTAACCCCGCGAAAGTGTCCAGGCCTGGACTTGCCGCACAGCCGTTCGCTTAAACCCTCGACGACAACCCAAGTAACCGCTCCTTCCGGATACATTTCGTCCTGCGTGGGCGCGAACACGAGATCCACGCCCTCACGCTCCAGCAGTTCGCAGTCGTTGTCCAGATTGCGAGGATACTGGGCGAAGTCTTCGGCAGGGCCGAATTGAGTGGGATTTACAAAGATCGAAGCAGTGACCAGATTGCAATGGCCGCGCGCTTTTCGGACCAGCGACAGGTGTCCTTCATGCAGGGCCCCCATGGTCGGCACCAGCCCCAGGCGTGCGCCCCCCGCCCTGGCCGCACCACCAAGTTCTCTCATCTGGTCGATGCTGTGGATCAGCTTCATGAAGCGGGTACGGCTCGATCCGGCAAATGACCGCCAACCCTCAGGTCGAAGAAATGGAGATTGTGGCCGAAATCATGCGGGGCAATGTGGAATTCGGCTGACTGCGCCAGTTCCTCAGCCAGGTGAGTGGAAGGCCCTATTTGCGTCACCCAGACTTTGGAGTCGGCGGGCAAATTGAATCTACTTAGCATCTCCCGCCACTGTTCCCTGAAACTGCCGGCGGTGAAGATGTCAGTGTTCCAGTCCGTGGCAATCACCTTGTGGCCGCCACATTCGTAACTGAGGAAGCCTGGCACAGATCGATTCATGGCGACGGGACGCCCTTGGCACAGATAGTAATCCAGCATCAGGCTAGTCTGGTAATCGGCGAAGAGTGGCTCTGCGGACGCGACCTGCTGCTGCAGGAAATCCATCGCTGCCTTCATATTGACGCTGCTCTGGTCTGTCCGCGACACATTGTTCCCGCGATGCGAAGGAAATAGATTGCAAAGCAACGCTATGGTTGCGGCTGCAAAGATTCCAAGCGCAATCCGGCTTTTCAGGAAGAAAGCAACCGCCACGCTCACCCCGGCGAGAGCAAATGGAAGCAAGAAAGCCGAATGCCTGGTCCCCCCGTACGGATAGACGCGAGCCAACGCCGCCGCACAATTTACAGCGAAAGGAAAGATCAGCAGAAAACCGGCCTGCCGCGAATTTAGGAAGGCCCAGGTTGACCTGCGAAATATGAGCACGGCCCCTATCACGAAAAGAACGAGTCCCAAGTCGCCCACCGCGGATTGTCCGAATGCATACTGGAAAACACCTCCGGTGCGGGCAAAGATGAACAGCAGGGGATTGATTTCTCCAGGAGTGAAGTAGGAGCGAGCGAGATAGCTATTGCTCATCCATCCCCGCGTCACACTCCCGGCGCCATAGCCTTGGGCCAGGCGAGAGAGCTGGGTTACATAGAGGAAGTAACCAAGTCCGATAGCGATCACTTGCCCGGCTTCCCACGCAGCGAATATTTTCAGTGGCGGGCGGTACGTCGCCATGCGGAAAATTGCATAGACGCTCAGCGCCACTGCCACCAGGAAAGCCGAATAGTGAGCCAGAATCGCCAGCCACAGACATACCACGGAAAAAAACATTGCAAAAACGGAATTCTTCGCCAGAGCCAACTCCAGGAGGTGGGCCGAGGCCATGGAAAACGCTAGGAGCAGAGCGTATTGGCGAATTTCGGTGGAGAGATCGATCGACGACGGCAGGAACAGCAGAAACACGAATCCGATCCAGGCCACGCTTTCGGTGAACACCATCGCCAGCCAGCGGAAACTGATCCAGCAGAAGAGAGTTCCCGCAATGATTGACGGGCAGCGAAGCATCAGTTCCGGCGTTCCCACAGAACGCCATGCATGGAGAAGCAAAATGAGCAGCGGCGGATGCGAAAGACTCAGACTTGCCTGATAAGTCAGCTTCCATGAGGTCTTGTTCGCGATGAAAAAGTGCAGAGCTTCATCTGGACTTAAGAACGTTCCACTCGCATTCCATATCCGGGCCCCCACGCCGGCTGCGAGCAAAGCCAGCATCCACGAGGTTTTGTATTTCTGCAGCGACCGTTCCAGCCCGGTTAGGAACGCACTCGACGGGGGAAATCTGGCTGCTCCCATCTGCTTGACCTGTTCCATGACGTTTGCCGGTTTCGTGAGGATACAGCATGTTGACCGTTCGCTATTTGCTACCTGGCCTGCTGCCTTGACACTGCCGTTCGACGGCTTCTATTCTTAAGCCTAGCTCCCTGGAGTACTTACGCCTCTGTGCGTGCTTCCGCGACCTGCGCGGTACCGGGTAAGGGGTGCGGAGGTCTGAATGTTCATCGAATTGCGGGAACTGGAACATCACCCTGTCGACTTCCAGGAGGAATTCCCAGCCGGTGTCATCGATTTCGGCCAGGACCTACACCAGACGGCCGGCCTGAAGGCTTCCGGGAGAGCGCAACTGGTTCGCGAACACGACGGCAAGCACCGACAAATCAATGACATACGGGTAGCCGGCGATGTGTCTGTAAAGGTTGAATTTGCCTGCGCCCGCTGTCTGGAATCCCTGATCTGCGATGTGGCCAGGCCCTTTGACCTGCTCTACCGGCCGCAAGGAACGGATGCCATGGGTAGGGCCGAAATATCAGTCACAGCGGCTGAGGCTGAGGTCGGTTATTATCAAGGCGAAGGGCTGCTGCTGGAAGACGTGTTGCGCGAGCAAGTCTTACTGGCCCTTCCGCTTAAGGCAATCTGTCGCGAAGATTGCCGGGGCTTGTGCCCACACTGTGGGCGGAACCTGAATCACGAACAATGCAGCTGTGCCGAGCCAGTGCGCGACGCCCGCTGGTCTGCCCTGAAGGATATCCGCGAGAAACTGCAGCATTGAAAAGAAGCGGTTAAGCCATCTTCTTAACTTGAGCCGAAGTCAAATGAGTTTAGCTAGAAGCTACGGCTGATTCACGAAAGGAATCTCATGCCTAATCCAAAACGGCGACACTCCAAGATGCGCACCAGCAGCCGACGTGCCCACGATTCGCTCACTGCGCATTCGCTTTCTGAGTGCCCAAACTGTCACGAGCGCAAGTTACCGCATCGCGTGTGCCCCAAGTGCGGTTACTATAAGGGCCGGGAAGTGTTGGAAGTGAAGGAAACCAAGTAAGCATCCATGCCTGGCGTCATAGCCTTGGACGCAATGGGTTCTGACCGTGCTCCGAAGCCTGAGATCGAAGGTGCAATTCAGGCAGCGCGGCGCTTTGGTATTCACGTCACTCTGGTAGGCCCGGAGGAAACTCTTCGGGCTGAGCTTTCCCGCCATCTTTTTTCCCGCTCTCTGCCTATTTCAGTCGCCCATGCCAGCGAAGTCATTGCCATGGAAGACAAGGCTGTACAGGCGGTGCGGGCCAAACGGGATTCCACCATGCGTGTGGGTTTGCGGCTGGTTCGCGATGGCAAGGCGGGCGCCTTCATTACCGCGGGCAATACTGGCGCAGCCATGGCCACCGCCAAGATGGTGCTGGGCGGGCTGCCCGGCGTGGACCGCCCCGCTCTCGTGGCCATCATTCCTACCGCCACCGGTACGGTCTCCACGTTGCTCGATGTCGGCGCCAACGTAGACTGCAAGCCCCACAACCTGGAACAGTTTGCGATGATGGGCGAAATTTACTTCCGCAGCATGTTCGGGACGAAGAGGCCGCGCGTTGGCTTGCTTTCGATCGGCGAGGAAGAAAGCAAGGGAAACGAGCTCACACGGGAGGCGTTCCCGCTCATCCAACGGTTGCCCCTGAATTTTGTCGGAAACGTGGAGGGCCGGGATATCTATTCCGGCAAGGTGGACGTGATCGTCTCCGACGGTTTTGTCGGTAATGTTGCCCTGAAAACCTCCGAAGGAGTTGCGAATCTCGTGCGCTCCACCTTGAAAGACACTCTGGCAGCCACCATTACGCGCCAGGTTGGATATTTGCTGTCGCGCAGCGCGTTTTCCGATTTCAAAAAGCGGCTCGACCACACCGAATACGGCGGCGCGCCCTTACTGGGAGTAAAGGGCGCGTGCTTTATCACCCACGGATCGTCCAACGTAAACGCGATCAAAAACGCGATCCGCGTGGCCGCGGAATTCGTGGACCGCAAGATAACTTCAAACATCGAGACCGAAATGGCCACGTTGAATCCTGCCTCGGTAATGACCACTTAAACTATTCCGGTGCGAGGAGGAAAGCATGAACACGACGAAGCTGGCGATGCTCTTCCCCGGCCAGGGATCACAAGCTGTTGGAATGGGTAAAGACCTTGCCGGTCACTACCCGCTTGCCCGGCAGACTTTCGAAGAAGCCGATGAAGCTCTCGGAATAAAACTTTCCCAGCTTTGCTACCAGGGACCAGAAGACCAGCTGCGCCTGACGGAAAACACCCAGCCCGCCATCCTCACCGTGTCGGTCGCGGCATGGCGGGTACTCGATGAAAAGGGAATCAGGGCGGGCTTTGCCGCGGGACATAGTCTAGGCGAGTACAGCGCGCACGTGGCGGCGGGAACCATCAGCTTCGCCGATGCTGTCCGCACCGTGCGCAATCGTGGGAAATACATGCAGGAGGCGGTGCCGGTAGGCGCCGGGGCGATGGCGGCGGTCCTGGGCATGGATCTGAGCGCGGTCGCAGGGATTTGCGCCGAGGCCGCTCAAAAGGAAGTTTGCGAGCCGGCGAATATCAATTCACCCGAGCAGATTGTAATTTCCGGCCACGCTGCCGCCGTCGAACGCGCCGTCAAACTGGCACAGGAACGTGGCGCGAAACGGGCAAAGCTGCTTCCGGTCAGCGCCCCTTTCCATTGCTCGCTGATGAATACGGCGCAGGAGCGACTCTCCCAAGATATTGAGCAGGTCACCTTTTCAGCGCCGCAAATTCCAGTCGTCTGCAACGTGGAGGCTCGGCCGGTGGAAGACGCAGCCAGCGCGCGCGAAGCTCTCATCCGGCAGGTGACAGGACCGGTGAGGTGGAACGAGTCCGTGCAGTTGCTCATTTCGCGCGAGGTGCGGACGTTCGTCGAAATTGGTCCCGGCAAGGTGCTCTGCGGGCTGATGCGGCAGATTGATCGCTCCAACAAATGCCTCAACGTTGAAGACGAGACAAGCCTGCAGAAGACGCTGGAGTTTTTGGCGGCCAGCGTGGGATGACATGACCATCGGCAAGCTGAGCCTATTCCGTCAGCCACCCCCACCAGTTTCCGCAGTCAATTTCGCTGGGTGAAAAGTGTAGCGTCTTATCGGATTTATCAACCCACACGTAGGCATGCTCGGAGCGATGATTAAGTGTGGCCTGGACAATGACTCCGCTGCCGCTCGAATACGAACAGTCAATCGAGTGCGCCTTGATCGCGCCCCATTCCCCCGACGGGCTCCAGTCCTGCAGGAAGTCTCCGTAGCCATATTTCGAGTATTTCCCAGGCTGCTGCTTCCAGGCAGGGTCGCGGTACCAAATCGCAAACGCTTCTTCAAAATTCTGCTGTTGAAGCGCATCGAAGAATTTTGCCGCCACATGCCGCTCAGGAAAATTGCGTAGGTGATACCCCGCCCACGCCAAAATCAATCCCGCGAAGATAGCGACGAGGATCAGATTCCTGCGGCGGCGGTCGCGCGCCTCATCGTACTGTTGCGCATCCATCAGCGTCATCACTACTAAGCATAATGGAAGCCGGTCGAATAGAAAAAGTTCCCGGAATCTTTCCATTCGGACTTTGCCCTCGCCTCATCACAACGTGCGCTTGAACAGCGGCACCGCGATCGTCAGGGCGAGAACGGCAAAAATCGTGAGATAGACGAGATCGGGCCACACGGCCCCCAGTCCGGTTTCTTTCAACAGCAGAGATTTGAAGCCGTGCACAGCGAAAGTGAAAGGGTTCACCCGCGAAATGCCTCGCAGCCACCACGGAAATGCCTGAATCGGATACACCGCGCCGCTGGGGAAAAACAGCAATGTATTGAGAATGCCGAAGGTGGCACGCGGTACCAGCGGGTCTTCAACTCGCACCATAAGCAGGAACATCATGGCGTTGAAAGCCACCGAGGTAAGCAGAATCATCAGCGCCAGCGCCAAGATAATGGAGGGTTTGAAAATGCTTCCCACGCCGGCCAGGAGCGATCCGACCACGGTGATAACCACCCCCGTCATCACGGCTTTGATTGCGCCCGCCGCATTCAACCCGAAGACCAGTTCAGCCTTTGTAATGGGCGTGACCAGATACCCCTCGTGAACCCCCCTGGCCTTGTCATCGATATACAGCATGCCGCCGCCAATCATCACGGAAACAAACATTGCCAGAGCGATCGAACCGGGCAGCAGATACTTCATATATTCGATGTACGGATACAGCTCCACAATCTGCAGCACCGTCTGCTGCATGAGCCGCGGCTGGATGGTGGGATTGTTTAGCGAGGCGGTGATTTCCGAAAGCTCGCCCTCCAGCGTCGAAGTCATGAAGTTATCGCTGTTATCCACCACCATAGCGATGCGGGGCTGGTCTTTTTCGTACACGCGCCGCGAATACTGGGGCGGGATGATCACCGCGCCTTGAATCTTTCCGTTGAGGACGTCTTTGGTCGCCTTTTTTTCGTCAGAGTAGTAAACCGGCTGAAAAGTGCGCAGATTGATCCGCACCGAATCGAAGGCCTCGCGAATTTTCAGCGCCTGGGGGCCACCGTCTTCATCTACCAGGCCGAGTTTGGCATCCCGTATCTTCCCGCCGAACGCGTTTCCCAGCACCAAAAGCTGGACAAGAGGAAAGATCATGGAGACCAGCATCAGCGCCGGCGAGCGAAAAAACTTGCGCATCTCGCGTTCCACGATCGCCATGATCCGGTTCATGGCTGCACTCCCGGCCTGGAGGGCATGACGAACGCGTAGGCTTTCACCAATTCGTCCCGCAACTGCCGCCCCGTGTAGTGGACGAATACGTCGTCCAAACTCGTGTTCTGCACCGAGAGGGACTTTACGCCCACGGCCGCGTGCACCGCGGCTTCCACCAGTTCGGTGGTGGTGCGCGATCCGTCGCCGGTCAGGATGCGATACATTCCCGCGCCCTCGTGCTGCACTGACGTGACCGCAGTCAGGCGTTGCAGCCGCTGTTTCCAGTCAGCGGGAGCGTTCTCAAACTGCGCTGCAATCACATTCGATCCGGGAACGCTGGCCTTGAGCGCGGGCGGCGTGTCGAGCGCGACCAGTTTCCCGTGGTCCACGATGGCAATGCGATCACAGAGGCGATCGGCTTCATCCATATAGTGAGTGGTGATCAGAATGGTGAGTTGGCGCTGGCTTTTAATGTTCGTCAGCATCTCCCAGACCGCCACTCGCGATACCGGATCAAGTCCGGTAGTAGGCTCATCGAGAAAGAAGATGCGAGGATTGTGCACCAGTGCGCGCGCAATCTCCAGCCGCCGGCGCATGCCTCCCGAGAGCGTTTTAGTTTGTGCCGACCGCCACTTGGTAAGATCCACCAACTCCAGCAGGTCGCTAATGGATTGCTTCCTTCGAGCCGCCGGAACGTCATACAGTTTGGCGTAGATGCTCATGTTTTCTTCCACCGTCAGATCGATGTCGCTGGTCAAAGCCTGGGGGATGACTCCAATGGCGCGCCGCGCATCGTCGGGCTCGGTTTGAACGTCATGTCCGGCGATTCGAGCAGTGCCGCCGGTGATGGGGATCAGAGTCGTCATCATTCGTATCAGAGTAGATTTGCCGGCGCCGTTGGGACCGAGAAGACCAAAAATTTCTTCCTCCCGCACGGAGAAGGTGACGTCGTCCACGGCGGCGAAATCCCCAAACTTCTTCACAATGTGCTCTACCTCGATCGCGTTGCCGGGTGGAGCAGCGCCGCTTCCGCCGTTGACCGGATCGGCAGCGTTTCGTTCCTGCGGCATCATTGACTCGCCCCCGGCGGCGACTGTGCCGGCTGGGTCTGCCTGGAAGCTGTACCGCGCAACTGTTCTGGAGAAATGAGCACATCGGCGGTCATTCCCGGCACATAGGCGCCTTTCGGATTCTGGAGGCGCATTTTCAACACAATAGTTTTGATGTCGCGCTTGCTCCGGCTCACATCCCTCTGAGTGGCGAAATCAGCTTCCGCGGACTTGAAGAAAACCTTGCCCGAAGTCACGGTTCCGCCGGGCAGGCGAACGCGAAGAGCGTCTCCGATTCCGATGTGGTCCGCCTGCGTCTCCGGGATGGCCGCGCGCACCCAGGTATCGCTGAAATCTACAATGGTGGCGATAGGCTGGCCCGGATTCATGAACTCGCCTTCACGCGCGGCCCGAACCGAGACCGTGCCCGTAACTGGCGCGTAGATTTTGGTATATCCCAAGCGGACCTCGGCCTCCTTCAATTGCGCTTCCGCATTCACCAGCAGTGCCCGCGTGGATTCAACCGTGCTCCGCGCCGCGTGCGCCTGGTGGGTGTTCGCGATCGCCGCATTCAGATCGGCCTGCGCTGCCGCGACCTGCTGCCGCAGCGAGGAGGCAAGAGCCTGTTGTGCTCTCAAATTGGTTTCCGCCTGAACCCGCTCCTGGTCGGAAGCCACGCCTTGTGCAGCCAGTTCCACCGTGCGGCGGCTGTCGCTCTCCACTCTCTGCAGCGTCGCCTCCGTCTGCAGAAGTTGCGCGCGTGCCGATTCCAGTCGCGCCTGCGCATTGGTAACGCTGCTGCTGGTTGATCCCTGTGCGGCCACGCTCGTTGCTTGGGTCTCCGAGACCTGGGAGCGACGGCTGTCAATGGTGGCAGCCGCAGCCCGCGCCTGGGCTTCGAATTCTGAGGGATCGAGCGAGGCGATCAGGTCGCCCTGTTTCACTTGCGTCCCTTCATCCACCAGCAGTCTGGAGATACGTCCCTGTACCTGGGGGCTGACAATCACTTGATTCGCGTCCACTATGCCAATCAGGTCGAGGTCTGACCCTCGCGGCGTCGAGAGCAGATAGTACGCGAGAGAAATGGCGAATATTACCCCGAGGATGATTAAGAATTTGTTCCGTGCGCTCACTTGCGCTCTCCTTTTTCCCGCGTGAACAGCGCTGCGGCGATGAAGTCGAGCACCGCGGCCCGGCGCTGTGCCAGGTGCTGCGGCGACATGGGATCGGCGCCAGTCATGACTTTCATGACCGGGGCCGCGTTGAAATGAAAAACAATGACCGAAATCATGGAAGGAATAAAGTGGAGCGGTTCCACGTCGCGAAACTGCCTACTTCGTGCCCCTTCTTCCAGCAGCGATGAAAGCTCAACAAACACCGGGCGGAAATATTGCTTGGCGATGCTTTGCAGGCGCGATGGATCCCCGTGACCTGCCCGCAGGAACTCTGCCTGCACAATTCGCGGGTACAGCGGGTTGGAGGCAATGTAGTCGAAATGAGCATGCACGTAGCCGGCCAGCTTCTCCCGCGGAGGCAACTTCCGCGAAAGCGCTTCGTGAATGGCGGCGCGAAGTCCGCTGAACACCCGGTCAAGCACCGCACGATAGAGGGTGTCTTTGTCTTTGAAGTAGTAGTAGAGCAGGGCCTTGTTGACTCCTGCGGATCTGGCAATTGCGTCAATACGTGCGCCCGCCACTCCTTCCTGGGCGAACTCGCGAACCGCAGCCTGCAGGATCGAGGCCCGGCTCTCCTCCGGGCGCCCCCGGGATCCGCGCCGCGATTTGGTTGGTTTCATATTAACTAACCGTTTAGTTATATTGTAAAGCATCTACCCGGTAGCCGGTCAACAGGAATTTGTTTTGCTGAGAGCCCGAGCACCGCGGTTCGGGACAGCGCGCCTGAGCTCTGGCGATACGGTGGTGTAGAATTCAGAGGTTAACCCCGTTTGAACGCGTCGGGACGTGGCTCAGCCTGGTAGAGCACTCGCTTGGGGTGCGAGGGGTCGGCAGTTCAAATCTGCCCGTCCCGACCAATATGCTTACTATGTATCGCGACTTTCATGCTATCGATCGCTGGACTGAAAAACAGGTGCACTGCCTGTATCAGGCGCTCATTGTTGCCGTAGCAACCCGTCACGCCGATGCGGTGGACGTCAAGTTCCTGGTGGATGGACGCCCGGTTTGGGTGGTGTTGCCTCTGGCTGCCTGGAGCGAATATCAGACTCGTACAGGTAAGACCATCACCGATCCGCTCACAATTGAGATTGCAGGATATTACTTGAAGACCGCGCTCCAGTCCGGAGAGGGCTTGGGACGCGAGATGTATTCGCTCACGGTTGCGCAGACGCTGCAGCATCTGGATGCCCTGGTAAACGAGCCCGCGGCAGCGGCCGCGCTCACCTAGACGGAACACCCCGCCGGCACGGCGACTCGCCTAATCCCGGATTCCAACTACTCCCATCATTCGTCCGGTCCTTCCTTTTTCAGCGCGGTGCGAGAAAAACAGATCCTGGCGGCAGGAGGTGCAAAGACCCAGGTCCGAGATGTTTTTCGCCGGGACTCCTGCATCCAGCAGTTGCCGCCGGTTGGCCTCCGCCAAATCAAGGAATATCTTCTTCGGCAATTCACTGTGGCCGGGAGCGCGGGCCGTCAAAAAGAGCAGTGGATATTTTTCGTGAATCTCGTTTGTCTCTTTGGTGTGGCGGAATAGGGCGCGGCCATAGGCGAATTGTGACTCGAATACATCCTTGACCTCCGGGCCCACCCGATAGCAACAGCTGCGAATTCCCGGTCCCACCGCGGCTTTGATGTCTGCTGCCCTGGTTCCATAGCAGCGGCGCATTTCGCCGACAGCTTTTTCCAGGATGCGTTTCGCCGTGCCGCGCCAGCCTGCGTGGAAGACCCCCGCCACCCGTAATTTCGTATCAACCAGGATCACGGGAAGGCAATCAGCCGTTTGAATGGCCAAAAGAATTCCTGGAGTGCTGGTGATCAAGCCATCACCTGCGAGCAGTTGCGCGGGTGGTGCTGAAATGCAGTAAATGATGTCAGAGTGGATTTGGCGCAAGGTCACCACGGGCCACGCCGGCCTGCGGGTGAGACGCTCCCCAGTAGCGCCGCTTGCCGCGACCGCCCCCGCGAATGCCTGCCGATTACGCTGTACGGAAGCTTTCGAGTCGTGCGAAGTAAAACCCAAGTTTAGAGATTTCCCGCCATAGAGCCTCGACAATCCTCCGGTTCTGGTGCTGAAACCGTGGGCGACCCAGCGCACCTTTGCTAACGGAGCGGATCGCAAGACGTCCAATCCAGTTTTGGTCTTTGCTCGGGCGTTAAAATCGCGCTTGGACGTCACCCCAATATCTTAGCAACTTCGTTTTTGGCAGGCCGTATAATCAACGGTTTGTTTTACTCGATTAATTGGAGAAGATCATGCGTTCATTGTTCGCATTTCTGATCGCAGCGGTATTGAGTTCAAGCGCCGCTGCCCAGCAGCCAAACGAAAGTCAACCGGCCTCTCAGCCGCAGCAAAACCAGCAGCCGCAGCGCAAGAAGCAGCAAAAGCCAGTGGAGCCCGCAAAAGAAAAAGAGAAACAAGCCGAGCAGCCGGCGGCCAGGACCACCGAACCGGCGCCGCCTCCGCCTGACCAGAAAGCTGGCGAGGAGAAGAAAGACGACAAGAAAGACGAGAAGAAAGAAGAACACTATGACATGACTGAAGTCGCGCCCATCGTGACGCATCATCAGGTCACCGTCTCAGGAAAGTCGCTGAGGTACACAGCGACCGCCGGCCGGCTTCCCATCAAACGAGGAGACGGAAAGACTGAAGCGGAGATGTTTTTCGTGGCCTATTCGCTCGACGGGCAGGAAGCTCGGAAGCGCCCACTGACCTTCGCCTTCAACGGCGGCCCCGGGTCCGCTTCAATCTGGCTGCACATGGGAGCTCTAGGTCCGCGCCGGGTGGCCTTGACCTCCGACGGCTTTCTGCCCGCAGCTCCTTACCGGGTGGAAGACAATCCCTATACGTTGTTGGACAAGAGCGATCTCGTGCTGGTGGACGCCATTGGCACCGGCTTCAGTCGCGGTGAGAATGCCGAAATATCGAAGAAATTCTGGAGCGTAAAAGGCGACATCGATGCGTTCAGCGAGTTCATCCGTCTGTACATCACCCGCTATGAGCGTTGGACCTCCCCGCTGTTCCTGCTGGGCGAAAGTTATGGCACCACGCGGTCCGCGGGAATCGCCGGAAAGCTTGCCGAGGAGGGGATTTCCTTCAATGGCATTACTCTCCTTTCCATGGTGCTGAACTTCCAGACGCTGGAAGACACGAAGACCAATGACGAGCCCTACATCTTTCTGCTTCCGTCTTTCACCATGATTGCCGGGTATCACCACAAGCTGCCCGGGGACCTCCAGCAAGACATTGCCAAGGCGCGCCAGCAAGCCGAGCAGTGGGCCGCAGGGGAGTACACGCAGGCTTTGAACAAGGGCGATGCGCTCTCTCCGGAAGATCGGCAGAAAGTCGTCGAGCAGATCTCGCGCTTCACTGGACTGAGCAAGGAAGTAATCGACCAGGCCAATCTGCGGATTGACGTTCCCAAGTTCACGCACTATCTGTTGATCGAACAGAAATTGCGGGTGGGGCGGTTGGACGGCCGTTATACCGGGCCCGATCCCAATGGCTTGTTGGATACCCCATTCTATGACCCCACGGAAGCCAATATCATGGCGCCGTACAACACCGTGTTCAACAGCTACGTGCGGACGGAGTTGGGGTACAAGAGTGATATGCCTTACTACGTTTTCGCGCGGGACGCGGCATTTGAGAATAAGTGGGAGTGGGGTTCAGCCGGCGAGGGCTTTCCGGACACGGCAAGCGCCCTGCGTCGCGCGCTGGTAAGAAATCCTTATCTCAAGGTGCTGGTCATGGAAGGCTATTACGATTTGGCCACTCCTTACTTTGCCGCAAACTTCACCATCGATCACCTGGATCTACCGGCCAAGTACCGCGGTCAGGTCTCGTATGCCACTTACGAATCGGGACACATGGTCTATCTGCCGACCGAGAGCCTAAAAAAGATGCGCAACGATGAAGGGGCCTTCATGGATAAGGCTATGCCGGGCCAGTAAACGGGTTCCTAACACTCTGGTGCCCCGGCCGCTGTGGTTTCACTTGCGTCCCGCACGGCTATGGGATACAAACGGCGCAATGTCTATCTTGCGCCGTTTTGTCCTCTTCTCGACCCTTTTTTCCGGTTACGCGCTTGTTGCCCAGGTGCCTGCCCCAACTCCTCTCCCAGTCCCGCCGCTGCAGCCGGCTCTGGCTGCATCAAGCCCAGTCGATCATTCGCAGGAGTCGTACGTGGTTGAGAGGCTAAAAAATTCATTTCGCTTCGAAAACGAGGGGACTGGCCGCCGTGAAACTTCCGCCCGCATAAAAGTGCAAAGTGAGGCGGGAGTGGAGCAGTGGGGGCAACTGGTGATGGGCTACAACTCCGCCAATGAGCGGGTGGAGATTCCCTACGTTCGGGTGCTGAAAGCGGACGGGTCCACCATCACCGCGCCTCCGGATTCGGTCCAGGATTTGAGTATTCCGCTGGAGAAAGAGGCGCCAGTTTATTCCGACTACCGGCAGAAGCACGTCACGGTTCCCGGATTGCGGCCGGGAGAGGAATTGGAGTATGAGTTCGTGACGGTCACGCTTACGCCGCTGGCCCCAGGGCAATTTTGGATGGAGCACGATTTTGCCAGGACCGGCACCGTGCTCGATGAGCAGCTCGAACTCGACGTCCCGAAAGACCGTGAGATCAAGCTCAAGACCAAGCCAGGGAGCGACCCTAAAATATCGGAAGCCAATGGACGCCGCACCTATCGCTGGACGAGCTTCCACCTTGACGACGACGAAAAAGATAAAGATAAAGACAAGAAAAAAGACAAGAAAGCTAAGAACCAACCCGAACCTCCGGCTGTACAAATGACGACGTTTTCCAGCTGGGAAGAAATGGGACGCTGGTACGCCGGACTGGAAAAGGATCGCCGCCAGCCCACGGCTGAAATTCGGGGCAAAGCGGCGGAGCTGATCAAAGGCAAAACCGGCGATATCGACAAAATCCAGGCGTTGTACGACTATGTCGCGCCGAACTTCCGTTACATAAGCCTTTCGTTCGGCGTGGGCCGGTTTCAGCCCCATGCAGCGGCAGACGTGCTGCACAACGAGTACGGCGACTGCAAGGATAAACACACGTTACTGGCGTCGCTGCTGGAGGCGTCCGGCTATCACGCGTCCTCTGTGCTGATCAATTCATCGCGCAAGCTCGACCCCGATATCCCCTCTCCTTCGCAGTTTGATCACGTCTTCACCATGGTGCCGCTGGGGAAGGAAGAGGTGTGGATGGACAGCACCACGGAAGTCGCGCCGTTCCGGCTGCTGGCGTCGGTGTTGCGGAAGAAACAGGCGTTAATCATTCCGGCCAAGGGCGCGTCCCATCTTCAAGAAACCCCGGCCGATCCTCCCATGGTCAACCGTCAGATTTCGGAAATCGACGGCAAAGTGAATGAGCTGGGCAAGCTGGATGCCCACATTCGCTACGAGCTTCGTGGCGATGCGGAGCTTTACATGCGAATGCTCTTCCGGCACGTTCCCCGCAACAAATGGAACGAGTGGGTGAAGCAGATGAACGCCTTCAGCGGGATGAAGGGCGAGGTATCAGAGCTCAAAGTCTCAGATCCTGCCGCCACCCGCGAAGCTTTCAAAGTGGCATACAAGATCGAAGCGGGTAACTTTCTGGACTGGTCGAAGAAGAAGACTGAACTGGTGCTGCCGCTTTCGCAGATCAACATGGCGGATGCGGACGAGGATGACACTGACCCGGTCAAGATCGGCTCTCCCGTGGAATATATTTACCGGTTGCGGCTGGAGTTTCCCGCCAAATACAGTGAACGCCCTCCGCTTCCATTTTCCATGAAACGCGATTATGGGCATTACGAAGCTAGCTATAAAGCGGATGGGAACGTATTTACCGCGGAACGCTCGCTCCAGACCGGCATCAACGAGCTTCCGGCTTCCCGCGCCAGCGATTACATCGCCTTTCGGCGGGCTGTGACCGCCGATGCGGAGCAGCATCTTTCCATTGACAGCAGCGCGGCGGCCACTCCGGCTTTCTCCTCTGATCTGAAGGGCGATGATCTGCATGACGCCGCCAAGGCCGCGTTTGATCGGGGAAACTACAAGACCGCGATTGAGTTGTTCAAGCGCGTGGTTGACGCCGACCCTAAGCACAAGACCGCCTGGATGGACTTGGGCCGCACCTACATGGCGATTCGGCGGACAGACGAGGCGATTGGCGCCTTCAAGAAACAGGCGGAGTTGAATCCCTACGATTCGTATGCGTTCAGCGCCCTCGGCTGGGCCTACACAAGCCAGCGGAAATACGACGACGCTGCAGCCGCCTTCAACAAGGCGATCGAAATTGATCCATTGAGTCAATATGCCCACTCGGCTCTGGGCAGCATGTATCAGGAGGCGCACCAGTACGAAAAAGCAGTGCCGGAACTTGAGAAAGCGGTTTCGCTCAAGTCTGACGACGCGGCTTTGCAGATCAACCTCGGGGACTCGTATTTGAATCTGGGGCAGGATGAGAAAGCGCTCGCTGCGTTTGACCGCGCGGTGCAGATTTCAGCCACACCCGAAGTCTGGAACAATATCGCGTACCAGCTTTCCCTGAAGCAGGTGCATCTGGAGAAGGCGCAGCAATACGCGGAATCAGCGGTGACCGCCGTCACCAATGCCTTGCGAAACCTGTCGCTCGATCGCTTGTCGGAACGAGACCTGGCAATGGTTGCCGAACTGCACGCCAACTGGGACACCCTGGGATGGGTCTATTTCGCGCGGGGAGACTTGAACAAAGCCGAAAAATATGTGAACGCGGCCTGGGAGCTCGGCGAGTATGGCGAGGTTGGCGATCACTTAGCGCAGATTTACGAAAAGCGCGGCCGCCGGAACGATGCAATTCGCACCTATGCCCGGGCGCTTTCAGGACTGCGGCCCACGTTGCAGACTCGTGGCCGGCTGGCTGCCCTAGTGGGCGGGGACGCGCAGGCTTCTACTGCCGCCGAACAGCACCGGTTGGATCTGCAGACTTTACGCACGGTTAAACTGGGAAAGATTGCGGGTTTGACCGGAAGCGCCGAATTCTTCGTAGTATTAGGTTCCGGGGGTGGGGAGAGCGCGCGGATAGAATCGGCCAAATTCATCAGCGGAGAAGAGAAGCTGAAGTCTCTGACTCAAAGCCTGAAAAACGCAAACATTGACTTTTCCTTTCCCGACAACGTCGCCACCAAAATTCTGCGTCGCGGCATCCTGTCGTGTTTAAAGGCAACCGGTGAATGCGAGTTCGTAATGATGCTGCCGGAGGATGTACATTCGGTGGACTGACCGGAGCGCGTAAAGCCTAAGCGTAGTGCCAGGAACAGCGGTAAAAACTATGCCGGTTTCGCACTGGCGCACAGTGGATGCGGACACGCGCAGTGGTCGTGGCTGCCGCTTCCTTCGGCGGAGTCCGCGCAAGCCTGGCTGCAATATCTTCCCCCCGCCGAAACCGGACAGTTGCATTGGGAATGCGCGCAGTGACTCTCGACAGGTTTGGCCATTGGCAATCTCCTTCCGATTTTTACCAGGGTTTCGCCTGGTTACATCGCAATTGTTTCGATGCTTCTGCCTTGCTTCAGGTCAACTGGCCGCTTGCTTTCCCCGAAGTAACCCAGGCTAACCCGTTTGGTCGTTGACCCATCAAAAGTGAGGGTAGTAGGATTTCGTATCGTCGCACACGCGACTTGGCAAGTTATAGAGCCAAATAAAGATGAAGCAATTCTGGATCGCGGTATCGGTGGCAATTGCGCTTTCGGGCCTTGGGTGCGGCACGGCCAAGAAGCCGGTTGCGTCCGCAGTGCCTGCTGCCCAGAACGCTCCGCCTCCAGTTCAGAAGGCGGCTTCTGCCAGTCACGACCAGCCGCCTCCGCCTGCCCCCGAACCGCCAGCTCCAGTTCCCGCTCAGCACGACGATAAACCAGCAGGAGCCACCCCTGATCCGGCCGGGGAGTTCGTTGCGCGGGTAGAGAAGGAGTACCAGGCCGGGCAAGCTGAATATGACTCTGGCCGAAATGATGCTGCCAGGGAACATTTTGACCGGGCATTCAGGCAGTTGATGGCAAGTTCCTCGGAGGTGAGCGTCGACCCCCGCTTCGAGCGCGAGTTCGATCGCGTAATGGCGGGAATGAACGAGCTGGAATTCGCGGCCTTGCCGCAGTCCGGCGGCAGTGATGCGCAGAAATCCGAACCAGCACCCATTGACGAGGCCAACGAGGTCACGAACTACCCCGTCGATCCCAATATAAAGGCCAAGGCCGCGGCGGAAGTGAAGGCTACCCGCTCCGACCTTCCACTGATGATGACCGACCAGGTCGCCGGCTACATCACTTACTTTTCGACGCGCGGGCACGGAACCCTGGAACATGCGCTGATAAAGAGCGGGCGTTATCGCGAGATGATTGAGCGCACTTTGAAAGAAGAGGGTGTACCGCAGGATTTGATCTATTTAGCGCAGGCGGAATCAGGATTTCACCCTTATGCTGTTTCGCGCGCCGGGGCCCGCGGGATCTGGCAGTTTATGGCGAGCCGCGGCCGGGCTTACGGCTTGCATCGCGACTGGTGGGTGGACGAGCGCCAGGATCCGGAGAAGTCCACTCGCGCCGCCGCCAGGCACCTGAAGGACCTCTACAACCAGTTTGGGGACTGGTATCTGGCCATGGCGGCGTATAACTCCGGACCGGGAACTGTTCAGAGCGCAGTCAAGCGCACGGGATACGCCGATTTCTGGGAGCTCTACCGGCGCAATGTACTGCCGCACGAGACCCGTAACTATGTGCCGATTATCGTTGCGGTAACCATCATGGCCAAAAACCCTTCCCAATATGGCCTGGAGGCTATCGTTCCCGAGCCGCCAATGGCCTTCGACGTCGTCAAGCTTGACTACCCGGTTGATCTCCGGCTGGTGGCAGAGTGCGTCGAGGCTTCTCCCGGCGACCTGCAAGAGCTGAATCCCGGTCTCTTGCGAATGACGACCCCGAAGGGACACTTCGAATTGCGATTGCCCGCCGGCACTTCAGAGAAATACCAGAGCGCCATCGGCTTTATTCCCCCGGAGATGCGGGTATGGTGGCGCTATCACCAGGTGGCCGCAGGCGACACGCTGATGTCTCTCGGACGAACGTACCATACCACCGCCAAAGCCATTGCCGCGGCCAATCAGCTTGAGACATCGGCTGAAATTGAAGCCGGGGCCAGACTGGTCATTCCCATTGCTCCCGGCAAACATGCTGCCGGAGATGTGCAGACCTATGCCAGGCGGCTTACCATCTACCACGTAAGAAAAAATGACACCGTTCAAACTGTCGCTGAAAATCTTGGCGTACAGCCAACCATGGTGCGCCAGTGGAACCGGTTGAAGGGTGATACCCTGACTGGCCGGCGCGTGCTCTATGTTCATCTCCCGGTCAGTCCCACGGCTTTCGCCGGAGAGCAGCATCCATCGGCCTCTAAGTCCAAGAATAAACGTCACTTGGCATTACTTAACACTGGTGGCGCGGTTCGACACACGGTCAAACAGGGTGAGACTCTTTATTCGATCGCGAACAATTACAACACCAGCGTGGCTGCTCTTAAACAGAGCAACACTCACATTGCGGCATTGCGTCCGGGAATGGTACTGCTGATTCCCGCGCAATAAATGTTTCTTCGAAAATTTGTGGCTTTCGCGAAATGGAGTTGCGGGCCCCTGCGCAACCCGTTATAATCCGGCGCCGTCGCAAGTTTTTTTGTTTTTATTTTTTCGCGCGATGTACCGCGCACCCCGGCTCTGAACTGCCGGACAACTGAGGAGGCTAGAATGAGGTTCGAAGAAACCCTCTACATGCGTGACGACGAAGCCGATGAATTCGGCGATTCGGGAGCCTACAACGACACCTTGGAAGAAGATTACGAAGAGGAGGAGGAGGAAGAGGAATCGGATCCGGCAACCGTTTCGGGCACTCTCGAGCCCGACGCCGACGCCGAAACTCCCACTCCCTCGACGTCGCGTGGGGGCCGCGGTGGAAGCAGCGGCGGTGGCGGGTCCCGGCCTAAGCCCCGCCGAGCCAAAAAAACTCCGGTCCGGAAACCAGCAAAGACGAAGACGAAGCCGAAGAAGGCCGTGAAAAAGAAGGCGCCAAAGAAGACCCGTAAACCCGCGCGAAAAGCGGTAAAAAAGGCCTCAAAAAAGAAGTCCGCCAAGAAGTCGAGCAAGAAACAAGGCCGTCGCCGTTAGTTCAGAGAGCGCGCCAATGGCCGCAACCGGGCTTGCGGCCTGTGCTTTTCAGGGCAGCGGCAGCTCGCCTTTTGACATCTCAAAGCACACCGGAATTGCCGGATTGAGCGACTCCCTGGCAAAACATGACTGACGAGCAAATCGGGCCTATCGTTCTCCTGCTTCTGGTATTAATTTCCGCCGCCCACCTATTCGGTTACATCTTCGCGCGGCTCAGGCAGCCCCGCGTCATTGGCGAAATAGCCGCTGGCATCATCCTCGGCCCTACGCTTCTGGGAAGAATCGCACCCAGGCTCTCTGCCAGTTTCTTTCCTGCTTCCGGCATTTCAGGGCATTCCAGCCACGATGCCATCCTCGGATTCATTTATACGCTGGGGTTATTGCTGCTGATGTTCGTCTCTGGCACGGAGACCAGGAAGCTTTTCGGTCGTGAAGACCGCCGCCGGGTTGCATGGCTGGCCAGCGTCGGCACTGGCTTGCCTTTCCTGATCACCATTTCGCTGGTCCCATTCTTTCCCATCCAGAAGTTGGCAGGCCCGGCGAGCCAGTCCACCGCACTCGTTCTGGTACTCGGAATCGCGGTGGCAGTCACGTCGATTCCGGTCATCTCCAGAATCTTCCACGATCTTGGCATCATGCACACGCGATTTGCCCGGCTGGTGCTTGGAGTCGCGGTAATCGAAGACATTGCGCTGTGGGCCGTACTGGCAGTAGCCACAGCGCTTGCCAAGTCGGCAATTCTTCCCAAAGCCGAGATCCTGCATCACCTGGCCGCAACATTGGCGTATTTCGCGGCGGGATTAACACTCGTTCCTCGACTGCTGAAACGGCTTAATCGCGCCCGCTGGAACGTGCTCGCGCAGGCATCGCCGATCGGCTACCTGGTAACGGTGTTGTTTGCCTTTTGCGCGACTGCCGCAGTGCTGCAGGTGAATCTTGTGTTCGCCGCATTCCTGGCGGGATACGGCATCGCGCGTGATCGGGAAACTTTTTCCGCAGCGCTGGAGTCGCTCTCGCGTTTTTCTTTCGCGTTCTTCATCCCAATTTACTTCCTGATCGTCGGCCTTCGCCTGGATCTAGGCCGGAATTATTCCTTCAGCATGCTGGGAATATTTCTAGTTATCGCCTGCGCGATTAAGCTCCTTTCAGTGGGATTGGGAGCTCGCCTGGCCGGATTTCGTGGTTTGGATCTATTGAATCTGGCCGTCGCTACCAATGCGCGAGGCGGCCCGGGAATTGTGCTCGCGAGTGTGGCCTACGACTCCGGCATTGTGAATGCCCAGGCTTTCACTACCCTCGTGCTCTTGGCCATCATTACTTCTCAAGCAGCAGGCGCTTGGCTGGAATTCGTCCTCAGAAAAGGCTGGCCGCTGCTTTCCGTGCCGCCGTCGCCAGCGGCAGCGACTCCCGCGGAATCCGAGACTGACTTGCAACCTGCCTGAATTTAAATCGTACTTTTTTAGATCTTATTTCCTGGCGACCGCCTGAAAGCACTTACCATACAGTTCAAGCAGGTGAGCGGCATACTCTTCTGGTTTGGCCGCCGCCCCTGTCCCCTGAAATCCGACTCCCGATGAAGTAGTCCGGCCGTAACCAGTGGTCATGGCCACGAATTTCATCAGGTCGAGGGCGATATCTTCGTTGCGGCGGGATCCGGCAGTGATGCTGGGAACTTCTTCCATGGGAAATGTCTCCGGGTAGTCGTGGGTGTGGCTTTGATGATAACAAAGCCGTCAGCCGTCAGCCTTCAGCCATCAGCGGTCGGGAAACCCGCATCGCGCGCTCGAGATAAAGAACTTTTCCTGATGGCTGATGGCTGACGGCTTCTTCACGAAAGCAACTTCACTATTTCCTGATGGCCCTTGGCTTGCGCCATCTGTCCGGGCGTTCGTCCGTCGTCGCTCTTGACCTTCGGATCAGCTCCGTACTCAGTTAATGTCTGGACCATATCTTTATCGCCGCTCTGTGCTGCCTCATGCAGCGGGGTCCAGCCACCTTCCTGTCTAACGTTCACAGGAGCGCCACTTTGTGCAAGCAGCCGCACGATTTCGCCACAGTGCGCCGCCGCCGCGCTGTGAAGAGGCGTTACCTTCATCGGATTCCTTGCGACCGCCGTGGGATCGGCTCCGTGCCGGATCAGGTCGCCAGCAATCTCAGGATGCCGGAAAAACGCGGCAAAGTGGAGAGCGGTGAATCCATCCCCGGACCAGCCTTTCGCCGCATCCGGGTCGTGCTTCAAGAGTTCTGCAACCTTCTCTGCCTCACCCGCCGCCGTGGCCTCGAAAATGTCCAGATCCGGATTTGCATCTATGAGCAAAGCTGCCATATCTGCCCGGCCACGGTACAGCGCCTGCATCAGAGCTGAAACATCTTTGGAGTCTTTTGCGGATGCCAGGGAAGGATCGTCCTGCAAGCACTTCTTCAATTGCGCGATGTCGCCTGCTTCCACGGCTGAAATGACATCCGCTTCACCGGCCACGGGCTCCTCCACAGTGGACTATTGTGAAAGCTGCGATTGTAGCGCAAATGGCAAAGCTCGTCGCACCGAGGCCCCGGTTCCGTCGGGAGGTAGCTGGTTGCAGCCCGGAGAGGAACCGCGGTGCGCAACCACCGATCCGCTATAATATCGGCGTAGGCAGCTGGACCGGACGGCCGCTGGCAGTGTCTTTCGAGACGGGGCCAGAGGAAAGTCCGAACTCCGCAGAGCAGTGTGCCGGATAACGTCCGGGAAACCGGTTTCAAGACCGGCTGACGGAAAGTGCCACAGAAAACATACCGCCCCGCCGTCGTTATGAGTCTTGCCGCGAAAGCGAGGACTGCTAACGGCGGCGGGGTAAGGGTGAAAAGGTGCGGTAAGAGCGCACCGCCGCCACAGTAATGTGGCGGGCAGGGCAAACCCCACACGGAGCAAGACCAAATAGGGAGGAAGCTCGGCTTCGGCCGGGCGCGTGCCGGCTCGGCGCGCAAAACCTCCGGGTAGGTCGCTTGAGCTGCTCAGTGATGAGCAGCCCAGAGGAATGGCCGTCCTTCGGCACGCGTCTCCGCAAGGAGACGCTTCCCGCAGACAGAATTCGGCTTACAGGTCCGGCTGCTTTCTTTTTATCGCCCGGTTGAGGCCACCGACTTGCCTCCGGCTGACCAGGATTCTCGTCTTCGGCGATTGCCGAAGGCCCTGGACGCCGCGAACTTGACGGCGGGTCTTTTCAGGGGATAGCATCCCTCCTACTCATGGAACTGGCCGCCGCAAAAACAATCTCTCATTACAATGTCATCCGCAAATTGGGCAGTGGCGGCATGGGCATTGTCTATGAGGCCGAAGACTCGAATTTAGGACGACTGGTGGCGCTCAAGTTCCTGCCCCCGGAAATGGCCCAGGACGCGCACTCACTGGAGCGGTTTCAACGTGAAGCGCGGGCCGCTTCGGCTCTCAATCACCCCAACATTTGCACGATTTATGCCATCGAGCAGCACGAACGGCAACACTTTATTGTCATGGAGCTGCTCGAAGGCCAGACTTTGGCCCAGGCAATGACTCAACAGCGCCTGGACATGGCGCAGGTGCTGGTCTTGGCCATCCAGATAGCGGACGCGCTGGAGTCGGCGCACTCCAAAGGTATCGTGCATCGCGATATCAAACCTGCCAACATTTTTGTCACGCCGCGCGGACAGGCAAAGATACTGGACTTCGGCCTCGCCAAAGTCGGTTACGGACCTGCCGGCATGCAACTGGAGACTTTGGGCTCCGAACTTACAACCCCGGGCACCGCCTTAGGTACGGTTTCGTATATGTCGCCCGAACAGGCGCGCGGTCAACTCGCCGACGCCCGCACTGACCTCTTTTCTCTGGGAACAGTTCTCTATCAGATGGCCACCGGGGTTTTGCCCTTCCAAGGCGATACTTCGGCGGTCATCTACGACGCCATTCTTAACCGCGAACCGGTCGCGGTCACGAGATGAATCCCGCAGTCCCCACGGAGTACGGCCGCATCGTTGAAAAAGCGATGGAGAAAGACCGAAACCTCCGCTACCAGACCGCCACCGACCTCAAGACCGACTTGTCCCGGCTGAAGCGCGACCTCGATTCCGGCCACAAACATACCGCGGCGAGCGGCGATTCCCGTTCCTCTAAGCAGAGCGAAAAGTCGGTCGCCGTGCTCTACTTTGAGAACGTCAGCGGCGTCAAGGAGGACGAATATTTTCGCGATGGCGTTACCGAGGACATCATTACCGAACTGTCTAAGATCCGCGGATTGAATATCTTCTCGCGTCCCACGGTACTGGCTTACCGTGATAAGCAGGTGACGCCCACTCAGATCGGCCAGCAGCTCCGAGCGGCTTACGTGCTGACCGGCAGTGTGCGCCGCTCCGGCAACCGGCTGCGCATTAGTGGGCAACTTATCGACACCGCTACTGACTTCCCACTCTGGTCGGAGCGTTACGATCGCGAATTGAAAGACGTCTTCGAAGTCCAGGACGAGATCGCTCGCAAGATAGCCGAGGCTCTGCGTATCACGTTGTCGCCGCAGGAGCAGGAGGCCTTGGCTGCGAAACCCACGGAGAACCTTCAGGCATACGATCTCTATTTGCGCGGCAAGAACTATGCCCGCCGGTTGACCTTGCAGGATACCGAGTTTGCTCTGCAAATGTTTGACAATGCGGTCGCGCTGGATCCCAATTTCGCCATCGCACACGCCGCCATCGCCAACGGTTGCGCCATGATTCACTGCAACTTCGGGCGGGATGCGATCTGGCTTGAGCGTGCTAACACAGCCTTGCAAAAAGCTTTAGCGCTTTTCCCGGAGCTACCCGAAGTACAGATGGGTCGCGCCTGGATCCTTTATTCAACCAACCAGCACGAGGAAGCCATCCGAATTGTCCGGAAGGTCGTGGACCGCAAGCCCGACTGCGAAGGCGCGTATTACTTGCTTTGTCGCGCTCTGTTCGCATCCGGGCGTTATCAGGAAGTGGCCGAGATCGCGGATGTGGCCCTGGAGGCCAGTGGTGAGGACTATAACGCCTATGCTCCCATAGATAATTCTTTGAAGGCCCTGGGAAAGCACGACGCATCTCACAACCTTCTGCTTCGCAGGGTCATTGCGCTGGAACATCACTTGAAACGAGTGCCCGAAGACGCCCGCGCACGCACCCACCTTGCGGTCTGCTACGCCGATCTTGGCCGTACCAGCGATGCCGCCAAGGAAGCGAGTTTTGCCACCGTGCTTCGGCCCAATGATGCCATGATCCTTTACAACGCGGCCTGCGTTTTCGGGGTCTTGAAGAATAAATCTGACGCCCTGGATACCATACGGAAGTCCTGGGAGGCTGGCTTTAGGGATTCGACCTGGGCACGCCGCGACCCCGACCTCGCCATTTTGCGCGGTGATCCGGAGTTCGAGCGGCTTTATCCGGAGAGCGAGACGAAACAAGAAAAGCGCTAGTTGCAGGAATCCTTTCGTGGTGGACAGGGTCCTTCCCGCGCACAACCATTTACTCCTTCCTAACCGCAAGCACGAGCGATACCCCGATGAGAGGTTTCAGCAAGGTCTTACCCAGAGCGGCCAAAATCGGGCGCAGAAACGTGAGGCGATATTCGACCGGCGCGATCACATAATCACTTGCCAGCACGCGAAGCCCGAGCGACTCGCAAAGTGCGGCGAGCTCATGTTTTCGGAAGATTCGAGCGGTCGCGATGCGGTCATGAAGCCGAGTCCAGTTCAGGAACGGAAACAGCCAGGGATGGAAAAACCTGTGGCCTATCTTCACGGGATGCGTTTCCAGAGGAAAGAGGGCGTTTGGCACAGAGATGTAAGCGACCGCTTGCGGTTTTAAAACCCGGCGCAACTCGGCAAGCGACCTCTCGACGTCAGCTACGTGATCCAGGACCTCGACTAGGAAAGCCGCGTCAACGGTTGCGCAATCCAACGGCAGATCTTCCAGAGGGCCCCAACGGAAGCACACGTTCCCTGGAGCCAACGCGCCAGCTCCCTCCACGTTTGCGGGCAGAATATCGATGCCAATCACTTGCTCAAATCTGTGAGCCAGCTCAACTGAATAAGCTCCCCGCCCACAGCCAAGATCGGCAGCCAGGCCACCGGGAAAGCCATGAAGCTTTTCCAATGCACGCAAGCGCTGAAGAACGTTGCGGCCCGATGCCCTCGCGGATTGGCCGAAGATCAATCCGGTTTGGCTCAACGCTTCCTGATGCATTATTGGTTACACCTCGTTGAAGCACGCACGTGAATCGCCTAGATCTCATCCCCGTCAATCGTCCTCCAGAGCTGACAGGTGTGCTGCAGGGATCATCAGAGCGACACGAATCGCTTATCGTCGGGCAATTCTAGTGCGGAAGAACAGGGGATGGGCGAACGAATGTCACATTAGAACCATCCGGTGGGTCGGCGTTTCTGCCCATTTAGGAACAGATTTAAAAGCTGCTCTCGCGACAGATGGCCCGCTGTGCAGCGAAGCTCCAAAGCGAAAAGCCTGAGAGTAGTATCTGGCCCAGGCGATCCCACAATCACCGCGCCCAATGGCCCAACGCGGTTTTCCTATACAATTTATCTGGTCGAACAAAAGGGAGAGTGTATGTCCGCACCCAGCCGTCGTCCGGAAATCCGCCGCCGCCGCACTCGTAACGAAAAAATTCAAAAACTGCGCAAACGCCTCGGATCTGCCGGTTCCGAATCCGATCGCTCACGAATTTCCGCTAAACTGTCTCGCCTCTCGTGGAACTCGCCCGGCCAGCCGCTGGTTAAGGCCTGAACTTTCGGCGGACTTTCGCCTAACGGCTGACGTTAATTGGCGATCCTCCGAAGCGGGGCCGAACTTAGGGCGCAGACTTCCTCATAACGCGCCAGCACCTCCGCCGCCGATGTGTCCCAGGAGAACTTCTTCACCTGCTCGTATCCGCGTTGGCGCATCTTTTCCCGCAGCGCGGAATCGAGCAGTACCCGCTCCAGCGCCCGCTTCATTTCGAATACATTTTCCGGGTTTACGAGGACCGCCGCGTTGCCCACTACCTCGGGAATGGAGGACGTGTTTGAGGTCAGCACCGGCGTGCCGTGGGCCATGGCCTCGAGCGGAGGCAGCCCGAACCCTTCATACAACGACGGAAAAACAAACACTTTGGCGGAATCGTAAAAGATGCGCAGCACTTCGATGGGCACGAATCCTATGAAGCGCACATCATTTTGCACTCCGGCCCGCACCACCGTCCGCCTCAGGTCCGGATGCTTTGAGAGCTCGTCTCCAATGATAATCAGCTTAAGATCAGGGTACAGATCCTGCTTCGAAAGGTCCGCCTTCAGCGCCGCGAACGCTTCGATGATGCGTACCACATTTTTGTGGGGACTGATTCGTCCTGCATAGAGCAGATACGGATACGTGACCTGATACCGCTCCGCCAGAAACTCCCGGTCGGCATTGGTGGCATGGCCGGTTAGAAAGCGCTGATCGATCGCGTTATAGATGACCTCAATACGTCTCGGATCGATGCCGAAGAGCTTCCACACCTCGCTTTTTGTAAAACGGGAAACCGCGAAGATCCTTGCGGCATTTTTCAGCACTCTTCGCGTGAGTTGAAAATGCAGGGAACGCCTGATGCCGGAGGCACTGCGCCCACGATACATGTGTTCGAGCAGGTCGTGCACGGTCACCACGTAGGGACAGGGCAGGTGTCGCGGTCTCCAGAACAGGTGCGGTACATGTACCAGGTCGCACCCCATGCGGCTTACGGCCGCTTGGCATTCAAAGTAGCCGCGAAAAGTGTCGGGCGGGGCCACCGGAATGGCTTTGAAATTCTCCGGCAGCTTGCCTATTTCCTGCACTTTTTCCGGCGGGCCGAGCAGAAAGTATTGGTTATCGCGGTCTTGCCGGGCCAGCGCGCGAATAATATTGCGAGTGTAAGTGCCCACGCCGAACTCATTCATCCGGCGGATGTCGATGGCGATCTTCACGGAAGAAATTTAACCACAGCGGACGAAGGAGCGCACGGCTGAAAGCTGTGCGCCGGCAACAGGCTACGCCCTGATTTCCGTCTGGGCATGGGCCCGCCGCTCAGCATACAGCGGAAACTCTTCCGCAAGCTCGAGCACTTGGCGGCGGACTTTGCCGAATAAAGAAGGTTCCTTGTGGTGGTTGAGCACTTCCGCCATCCAGCGCCCCACCTGCCGCATCTCTGTTTCCTTCATGCCACGCGTGGTCAGCGCCGGCGTGCCAATGCGAATCCCGCTCGGCTTCATGGGTGGATTGGTGTCGAATGGAATAGCATTTTTGTTTACTGTAATACCTGCTTCCCCCAGCGCCTTCTCCGCTTCGCTTCCCAGCATGCCTTTGGAAAATACATCGACCAGCATCAGGTGAGTGTCCGTTCCGCCTGAAATAATACGGAAGCCTTCATTTGCCAGCGTTTCGGCCAGCACCTTGGCGTTCGAAACGATCTGGCGCGCGTAATCGCGGAATTCAGGCTGCAGGGCTTCGCGGAAGCACACAGCCTTCGCCGCAATGATGTGCACCAGCGGCCCCCCTTGCATTCCCGGGAAAACAACTTTATCGATGGTGGCGGCGAACTCCTGCCGGGATAAGATCATGCCGGCGCGCGGCCCTCGCAACGTCTTGTGAGTCGTCGAGGTAACGATGTGCGCGTGCGGTACCGGCGAGGGATGCACGCCGCCGGCAACCAGCCCGGCAAAGTGCGCCATGTCTACCAGATAAAGCGCGCCAACTTTCTCTGCGATCTGCCGCATGCGGGCGAAATCGATGATCCGGGGATAAGCGCTGCCCCCGCCAATAATCAGCTTCGGACGCTCTTTCTCCGCCAGCTTCTCCAGGTCCTCGTAATCAATCGTCTCCGTCTCTTTAGTGACTCCGTAAGGAATGATGCGATAGGTCTTGCCGGAAAAATTCAGGTGATGTCCATGCGTGAGATGCCCGCCATGCGCCAGATTCAGTCCCAGGATCGTGTCGCCAGGCTGCAGGACCGCCGCGAATGCCTCCATGTTGGCTTGCGATCCAGCGTGCGGCTGAACGTTCGCGTGTTCGGCGCCAAAAAGCTGCTTGGCGCGATCGCGCGCCAGGTTCTCCACTACATCAGCGAACTCGCAGCCACCGTAATAACGCTTGCCGGGATATCCTTCCGCATACTTGTTCGTGAACACCGAACTCATCGCCTCGAGCACCGCCTCGCTCACAAAATTTTCCGAGGCGATCAGCTCCAGCCCTTCATGCTGGCGGCGAGTTTCGTTTTCGATCGCCAGGCCAACATAGGGATCGGCTTCGTCCAGCGGACGATACATAGCAGACTTTGTCATCCGAATTCTCAGCCAATATCCTAAACGCCCTAGGCGGGAACCGCCAGAGCCGGTCAGCCGGTTGTCATGGCCCCAGCACAATCATTAGTCTTGAGATCTGAGCAGCAGCGCTCCAAGCCACCACAAGGCCCCCCCGCTAAGTCTTGAACGCCCTGCCTAGGAAAGAAGCCAAATGCCACCCATCCATGTACTTGTAGGGCGCTTCTCCGGTGGAATAATGACCGCAGGGTAGCACGGCAACTTTGTGATCGAGACCGTAGCGCTCAAATTCGGCCACTACTTGCCGCGAAAACTCGGGCAGGAAGGTCAGATCATACTTCGCATACACGATCAGCGACTTCCTAGGAAAGCGCGCGAATTGCTTGAAGTAAGACATGGGGCTGATCGCCGACCACAGGCCGCGCAGCCTCTCCAGGTCAATTTGGGGTTCGATCCCCTCCCGGATATGCCTTGTCGATTGCCCGTGCCAGACCACATCGGCGACATAAGTTGAAGCATGGTTGAACGCCGCAACCTGGATTCGCGCATCATGCGCCGCTGCCAGGAATGCGTAACAAGAGCCCAGGCTGGTACCGACAATTCCCAGCCGCTCATATCCGCGCTGCTGCAGCCAATCCAGGCAGCAACGAACATCCAGCACGCCTTGGCGGCAGGCATCCAGCGTGCGCCCGATGTTTGCGGAAACCGCGTAGTCAGCGCGGCGGGTCTCCGCCGGACGGCGAATATCGTGGTAGGGCATACTCAGCCGCAGCACGGAAATCCCCAGACGGTTAAATATGCGGCAAAGCGAACTGTAATGCAGCGCGTCCGAATTCCAGTGCGGCAGCAGAACTACCGCGCTTTTCCCTCTGGCTGAAAACCATCGCGCATTGGCCAAATTATTTTCCGGACATGGAGTGCACACCGGAGACGTGAAGCGAAGAAACTCGGCGTAAGCTCCGCGGACTGCGCGCTCCAGTCCCGGATCTGGAATCTCACGGGTACTGAAGACCTGTACTTCGCGCGTCTCCAGCCGAAAATCGGAGGGTGTTTTATACGAGAAAAACTCATCGCTGCCTGCCACAGCACGGGTGTTGTATTCACGAATGTACTGCTCGCACTGCTCCCCGGTCAGAGTTGGAAGGTGTCCATTGCGGCAAGGCCACTCGCGCGTCCACTCGATCCCCCAATCGAGCGGTCGTACCACGCGGTTGTTGTCCACCGAGGTGAGCCGCGTCTCCCAGCCGTACATCCAGCGAGAGTACAAAGTAGACATGGGTTTAGGATAGCAAAGCAGGAGTTCAGCGCTTAGCGGGCCCCATGCAGAGGCGGCATTTAGCGCCTGGCGGGGCGCATTTGGCCAGTGAAGGGCGTGGAGCTTGAGGGCTATTCGTGGGCGATGTATTTCCTCGGCACTCTCTTCGAAATTGAGCAGAGAATTTCGTACGGCACGGTGTGGGCCAGTTCCGCGTGCTCGCCCGCGTCCACGCTCAGCCCGTCGCAAGACCCTAAAAGCACAACATCGTCGGCCACTCCGACGCCGGCAATTCCGGTGACATCAATCAGGGTCAGATCCATCGAAATCCGTCCCACGATCGGCGCATAATGCTCTCGTACAATGACCCTGCCTCCCGAGGAAAGCCCGCGGTTCAATCCATCCGCGTATCCTACTGGCAGAATCGCAATTCGCGCCGGCGCCTTTGTAACATAAGTCCCGCCGTATCCCAATGCCTGTCCGGCGCGCATTTCGCGCACCGAAAGAATCCGCGTCTTCCAGGTCAACACCGCTTTCAGCTCAAGCGTTAGACCTCGGCCGCTGACCGTCCGGCCGGCCCGCTCAAAGGGCAGGTGGTAGCCATACAGGCCCAAACCGGGGCGCACCATTGTATTCCAGCTTTCATGGTGCGAAATCACGGCCGAGGTGTTGGCTGCGTGGACCAGCGGCGGATCAAAGCCGTATTCCCGCAGCACCCGCCGGGCGCCTTCAAACACCTTGAGCTGTTCGCCCACCGATGGCGCGTCCAGCACCTCCGAAGACGCAATGTGGGTTGCGAATCCTTCGACTGCCAGATGCGGAGACGACTTGAGCGCCTCGCAAATTCGAGGAAGCTCTTCCGGCGCGGCCCCCAGCCGCCCCATACCGGAGTCCAGCTTCAGATGTACTGGATGCTTGGAGATTCCAACTCTCGCCGCCGCCCGTTCCAGCAATTCAATGTGCCCGATCTCCCAAACCGTGGGCGTCAATTCCAGCCTGACAATCTCCTCTTCTTCTCCTCGCCAGAATCCCGTCATCAACAAGATTCGCGTCCCGATTCCTTCTTCGCGCAAGGGAATGGCTTCGTCGAGGGAAGTTACTCCCAGCCAGCTGGCGCCTTCATCCCGCAGCGCCCGCGCGCACTCGACCGCCCCGTGCCCGTAGGCATATGCCTTTACGACCGCGCAGGGGATGACGTGACTGCCTACATATTGGGCAATGGTGCGGTAATTCTGCTTCAGCGCAGGAAGTGAAACCTCAGCCCAGGTTGGCCGTGTTGCCGCACGCCTTGCGATTTCAATGGTAGCCACTGTCGAGATTATAGCCGCGCATTCGGCCATCTTCGGGTTACCGCCGTGCTACGCCAACCTCCGAAAAGCCGCACACCCTCAGCCCTGCAGTACACCTACTCGCAGACTTCTATTGCGAGATAAAGACACCATGACGCGCTTCCGGGCAAGCGCAAAGCGAGGAAAATACGAAGCCGCGATTTCTCGCGGCTTCAGGAAACCAAATTTGCATTCCGGCCATCGGCCTGGTTCTTACTTGGCGGGCGGAGCCGTGCCCGACGGCTTTGCAGCTGGTGGAGTGGCAGGCTTGGTGGTCGTGCCCGCGCCGCTTGGTCTTGCGCCCAGGCCCGTCGCTCCACCTTGCCGTGGTGGTGGCGCCGTGATGCCCGACTGCGAATTATAGGCGTCCACTACCGGCTTGGTAATGTCGAGGGCCGGCCCATGCCACAGTACCGGACCGTTCGGCCACTGGTTGTTGGTCGAAGTGTCGATGATCATGCCAAAGCCGTTGTCGCTCGCATATTTCACAATCATCGGAGCCATTTTTTGCAGAATGCGCTGCGCGATTTCATTTTCCTGATTGCGCGCATCTTCCTGCGCGTCTTGCGCCGAACGCTCCAGCGCCTTCTGCTTCTGATCGATCTGCCGTTGCAGACTTGCCTTGGCGTCCTGGTTCAGCTTGTCGCCCTGGGTGGTGAGCTGCTTCTTGAGGCCATCGATTTCGTCATTCTTGCCCTTTAGCTCAGTTTGTTTCGGTTCCAGCTTCTTGCTGAGCACATCGAAATCGCGCTGCCCTTCGTTGCTGGCAAAGATGGCTTGCTCAACATTGATGGCTCCAATTTTGGAGCCTGTTGCATTTGTGCCCAACGCCGCCGCCGGCGCACCGGCCGAACTCGGCGCCGCGGGCAGGCCTGGGGTGGGGGAGGACGCGGCGTCATTCTGGGCAAATGCCGCTGCCGGGAAGAGAACTGCTGCGACCGTTAGTAAACGCACTAGCGTAAGTTTCATGAGGTTAACTGAACTCCTTGGGAGACCTTCTTAATTTTCAAATCTGGATTTTCTCTGCTACCGGAACACCAGGGTCAGGCAGCTACTTTCCATGCGAGGATTAGCAAGGCGACCTGATCAACTCTCGCATCCAAGTCCGGGCGTGGCAGACCACCCCCGCGCACGGCCACTCTGGCGTGTGGATATCTTCATTATAGAAACAGCGCTCAACCGCCGTCAAACTCCCCTAAAACGTGGTTCCCACAGTGAAGCGAAAGGTCTTCCTCGGCTCTCGCAGCTGATACCTGGGCGAGTACGTGTTTCGCGCCAGCTGGAACGTATAGTCGCCTGCGGCGCCCGCCGGAAACATGCTTCTGGTGATGGGAATTGGCGATTGCGCCAGTTCATCCAGACGCAGCGGATTGTAAGCCCAATAGATACGGAAAGGAGCGTTAACCACCGGCAAGAATACCTGCAACTCCAGGCCGGCCGAAGCTCTCGGCTTCCAGTTCGTGCTGCCCAGAGGCGTAAGATTCTGGCTGAACTGGAATTTTTCTCCGCCCACGCAGCTGTTGAAGAAGGGGTCTTCTGCCGGACATCCGAAGAGGGTGTTATTGATCGCGGTGAACTGCCCGTTATTGATCCGCAGCTGCGAGCGCCGCAGAATTGGATCGAATCCGAAATCGAAGAATGGCGCAATCGCGACCGGGCCAGCAACCGTGATCCGGTATTCAGCGTTGGTCACCAAACTCAAATCACCGCCAGGAAAGGTAATCTGCTCGACTGGAATGGGAATCGTGTAATTCCCCTTCGCGGGATTGCTCGGGTCCTTCGGAACCAGCGACCCGTCAGGGTTCCTGAGCGATACGGAAGACACGGTGGGCAGAAACGCCACCGGCGAAATCGACCTTATATCAAAGCCGCGGATGTCATTTTCGCCGCCCATATAGAAGCGTTGAAACGGCGGCGCCACCAGTCCGCCAAATCCGCTCAGATACGAAGCCTGCGCGTGCAAACCGATTGTGTTCCGCCGGTTTTGCACCGGGATGTGGTGCTTGTACTCAACAATCGGCCTCACCGTCCTGACCGTCCCGCCCAAGCCTGAGACTTCGCCGCCTAAAAAGTACTCCGTGCCGGAGTGCGGGTACAACGCCGCGTCCAGGGTGTTCTTGGTATAGCTCAGCAGAATTTTGCTGGTGACGATTCCGTTCAGCGCGTTCGGACCGCTGATGCCGCTGAACGCCAGGAAATTGAACAAATTTTTGGAAGCCGTAGTCAGCGCTATCAGCGACGAAACATCATAGGAGTACGTCGCTCCAATACGCTTAAATGACCGGTGCAGTGGATAGGACGTGGTCAGCGAGAAGCCTTTGCTCGACTGGGTGTAGTTCTGAAGGCTCTGCAGCTGCGCCTGCGACACATTCAGGATCTGGCCGGTAACCAGCGCGCTCTGCCGCGCCTGGTCGAAGATCAGCTTCCGGCCATAGACCGTGAAGCCCGCAGTGATGGGACGATCAAAAAGATAGGGCTCCGTGAACCCGAATACGATGTCGCGCTGCAGGCTGCCAATATTGGCCTGCACCGTAAGCGTCTCACCCAGACCCAGAAAGTTATTGGTGGTATAGCTAAGCCCGATGAACGATCCCGCCAGTCCACTGACGCCGCCCGAAAGCCCGATCTGGTTCTTGCCTTTTTCTTTCAGCTTTAGCGTCAGATCTACCGTCCCCTCTTTTTCGTCCAGATGGCGCTCCGTGGCGTTCGGGTCATCGGGCTTAATTTGTTCAAAAAAACCCAGCTGGTTCAACCTCTGCAGGCTCAGCTTCCAATATTGTTCGTTGTAAAGTTGACCTTCTTCCAGCGACAGCTCTCGCCGGATCACCTTGTCGCGGGTGGTGGTGTTGCCCGAGAACTCGATTCTGCGTACAGAAAATGCCTTGCCTTCGTCCACGTCAATCTCAAATGACACCAGTTTTTTTTGCTCGTCGAAGGTCGGAGTCGGAATGGAAGTGAAGTTGATGAAACCCTGGCTGGCATACGCTGTCTTCAGGTTCTCCAGCCCCTTGGCAATCTTCTGCCGGCTGAAGATTTCTCCATCCCTGAGAGGGAAAAGACTGCGCAGCGCCTTCGTATTGGTAATGGCCTTGTTGCCTTTAAACGTAATACTCCCCAGGCTGTACCGCTCGCCCTCGTCAATGGGCACGGTGATGTCCATCGCCTTTCCCGGCCCGTGCTGTACAAGAGGAATGTGGAATCCGCTGTGTCCGGTATCGCGAATCTTGGTTTCCGGCTCTTGCACCAGCGCCTTGAAGTAGCCGCGGTTCTGCAGCTGTTCGCGCACTAACTCGATGTCCTCGTCGAGCTTGGTCGCGTCGTAGGTCTTGGCGAACAGATTCTCCAGAAAGATCGAGTGTGGAACCCCAATCGGCCGCAGGAAGTGCATGGCATGGCGCAGATCGCGGCTGTTCACGTGCTTATTTCCTTGAAATTTGATCCTGCCCACCTTCACCTTGGGGCCTTCGCGCACCACAAATGTCACCCCCACCGAGGCGGGAGGAATGGGACGTACCTCGGTTCGGATAGTCGCGAATTGATGACCGTGTTCTGCCAGCAATTGCTTGATTGAGACTTCTGCCTTCTTGACCTTGGTGGGATCGTATTGCGACTCGGGCGAGATACCCACCTTTTCCTGCTTGAACCGGTCGAGAATATCGCTCTTGGAGATGGCATTGATGCCTACATAACTGACTTCCCGGATTCGCGGCCTTTCCTTCACATAAATGTGGAGAATCCATCCCTTCGGAGTAGCCTCACGCTCGAACCGGATGTCTTCAAAGTAGTTCGTGTTCCACAAAGAGTTGAAATCGCGCTCGATCGATGCCTGGTCGAAGACGTCTCCGGGCCGGGTGAAGATGTGGGCCCGGACCGTGTCCGCCGGAATGCTCCGATTGCCATGAATCTCGATTGCACTGACCAGGTCCTGTTGCGCCAACATCAGCGTATGCGTCCCCAAAAGCACTAAGAATGCGCCGCCAAAAACGAAACAGAATTCGGAGCAAAGCTTTTGCAATGAAGGTGTTGCACGGGCGGCACGGGAATCTTTCGCACGCCCGCCATGGTTGCCCTCGCCCGCCATCGCAGGGCTATCCTGATGAATGCGAAGAATCGCCGCTATCCTCAATTAGCTGGAGTATGGAAATCGCAATTATACGGTAGAGCCTTGAAGAGCGTCCAAAGACAGCGATGGTTTGCCCTCATGTCGCCTGCTGAAAAAGCTCCACCTCAACCAAGACGGAATAAAACGTGGCAGAGTTGCCCATGTCGGTCAGTTTTTCGGAAGTAAACACATTAATGTTTCGATTGCCGGGTGTAAGTTTTGCCCAGTTCAGCTTCGCCGCCACCACGCCGCGAGGAACCCGCCCATCTACCCTCGCTTTCAACTGCAGTTCTCCGCGGCGGTTGAAGGCGCGGACCGCCTCTCCATCATGAATGCCGCGCCGGTTTGCGTCCGCAGGGTGCATTTCTAACAGCCCCCCTTCTTCCATCGACTGAATTCCGGGCAAATTAGAAAAAGTTGAGTTCAGAAAATTATCGGCTTTGCGCGCCAGCAGTTCCAGCGGAAATGTCCCGGCATTCGCGCCATGCCTGGACTCCGTTGGAGGAACGAAGCGGGCTACCGGATCGAGGCCCTGCGCCTTCAGGGTCTCATTGTAGAGTTCCGCCTTGCCGCTGGCGGTGCGGAAGTTGCCATTTGCAAATGGCAGGAACGGTCCGGGCGCACTGCCATCGCCGCCCTCGCGGAAATTCAGGCGGATGTGTCCTTCTCTCTCGAGCCGCTCGCGGGTGATTCCCTGCAACCATGGGTTCTCCGAGCGCAAGGCATCATCCATCATTTGCTCCACGCCATCGGTGAAGCAGGCGTCCTCAAAGCCCATCCTCTGCGCCAAAGCGCGGAACACCTCAACATTCGAGCGGCACTCTCCCAACGGTTCGATTGCCTGGTGTGATACCTGCAGATAGTAATGGCCGTACGCCGACTGCAGCTCCTTGTGCTCGAAAAAAGTTGTCGCCGGAAGTACGATGTCGGCGTAATCGGTGGTATCGGTAAAAAACTGCTCGTGCACTACCGTGAACAGATCGGGGCGAAGCAGGCCGCGAATAACTTCACTGTGATTCGGGCAAACCGCCGCCGGGTTCGAGTTGTAAACGAACATCGCCTTTACCGGGGGATCAGCCACTTCATTCAACGCCTTGCCGAGTTCCACCATGTTGATTTCGCGCGCGGGGCGGCCGAGCGACAGCTGCATGAGATCAGGGAGTTCCAGGGCGGCATTGTTCAATCCAAAGGCGCCGCTGGTAGAAAGCTGAAAGCCGCCGCCCACTTCTTTCCAGGAACCGGTTACGCACGGCAACATGGCAATGGTCCGCGCAGCCGTGCCGCCGTTTTCCGAGCGCTGCACCCCATAGTTCATCCGGATCGCCGCCGGCCGCGTAGTCGCATACTCTCGCCCCAGCTTCCGGATATCCGCCGGTGAAATCCCCGTCCACTGCGAGACTTTTTCCGGCGGATACTCCTCCACTTTCACCCGAAGCTGATCAAATCCCAAAGTGTGACGGGCAAGATAATCGGAGTCGTGAAGGTTTTCAGCGATGATCACGTGCATCATCCCCAGCGCCAATGCCACGTCAGTCCCGGGATTGATCGGCAGATGCCAATCCGCGCATGCCGCGGTGCGAGTACGATACGGATCAATTACGACCAGCTTGGCGCCCTCGCGCCGGGCCTCTTCAATGAACGGCCACAGATGCACGTTGTTGCCATGAATGTTCGCGGCCCACGCAATGATGTACCGGGAATGTCGGAACTGCTCAGGCTCCGTCCCCATGTTCACGCCATAGACCGATTTCACTCCCGCCGCTCCGGCTTCGGAGCAGATGGTGCGGGCAAGCTGCGAGGCGCCCAGCCGGTGGAAGAACCGGCGATCCATCGACGCGTAATTAAGTTTGCCCAGCGTCCCGCCATAGGAGTACGGCAGGATCGCTTCCGCGCCAAATTCAGCAGTGATGCTCTTGAATCGTGACGTGATCTCGTCGAGGGCTTCGTCCCATTCAATGCGCTCGAACACTGGTGTTTGTTGGATCGCCTGCCCAGGGCCTTTCGGGCCGACCCTCCTCGCTGGATACAGCACCCGGTCCGGCGAATACACCCGGTCGAGATATTTAGCGACTTTTGCGCAAAGAAATCCTCGGGTGACGGGATGCGCCGGATCGCCCTGGATCTTAACCGCCCGGCCGTCATCAATGGTGATCAATACCCCGCATGCGTCCGGACAATCGTGCGGACAGGCGGCATGCACTACACTTTTCACGATTCACTGATTATAGGGCACGACTTAGGCGACGATTAAAGGGGGCCTCAGGTCTTCACTTCAGGCCAACGTAAATGTCAACCTGCGCATGGTAAGGATCATGCGCTCGCTGGTCGTAGATTTCAAAGTCCGTCTGGTAAGCCCGCTTCAGCTTGCCTTCATCTTCCAGCTTCCAAATCGTCTGCCACGCCTCGGGCACAACTTTTGTCAGGTCACCTGCAGCGCTGGGAACCACGGCATACCGGCCGCCACGAACCCGCTTAGCGATCATTCCCGGCGGCGGCGCGGTATCGCGGGTTACCAAGGCTCCAACTAAGAAACTGTATTCCCCATCCCGGTCGCCCGTGTAGTCGCTGTATAGCGCATAGATGTTAGCGCTGGTTTTATTAGGAATCGTCTGCAGAATCTCTTGTTCCATGAATTTATGCCACTGTCGCGGGATATCGCCCTCTTCAGTCATTTCTCTTGCATTTGTAGTGCGGGTTTCGATTCCGATAACCAGAAATCCTGGCAGGTCTGCGCGAGTGATTGGGGTTCTCCTTCTCGAATCGTGGGATGTCTCTTATTTAATCTCCATTACTTCTTTCTCTTTCACCTTGCACATCTCTTCCATCTTCTTGATTTCGCCGTCGGTCAGTTTCTGGATCTCATCCATCGATCGTTTCTCTTCATCTTCGCTGATCTTTTTATCTTTGAGCGCCTTCTTGATCGCGTCATTTCCGTCGCGCCGGATATTGCGCACCGCGGTGCGATGGTCTTCCAGCGCCTTGTGCAGATGCTTCACCATCTCCTTTCGGCGATCCTCGGTCAACGGCGGCACCGGAACGCGGATAATCTTTCCGTCGTTCATGGGATTCAATCCCAACTCAGCCGCACGGATCGCTTTTTCAATCGCCGCCAGCGCTGCCGGATCCCAAGGCTGCACCGTGATCAACTGCGGCTCCGGCGCGTGCACGGTGGCGACCTGATTCAGAGGCATCTGCGAACCATAATGTTCCACGCTCACCGAGTCCAGCATGTGAACCGAGGCCCGGCCCGTGCGCGTGCCCACCAGCGCCTTGCGAAAATCGTCCACAGCTTTGTCCATGCGTGTCTTCAATTGCGAGTACGTTTCTCTAAGTCCGGGAATCGCAGCCATCGTGGCCTGTGCCATATGTAAGCTCCGTAGTCTAGTTGGAACGCTGAATTATAACTGAACCAATATCGAGCACGAATGGCGGCATTTCGAGCCTGCTGCCCTGGAAGGAAGTATTTGTGTTCGAAATGACTTCATTCGAGCCGCTGCGTCCTGGGCCTGAGGCGCTTTGAAAGGCTGTCGCTTGATCGGGCTTTAGCCGTCCGGGGAAGGGCGAGACACATTCGGCGAATCGGCCTCAGGGGGGTGGAGTCCAGCAGCAGCCTATCTTGATCACTGTGCACTCACGTGTGCCACCCCTCTCGGATGCAAATCCGAATTGTTCCTGCAAAGCAAAATCAAACGAAGAATTGCCGGGCTTTTTCCAGCACGACCAGCGGCAACTGCTCCGGCTTGGATTTTGCCTTGAATCCCAGGTCATGTCCCGCGCGCTCCACCCGCAACAACAACGTCTTAGCCGGAATGAGCTTGCGAGCAGCTTCGATTTCCTCGATTGATCCAAATGGGTCCCGCGTGCCGTGCACAAAAATCACCGGCACTTCAATCTTGGGCAGGTGCTGCGTCCGTGGCTGCTCGGGACGGCTGGGAGCATGCAGAGGATAGGACAGCAGAAGCAGGCCGTCCGCCAATTGCTTTTCCTCCGCGACCAGCATGCTTGCCTGCCGGCCGCCGTAGCTCTGTCCGCCAAGGAAAAGACGGCCAGGAAAAAGCTCCCTCATCGTTGTCAGCGCGTGCCTCAGCCCTGCGCGATCTCGGGCGGCATCACCGGGCCGGGGCGGGCCGTGAGGCCGCTGTTGCCGAAAGGGCAGATCGCAACGCAGCACCGCGAATCCGGCGCCAGCAAAGGCTTCCGCCAGCGCGACTAGCAGGGCCATTTGTGCATTGCCGCCAGCTCCGTGGGCGAGGATTAAGCTGTTGCCGGACGGGGACTCAGGGCGATGCAGGAACCCGCGGACTGGAGGATCAGATGACGTTTTCGAAAAAAGTTCACGATTGCCCATGGAGAGTTTAGCTGGAGCGCGGCGAACCCCGAGACCGACTAGCAGGAGCGGTCCCCCTTCACCACGTGCAGCCGCATAAAATTCGTCGAGCCCGTCGACATTTGCGTGCCCGCAACCACGCCCAGTACGTCGCCCGCATGCAGGCGGCCGGAGCGCACCAGTTCCTGCTCCGCCGTTAGCAGCATGTCCTCCGCGCTCAACTCGTGTTCGCGGCGGACGGGCTGCACTCCCCAGAGTAGGTTCATGCGGTTGCAAACTGCCGCTGCGTGGCTGAACGCGTAGATCCTGGATTTCGGCCGGAATTTGGAAAGCATTCGCGCCGTATTGCCGCTCTCGGTAAAAACCGCGATGGCCGCCATGTCCAGGTCCTCGGCAGCATGCGCAATCGACTCGCAGATTGCCTCAGAGATGGAAAGCCCGGGTTGTTCGCGCCGCCGCCGGGGCTGCATAAATTCCCCCAGGTTGCTCTCCGCCTCGACGACGATCTTGGCCATCATGCGCACCGCTTCGCGCGGATAACGCCCGCTGGCAGTTTCTGCCGAGAGCATCACCGCATCCGTGCCGTCGAATACCGCGTTGGCCACATCGCTGGCTTCGGCCCTGGTCGGGCGCGGATTCTCGATCATGGATTCCAGCATCTGGGTTGCGATAATCACTGGCTTGCGCCATTCAATTTGCATAAGTCCCGCGTCCGCCGCGCCAGCGGCTTCCTTCTGACGGCTTTTTCGAACGCGACGCTCACACCTTCTCTTATCCTTGAGCACTCATCTCGGCGTCGCGTCCGAAAAAGCACTAGCGTCATCCGA
>JBBSFW010000026.1:0-48902 GCA_038254805.1 Terriglobales bacterium
ATTCCAATATCAATGCCAAGGTAGAACTGCCAAACCCATGCGCCGCGCCAATCGTGTTTGTCCTCGCGGGTAGCGAAGATAAATGGTTTGCGGTGACTGGATTTGAATCCGAGGAGGAAGAAAAATAACGCCGAGTCCAGAAGTGGCTGCCGCGATCGCTGTACAGGGCGCACACCCTGGCACCCTGCAACGCCGACGCGATCCACTCGGCCATGGCGTCTAAACTCTCCTCCAGCCATCACGAGATAATAGGCAATGCGTGCCGTCAAGTTCGGAGCGGTGTCCATGTTTCTTCTTGCGCTATAATTGCCCGCCAATAGCGCCCCCCAAAGGATCGGTTAACTTCGGAAATGAATACGACAATTCCTGTAAGACGAATCGTGCTGTTAGCGCTTATCACTATCGCTACCAACCTATTCGCCCAAGCTCCTCCAGTGCAATCGAAGTACAAGCCGGAAAGCTTTACATTCCGGGAAGTCATGATCCCGATGCGCGACGGTGTCCGCTTGCAGACCGTTATAAGAACGCCCAAGAACGCTTCCAGTCCTCTACCATTCCTGTTAGTGAGAACTCCATACGGCATGCCCGAAAACGCTAATTCGCTGACCGAGTCCGGTTTGTTTGACGACCTGATTGCCGATGGTTATATTTTCGTCTCGCAGAACATCCGGGGCCGTTTTAAATCTGAAGGGACGTTTGTCATGCAGCGTCCACCGCGTGACAAGAGCGATCTCAAGTCCATCGACGAAGGCACCGATGCCTATGACACTATCGATTGGCTGGTCAAGAATGTCCCCAACAACAATGGGCGGGTTGGTATGTGGGGAATTTCTTATCCGGGCTGGCTGGTCACTCAGGCTCTACTGGATCCGCACCCGGCGCTGAAGGCCGCCAGCGAGCAGGCCTCCCCCGACGATATGTTCATCAACGACGATTTCCATCACAATGGGGCGTTCCGCTTGAGTTATGGATTCGAGTACTCTGCTCTGCTGGAGACCTCGAATGAAAAGAACACCAACTTCGAGTTCGATCAATACGACACTTACGCCTGGTACCTGGCGCTTGGCGCAATTTCCAACGGGAACGCGCGTTACTTCCACGAGAAGCTACCGACGTGGAACGATTTCGTCGAGCATCCGAACCACGATTTCTGGAAGCAGCATTCCGTAACCGAGTATCTAAAACACACTATGGTGCCCAACCTGAACGTCGCGGGTTGGTACGACCAGGAAGACTTTGTTGGCCCGACCCGCATTTACGCCGCGCTGGAGAAGACGGACAAGCAGCATATCAACTACTTCGTTGCTGGTCCGTGGAACCATGGCGGGTGGATGGATCAATCCGGACGCAGATTGGGCGACATTGACTGGGGCAGTGATATCTCGCGCTACTATCGCTCGCATATCCTCGCTCCCTGGTTTGCGCATTGGTTACATAACAAACCGCTCACGCAGCCCGAGGCATTGACTTACGAGACGGGAAGCGACGTTTGGAAGAGTTACGACGAATGGCCCCCCAAGAAGGGCATTACTGAGAAGAAGCTCTATTTGCGTTCAGGCGGCAAACTTTCGTTTGAACCGCCTTCCGAGCAAGACGCCTTCGATTCCTACATTTCTGATCCCGCCAACCCAGTGCCGTACCGCAACCGGCCAATCACGCCGACGTATCCCGCGCCAGCCTGGACCACTTGGCCGGTGCAGGATCAGCGCTTCGTAGAGCACCGTCCTGACGTGCTGACCTGGCAGACCGAGCCGTTGACAGAGGACGTTGCTGTCACTGGTGATATCGTTGCCGATCTGTTCGCGTCAACTACGGGGAGCGACAGCGATTGGATCGTGAAGTTGATCGACGTCTATCCAGAGGACTACCAGAAGATCACGGAGGAAGCCGCCAAAAACGCTGCCGGACCTGTACTGAACGGCTACGAATTGATGATTGCCGATGAAATCCTGCGCGGGCGCTACCGTAATAGCCTGGAAAGGCCGATGCCCATTACACCCAATCAGGTTACGGAGTACAGGATCGACCTTCACCCCAACGACCATGTTTTTCTCAAGGGCCACCGCATGATGGTGCAGGTGCAGAGCACATGGTTCCCTTTGTATGACCGCAATCCGCAGAAGTTCGTCGATAACATCTACAAGGCAAGCGATGCTGACTACGTTAAGGCCACGCAGAGAGTGTTCCGCTCAAAAGAGGCTGCCTCGAGCGTGGTGCTGCCGGTGGCTAGAAAATGATGAGTATGAGAGAAAGGGTTCGCGCGTGTAGCAACTTGTGGATCCTTAGATTGCCAATGCCCCGATGGTTGCTGATTTCCACATGCTATGAGAACAGAGCAAGAGTCGTTTAATTCAGCTTCGAACTGGCTGGAACAACTTTTAGGATTTTTGCAATCGCCTTTGCCAGATCACCGTCTTCAGCAAATCGCTGACTGATTGGAGCAAGGCTTTCTGGACTGCCTCGCGTGTGGTTTCTCCGCTCAATGACTTGCGGTAGACCAGCCTGGGCAGCTCGTGAGTAGACGAACTGAGCTGATGATCCGATACTTTCCCCCCCCCGGCTCGTACACTGATGTGGGTAGCCCGTACCTGAGATGTGATGCTGAAATATAAGATTCAATTCTTCACGCGACGCATACACGGAACGCCCTCGTTTCTCTACTGGCATACCAGATTTTGCCCACCGTAGCGCAACAGCGACTGGTTGGCCGAGGAACGCTGCAATTTGTTGCCACGCCTTCAACTCGTCGGCTCCGGTTCGAGTTGTCTTCGCTTAGCCATGACACATTGTAGGATGCGGGGATCGGCTGCAAGGCTGTCAATCTGCCTCGCTGTAACTGGTGGGCGGGGGAGGCACATCATTTCAGAAATCGAGTCGCGCATGCACGAAGACTTGTGATGACCTCTAAAATCAGGCCGCCCATAGCTCTAACCCTGGTAGCACGTTGGACTTCTTTCCCAGCTATACTGAACTCAGTGCGTCTCCCGCAGTTCCAACCGTTACCGCTCGATCGTGCCCGTGCGCCATTCTCTCATCGAGACTGGGGTTTCGAGGTGAAGTGGGATGGGTTCAGGGCGCTGCTTTATTCGGACGAGGACGGCGTGCGGCTCGTCTCGCGCAACGGAAATACGTTCAAAAGCTTCCCCGGTCTATGTGAAGGGCTCGCTCGCGACCTGAAAGGTCTGCATTGCGTGCTCGATGGCGAGATCGTATGTCTCGATTCGAAGGGAAAGCCACAATTCCGTGATCTGTTATTCCGTCGTGCTGAACCCGTCTTCTACGCCTTCGACATTTTTTGGGACGAGCATGCGCAGTCAGATGATGAGGAGGAGATGCGCAGGTTCCGAAACGGTGAGGATACTCGTTATCTGCCGCTGATCGACCGCAAACTTCGTTTTCGCAGGATCGTGCCGAAACGAGGCGAACGCCTCCTCTACTGCGACCACGTCGAAACTGATGGAGAGCAACTGTTCCGGCTGGCATGTGAGAACGATCTTGAGGGAATCGTCGCGAAGCGCGAAGGTGCTCCGTACTTACCGGAGTATGCGGAATGGCTGAAGATTCGTAACGGTTCTTACTCGCAGTGGTTCGGTCGCGAAGAGCTCTTCGAGCGAGAGCGCAAGCACGAGCCGAGGTTCCAGCACTGGGATAGATGTGCTCTTGCCTGCGATGCGGTCGAACTAGAATACGCCTGACGCCCCCCAGCTCCAGTTTGTACCAGCCGCGAGAAGCCGGAGCAGGCCAGCGCTCTGCAGACCCCATGGCCGAGCTCTTGACGTCACGGCAGCTTCATTGCCACATTACATCGTTTCCAGTTCACGTCGTTGTCGTTCCTCACGCGCTTTCTTGCGCGCTGCCAGCACTGCTTCAGGCTGCTCATGATCAAATTTTGGGTCTGGGGCGTTAAATTGAAGATGAAATTCATAGATCGCTTCATCCTCGTCCTGATTCTGACTAATGACAAACTTGAATCGGCGCGAACCGGTAATTGGTTCGCTGAGAATTCAATGGCCATTTGCCGTCTCGACAAACTGAGCCGGTGTGTGGATCTCGATATCCTGGCCTTCCACTTGTTCGAGGGAACTGAGAACAAAGCCGGCCGCGCCGAAACGCACAAGGCGAGCCCGGACTCTATAAACGTGCAATTCGTCTGGGTCAATCCGATGATCGTAGGGGTACGCAATCTCATGGATCGGAATCATGCTGAGTCTTGTGATGGTAGTGTCAATGGGGGTTAGATCGACACGATGCTGATCTTTGTCTGCAAAGATTTAACAGGCCAGCGATCATAGCCACACTGTCGGGGTACAACTTGCTCAGAAGTCGCACGGGCAAACATCAGCGAAATAAGCAAGAGAGCTGATCTATTGGCACAACTTCCCGTACGCAGGTCGGTATCCTTTCTTTTGTGCTTCACCCTGGGTCATGTATTCACCGCGCTTAGTATTTCCGTACCACCGGGTCCCAGGGCAATGGTAGACACCAGAGGCGGTGTTTACCCACACCTTAACTGCGGGCAGAATCGCAGATCATTCAGGTGATTGAATCAGCCGGGGGCATCCTGACGCTCAATGGCGCAGAGGTTTAGCGCGGGACTGGCATCCCGGCCTGGTTTGAAAAAGGCTGTCCATGATGGTCTGACAGGAGCGATTGGGAGAAGACGTTAGGGGTTTAAAACTAACTTAGTCAGGGAGGCTCGAAGCTCACTTGTTGTGCCTGTCTAAAATTTCCAACACGTCCTTCGGGTGCCGTGACACGTCAGCCGTCCAAACGCCGAACCCACCGTGCCCATTCACCGCCCTGACCCACTAGCCCGCGTTAACCACCTTCTAGGTATGGCAATGTGGATTTCACCAACGCGACGGTGACTCGCCGGAGAGCGCCCGGAGAGCAGCCTGCAAAAACCCTCAAAACTGGCTTTCGGGGGTTCAAGCCTTAGAGGCTGTACAGGAAGAGGGGATGAACGCTGCTGAACAAAATGGGCTGGTGTGAGCACCGCTATGCGCTTGCCAAAGAAAAATAGTTTGAGGGTACTTATGGGGGTATATCACATACAAAGATAATATATGTAATTTGTAATCATATAGATACAAGTTATCCCGGTATTCCGCCGCCTCCACCAAAATCGTCGAGCGAGCTCCCGAGGGACACGAACTTTCGAAAGAACTTCTCCGCCGCGACGGCCAATCAAAAAAACTGGGTGTCGAGCATGGCAATAAATTGAATACCCGGCACAATCTTTCCCACTAGCCTTTTGTCGTTGGTCAAGAACAGATCGGTGCCCGCTTCCGCGGCGGAGGCCAGGTGAATTGCATCGGCCGGGGCGACGCCGGAGGTACCTCTGATTCGCGCGTAGTGGCCTGCGGTTTCGATAGTGAAGGGCACCACCTCTGCAACCAGACTCTTCAGCAAGCGCCGCGATTCGTCCACGAGCTGCGGAGTGCCCTTGCGGTAGGCGCCGGACAGTACTTCTCCGAAAGTGAAGGCCCCGGTAATCAGATGGTCCTGCCGCGCTTGCATTCGAGAATGGATCGCATCAACTCTCGGCGCGAACTGGGGATGATCTTCCAGCCAATAAATGAAGAGCATAGTATCCCAATAGATCCGGCTCACTTACTTTCCTTCGACCGGTGAAAGTCGTTGCGCTCAGCGCGCAGATAGGCTTCGCCGCCGCCGAGTTCGGCAAAGACATCCTTCAACGCACCGCGTAGCCGAGTCCAGGAATCGGGCTGCTGTGGCTGGGGGTGTTTTGTTTCGATAAATTCGTAGGTGTAGGTGACGGTCGTGCTTTGGCCGGATTGAGGGCCGCTCTTTTCGACAAGCTGCAAGTGATTGCTCTGCAGAAACTGGCGACTTTTCAGTGCGCTGCACACCGCGGGCGCGCGGCCGGCAATATTCAGCTCACGAACAACGTCCCCTGCCCTAATGGAAAAGCGTCTTTCCTGCCGGCGACGGGCAGGTATCACGTATTTTTCCCTTCCAAACATTCGAATTCTGTCAGCATCCCGCATTGAAAAGCTCCCGAAGTAGCATAGCATAGAATAGAATAGCATAGAACAGCATCGCATCGCATCGCATCGCATCGCATCGCATCGCATCGCATCGCTATGCTATAAATTCCAACACACATCAGGAACGGTGCGAGTGACTTCGAAGTTGAGCACTGACCGATTTTTTTCGGCGCTCTATGAGCTTGCAAATGTAGCCGACGATGTATTCTCGATATTCATTTTCGATTAAGTCCTGGTTTTCGACCAGATCGCCGACTGCCTTCTCGACCACCCTCCATAGCGATGTGCCTTCCCAAGCTAGGTAGGGGTGGCGCTGGCCCTTGGGAACTCTTTGCACGTTTTCGCTGTTCTTGACTGGTTTTGTCATGAGCGCCATGTTCTCACAAAAATTAGAGCGAATGATGAGTGTCGTAAGCGGGCCTTTACGTTAACTATTTCCGTTTGTTCAGCCTGTCTGCGGGATCGCCTCGCAACCCCCGTTTTCCCCAGCCTCCGCCTCCCGGCGTTTCAATGCGGATGACGTCGCCGGTCTTCGCCTGCAGGCTGGATTTACTGGGGATTTCATTACTCTGGCTTTCGTTCTGTGAGATGTGACTGGCGCGTCCCGCTGCTCCGGGTTCCCCACCGGCGAGGCCGTACGGGCGAAACTGTCTTCGATCACTGAGCAACGTAACCTGCGCATCGGCCAGCAGTTCGATTTCGCGGATCAAGCCATCCCCGCCACTGAATTTTCCCGCGCCGCCCGAGTGCCTACGGTATGAATACTGTCGCATGCGAAACGGATACGCATATTCCAGCGCCTCGACCGGAGTATTCAGGGAATTGGTCATGTGCGTGTGCACGCCCGAGACGCCGTCGGCATTGGGTCGCGCTCCCATGCCGCCGGCAATCGTCTCGTAATAGGCAAAAGCGCGCCGGGTTCTAGGATCGACTCCTCCAATCGTCAAGTTGCTCATTGTCCCGGAACTGGCCGCCGGGATTCGCTCCGGTATTGCCTGTGCCAGAGCGCGAAGCAGGACGTCCACGATGCGTTGCGAGGTTTCCACATTGCCAGCCGCTACGGCTGCGGGGGCGCTGGCGTTCACAATGCTCTCGCCGGGGGCATGCACCGAGATCGGCCGCATCAATCCGGCATTAGCGGGAGCATCTTCTGGAAGCAGGCAACGAAACACGTAGTAAGCCGCAGAATAAGTGATCGCGAAAACTGCGTTCATGCTGCTGGCGACCTGCGGACTGGAGCCCGAAAAATCCACGCGCGCTGACTGCGAGGCCGGATCGAAATCCACCGAAACGCAAATACGGACTGGCTGCTCGTTGAAACCGTCGCTGTCGAGAAAATCTTCTGCGGAAAAACTTCCTGCCGGCATTTGTGACAGCTCAGCTCGCATCAGCCGCTCGGAGTAGTCGAGCAGTTCGAAACAAAGCCGCTGTACTTTTTCGATCCCGTGCCTGGCCGCCAGCTCCTGCAGCCGCATTTCGCCAACTCGGCAAGCGCCTGCCTGGGCTGCCAGATCGCCTTTGCGCTCCTCGGGTGTGCGCACGTTGTCGAGAATCATTTTCATAATGCCATCGTCTGTGATTCCGCCGCGAACCAGTTTGGCCGGCGGAATCCGCAAGCCCTCTTCGTCAATCGTGCGGCACAAGCCCATCGAACCTGGGTATTTTCCGCCAACGTCGGCGTGATGGGCGCGCGACGCAACATAAAACACCGGCCTCTTCTCAGGTGCGACGAAAACCGGCAAGACCAGGGTGATATCCGGCAGATGCGTTCCCCCGGCAAACGGGTCATTGAGAATAGCGACGTCACCCGGTCCAAGCGAAAGCGCCTCCACCGCAGCCCGCACCGACATAGGCATCGATCCCAGATGCACCGGCATGTGGTCGCCCATTGCGATCGCTTGCCCGGCGCAGTCAAAGACGGCGCAGGAATAGTCGCGACGTTCTTTGATGTTGGGCGAGAAGGCCGTCCGGCGCAGAGATGCGCCCATCTCCTCGGCCACCGAACGGGTCGCGCTTTTGAAGACGGCAAGTTCGATGGGGTCGAAAGAATCCATGCTGATCCTCGGTTCGTGCCGTCGATCCCCGGACGGGGACGTCCGGGGCTACACGATTTTACTGTTTACCAGCGCAGTTCTATCTCACAGGAATAATGATCAGCCACAGACCGCATAGCGCCGGGTATCCTCGCCCGCCTTTGTCAGACCTCTCCTGACATTCTCATATCTCAATGACAAGGTTTGAAAACTCGTCCACTTGCACCCGGCATCCCGGCGGCACCAGCGTCGTGGCGCTGTACTCATGCACGATAGCGGGTCCCTGGAAGCGATTCCCCGGCGAAAGCAAATCACGCTGAAAGACCGGTACATCGACGCACTCGCCGCTGAAAATCGCGCTTTTGTGCTTGAACACAGCATGCGCGCAACCTGGGCCCGCTGGCGATTTTCGCGGGAGCCGGATCGGGTCAGAAGCCGCGACCATTCGCACCCGCAGGTTCACCACTTCGACCTTCCTGCTTTGGTCATGATGCCCATAGCGCTGGCGATGAGCTGCGTGAAACCCGGACAGCATGCCTGGGCCAGCGGGAACATTTAATTCGTACCCTTGCCCCACGTAGCGCACATCGGCAGAACGTGTCGAAAGTCCTGACAAGCCTTCCTTGTGAAACTCCGCAGCTCCTTTGGCCTCGAGCTCGGAAAAATGCACCTCCAGAGAATCGACTGCAGGCTCCTTTGCAATTTTCGAACGGTGGGCGAAAGCCGATTTTTCTTCCGATGTCTGAATCATTACTGTCCGCGAATAGTCACGCACCACGTCCGCAATCAGAATGCCGAAAGCAGAGAGCGCCCCCGGCATAGCCGGAACCAGCACCCGCGGGATTCCTAACGCGCGGGCAAGAGCGCAGGCGTGCAGCGGCCCTCCTCCTCCAAAGCAAACCAGCGTGAACTCACGCGGATCGTGTCCTCGTTCGACCGAAATCAGCCGGATCGCCTTTTCCATCTCAGCCTCGGCGATTTGCACAATCCCAGCCGCGAATTGCTCAACCGAGCCGATCGGGCCGCGGGTTTTCGCCATGAACCGTCGAGTTCGTAACTCATCCAGGCGAACGGTCCCAGCCAACGTGAGTTCTGCGTCAAGTCTTCCAAGAACCAGGTTCGCGTCGGTCACGGTGGGCTGCTCCCCCCGGCCGTAGCCGATCGGGCCGGGCTCGGCTCCCGCAGAAGCTGGACCGACGTGCAAAATTCCTCCACGATCGAACCATGCCAACGATCCGCCCCCCGCCCCAACGGTATGAATGTCGAGCATGGGCACGGAGATAGGGATACCCGAGATCACCGCTTCACTGATGGTCTTCGGTCCGGACGACGGTCCAGGCGCTGACCGCGACGAATCGATCAGGCAAGCGTCCGTGGAAGTTCCGCCCATATCGAAGCCGATGATTTTTTCGAATCCCGCAAGGCGCGCCACCAGGTGCGCACCCATGACGCCACCGGCTGGTCCGGACAGCACGGTGCGCACAGGTTCATCGGCTGCAGCCTTCGCGGAGATGATTCCGCCGGAGGACTGCATTACATAAAGCGACCCACCGTACTGGCTTTGAATAGCAGACTCCAGGCGGCGAACATACTCTCCAACTTTAGGAGTGAGGTACGCATTCACCACCACCGTGGCCGCGCGTTCGTACTCACGGAACTCCGGAAGAATCCGGTGCGAAAGCGAAATCGGTACACCTAGGCTACAAAGCGCGGCAAAAGTCCGGAGCTCGTTTTCCGGATTTGCAAACGAGAACAGCAGCGAAATGGCGATGCTCTCGGCTCCGCTGGCGCGAACCTTCTCGCACAAGGCAGCGAGCTCTTCATCCCGCGGGCTACGCAGGATTTCTCCCTCTGCGCTTACCCGCTCCGGCACTCCAAATCGGAGATTCGCAGGCACGACGCAAGGCAGCGGCGTCGCCATCCAGTCATAAAGATGTTGCCGGGCCTGTCGCCCAATCGCGATCGTATCTTCAAAACCTTGTGTGGTTACAAATGCGACCCGGGAACCTTTGCGCTCAAGAAGCGCGTTCGTGCCGATGGTTGTTCCGTGGCGGACCTCAGTTTTGTCCGGGGTTACAATCTTCGCAATGGCCTCAATCACCGATTGGGCCGGATCTTGGGGCGTTGAGAGCACTTTCAGCACCGCCGGCGCACCATCCTGCAAATAGACGCAATCCGTAAAGGTGCCCCCGGTGTCGATGGCTATCCGCATGTAGGATTCGTTCTCAAAACTGGGAACCGCAACTCCCCGGAATGCTATCTGGGTTGCTGGCGGGGTTCAACTTAGATGAGCCAGAGCAGTTGCCGCCGAAGAGCGTGGAGATTTAACACACATCTGACGCTTGGCCGTGTTAAACTCCTCCGCCGTAAGGAGGTTCTATGGCAAAAACTGTAAGTTGTCGAGACGTTGGGATGGATTGTGACTTCGTGGCTAAAGGTAACAGCGAAGAGGAAATTATGAGCCAGGTTTCAGATCACGCCCGGACCGACCACAACATGAACGAAATCCCAGCCGAAGTACGAGACAAAGTGCGCGCTTCGATTCACGACGAAGCCGCCTGACAAACGCTCCCCACCCCGGCCTTCACAGTGCTGGAGGCGAGGGTGGGGAATTCCTTCGGAAAAACTCAACCTGACTGGCGTTTCACCGAACCAGAAGGCGGCCTGGAAGTTCAGCCGGCGCCGCCGGAAAGCAACTCGGTTCGTTCGATATCGCGATCACGCACTCCAACCAAATACAAAATGCTGTCGAGCCCCAGGTGTGAGACGGCATGGTGTGCGCTATTCCGGACCAGCGGCTTGGCATGGAAGGCGATACCCATGCCCGCGAGGTTCAACATCGGGAGATCGTTGGCGCCGTCGCCAACCGCCACCACCTGATCCAGAGCGATGTTCTCGCGCAAAGCAATGCTCTGCAGCAGTTCCGCCTTTTTCTCGCCATCGACAATCTCAGATCCCACTCGTCCCGTTATCGTGCCATTTTCAATGTCCAGCTCGTTGGCGAAGACATAATCGATCCCCAGCAGGGTCTGCAGATATTTGCCAAAGAACATAAATCCCCCTGAAAGGATCGCGATCTTGTATCCAAGAACTTTCAGCGTGCCAATGAGGCGTTCCGCGCCCTCGGCCAGGGGAATCGCGCGAAGCACGTATTCCAGGCTCTGTTCCGGAAGCCCACGAAGCAGCGCCACCCTTCGCGCAAAACTCTGTTTGAAGTCCAATTCGCCCCGCATGGCAGAAGCGGTTATCGTCGAGACCTGATCTCCCACCCCGTGTAGCTTCGCCAGTTCGTCAATGACCTCCGCCTGAATCAGCGTGGAATCCATGTCGAAGACAAAAAGACGCCGGTTGCGCCGGTAAATACTTTCTCTCTGAAAGGCAATGTCAATTTCAAAAGCGTGGGTCAAGTCCATCAGCGCGGAGCGCAGATCTCTCGACGAGTCCGTGATGCCACTGACTTCCAGTTCTAGGCAAGCATTGGCGGCTTCCGCTTGGCCGGTAAGGGACAGCCGTCCCGGAAGCCGTTCTATGCGGTCAATGTTCAAGCCGTGACGGGAGATTGCAGCACTTATTTTCGCCACCTGTTCGGCGGTGATTGGCCGGCCCAGCACCGTGATCACAAACCGGAACTTTCCCTGTGAGCTCACCCAGTGCCTGAAGGCTTGCTCGCTGATGGGAGTCAATTTAATCTTCAAATCCAGTTCGTGTGCCCGCAGAATTAGGTCTTTCTTTAGGGGCGTAAAGTCGGCGCCGGCTGGAACTTCCACAAGTACTGCCAGTGCCAGGGTCTCATGGACCACCGCCTGCCCCATATCGAGAATGCGCACCTGGTAGGCAGCGAGAATTTCCGTCAGGGAAGTCGTGAGACCGGCCCGGTCTCCGCCGGAGAAGTTAATCAGGATTTTCTTATGCATTCGTTCAGGAGCAGCTCTCGTATGAGATTAGCAGGTCAGGCGAGTGGAGCACGTTGTACGAGGTTGGATACCTCTCGCGTAACCGCACACACCCCTTCCCCCTCTAAAGGACAGGAGGAGATTATGCCAGCAAGAAAAAAATCAGCGGGGAAATCGCGCGGCCGCAAGTACGGCAAAGGCGCGAGCAAAACAGTTGCCAGTGCGATGCGCAGAAAAAAGAGCGGCACCCTTCGTTCAGGTAAGGGCGGCAAAGGCGGAAAAGTCAAAAGCCGCGAACAGGCAATCGCCATTGGATTGTCGGAAGCTCGAAAGAAGGGGGAAAAAGTTCCTGCCAAAAAATCTTGATCGTCTGAGATCACCCTACGCGATCGTGGCTTACTGAGCTTGGGTGCGGCCCCAACCGGAGGCCTCCGGCTGCCGGTCGGAGGCGCCATGCCAGGGCCATTTGCAGCGCATTACGCCAGGCGGGCGCACGCGCGCGCGATGCACCAGTCTTCCTGGGCCCGGATTACCAGCACCCGGGCGCGGGAAGAGTCGCGCGAGAGCTCGCCGTCGGGCTTGACCGAAGAATTCCTCGCCTCATCCAATTCAATTCCTAAAAATCCCACCTTTGCGCAGGCCGCCTGCCGAACTTCGGCAGAATTTTCCCCTATTCCCGCCGTGAACGCCAGTGCGTCCAATCCTCCGAGAGAGGCCGCCATCGCACCAATTCCCGCGCGCAATCGATGAACGAACATCTCGAAGGCCAGCTTCGCCTGCTGGCTTCCCTCCCCCATAGCCTTGACAATGTCACGCATGTCGCTGGAGACGCCAGAAATACCAAGTAGCCCAGACTGCTGATTGAGAATTTGATTGAGTTCGTTGCCACTCACTCCTTCCACTCGCATTAGATGGGTCAGAATGCCCGGGTCGATGGAGCCTGAGCGGGTGCCCATCATCAATCCTTCGAGTGGAGTGAAACCCATAGTCGTGTCTACACTTTGGCCGCCGTCAATCGCCGCCAGCGAACAACCGTTCCCCAGGTGGCAACTGATGATTTTGAGCGATGAGAGGTCTCGGCGAAGCATGTGTGCTGCGCGATGGGCGCAGTATTCATGATTGATGCCGTGAAAACCGTAACGGCGAATACCGCTCTCATACCATGCGTAGGGACCGGGATAAACTGCCACCGGTTGCGGCAATGTGCGGTGAAATCCGGTGTCGAAAACTGCCACCTGGCGCGTGCCCGGAAGTAGCTCCTCCGTCAGCTCAATGCCCGACAGTCCAGCTTGATTGTGAAGCGGAGCAATCTCGGCAACAGCGGCGATCTGCTTCTTCACTTGAGAATCAACCACCACCGGCTGGGTAAGCTCCGAACCGCCGTGAACAATGCGATGGCCGGCGACAGCGATTTCAGACGGCGCGCTGAGAACCGCAGCCGGCCCGCTCCACACATTTACAAGCATCTTCCGGACCGAGCTTTGGCGGTTTTTCGGGTCGGATAAAGTTTTGTTGCGGATTTCCTGTCCCTGAGAGTTGCGGATGACAAGGCTTTCTTGCTCGCCGTCCCACTCCAGCCGGCCTTCCCATTCAGGCGAAAGAGGGTCTGGAGACGCGTCCGGCTCAAGCTTAAAGAGCGCGCTTTTCTGGGTGCTTGATCCCGCGTTCAGGACCAGGATCTTCATGGATCAATGTTCCCATTTCCAGTTCTGAATCTCCGGCATGTCCTCGCCGTGCTCGCGAATGTATTGCCTGTGCTCGGCAAGCTTGTTGCGGAGGAATTGCTTGAAGTGCCCGCCCGTATTGCGCAGCTTGGGAACACGATCAACTACGTCCCCCGCGAGGTGAAAACGGTCCAGGTCGTTCAACACCGTCATGTCGAACGGAGTGGTGGTGGTGCCTTCCTCTTTGTAGCCGCGCACGTGCAGGTTGTCGTGATTATGCCGGCGATAGGTCAGACGATGAATCAGCCACGGATATCCGTGATAAGCAAAAATGACCGGCTTGTCGACTGTGAACAGCGAATCGAAATCGTCGTCGTTCAATCCGTGAGGGTGCTCCGCTGAAGGCTGAATGGTCATCAGGTCAACCACGTTAATTACGCGGATCTTCAGCTCAGGGAAATTCCGCCGCAGCAGATCAACTGCCGCCAAAGTTTCAAGGGTTGGAACATCCCCGGCGCAGGCCATCACTACGTCGGGCTCGCTCTGGTTGTCATTGCTGGCCCATTCCCAGATGCCAATTCCGTTGGTGCAATGCTCAACCGCAGATTCCATGTCGAGCCACTGCAGCTCCGGTTGCTTGCCGGCGACAATGACGTTGACGTAGTGGCGGCTGCGCAAGCAGTGGTCGGCGACCGAAAGCAGGCAATTGGCATCCGGCGGCAGATAGACGCGAACCACGTCGGCTTTCTTGTTCACCACATGGTCAATGAACCCTGGGTCTTGATGGGTAAATCCGTTATGATCCTGCCGCCAGACGTGCGACGTCAGCAGGTAATTAAGCGACGCGATTGGACGCCGCCATGGGATGCCCCGCGTAACTTTCAGCCACTTGGCGTGCTGGTTGAACATGGAATCAATGATGTGAATGAAGGCTTCATAGCAGGAGAAAAAACCGTGCCGTCCGGTTAGGAGATAGCCTTCCAACCATCCCTGGCACATGTGCTCGCTCAACATCTCGAGCACCCGTCCTTCGCGGGAGAGGTGTTCGTCCACCGCAAGGATTGGCGCCATCCATTGCTTGTCGGTGACCTCGTAGAGAGCTTCCAGGCGATTCGATGCAGTCTCGTCCGGGCCAAACACCCGAAAGTTTTGCGACTCAGAGTTCAGCTTCATTACGTCGCGTAGAAATCCCCCCAACACTCGCGTGGACTCGCCAAAATCGGTTCCCGGCTTGCTCACTTTCACTGCATAGCGGCGAAAATCCGGCATAATTAGATCCCTCAGCAGAATCCCACCGTTGGCGTGGGGGTTGGCGCTCATTCTGCGGTTCCCTTTGGGGGGAAGGTCCTCCAGTTCCGGCACCAGCTTGCCGCTCGAATCAAACAATTCCTCCGGACGATAGCTGCGCATCCAATCTTCGAGAATTTTCAAGTGCTCCGGCTTGCTTTGCACATCGGCAACCGGGACCTGATGGGCGCGCCAGGTTCCTTCCACCAGTTTGCCGTCCACGGTTTTCGGTCCTGTCCATCCCTTGGGCGTTCTCAAGACAATCATTGGCCAAGGCCGTGTCTTTGCGTTCTGGGTCCGGCGCGACTCTTCCTGCAGCGAATGAATTTCTTCGACAATCTTGTCAAGCGAAACCGCCATCAGCTGGTGCATGTGTTCTGGTTCACGTCCTTCGAGGAAATAGGACTTCCATCCGTAGCCGGTGAAAAGGCTGCTAAGCTCCTCATCTGTCATGCGACCCAACAACGTGGGATTGGCGATCTTGTAACCGTTCAAATGCAGAATGGGCAAAACGGCGCCGTCGCGCGCGGGGTTCAGAAACTTGTTGACGTGCCAACTGGTGGCCAGTGGGCCAGTTTCCGCCTCGCCATCGCCCACCACGCAGCACACCAGCAAATCCGGATTGTCGAAGGCGGCGCCGCAGGCATGGCTAAGAGAATAACCAAGCTCGCCCCCTTCATGGATCGAGCCGCAAGTTTCAGGCGCAGCATGACTGGGAATTCCCCCCGGAAATGAGAACTGCTTGAACAAGGCACGCATTCCGTCTTCACTCTGCTGAATATTGGGATACAGCTCGCTGTAGGTTCCCTCCAGATAGGCGTTGGCGACCATGCCGGGGCCGCCGTGGCCAGGTCCCGCAATGTAGATTGCGTTCAGGTCGAATTTCTTGATGACGCGATTGAAATGTGCATAAATGAAATTCAGCCCAGGCGTGGTTCCCCAATGCCCAAGCAATCGTGCTTTCACGTGCTCGATCTTCAAAGGCTCGCGCAGCAGCGGGTTGGCGAACAGATAGATTTGACCCACCGATAAATAATTGGCAGCGCGCCAGTACGCATCCATTGTGTACAATTCTTCCCGCGACAGGGCTGAGCGGGAAATGCCAGGGAGGGAACTTAGGGTGGTCATGAAGTACCTCTAGTTAATGATGACGCACTCGAGGCCCCCATGTCTCGGATGGATAAATAAAATTTGTGGACTGAAGGACGCGCTGGTAGAAAACGAAAAAGGGACTGTGTAGCGGAAAACGCGGTTGCGGGATAGAACAGGCTACGGCTTGTTTGGCGTCAGCCCACAGGCATTTTTGACTCGCTTCAAATCCAAGCCTGCTGGCGAAAATTCGGCGATCCGCGGCCCGTCCGGCGTGCGGAACTCGATACGGAACAGATGCGCCTCGATCAGCGCGCGCGTAGTGCCTTTATCCATCGCCAGGAAATGACCGTTTACCCAGTTCCAGTTACGGTCACGGTGCGCATCGTCAATCCGCACCCTCACCCGCATCTGGGGCTGCCCCCACCATCCCGGCCAATCCGGCCTGCCCATCCGCACATTCGGACGGAAATCAGCCAGATTCAGTTTGCCGTCCGTGCAGTAAAGAGAGATGCGGGCGCGATCGTCACCATTGGCATCTTCGGCGGCGAGCTCGAAGCGAACCCGCCTCGCAGCCGTCATGCGGTCGTCGGCACGCGATTCACTCCATTTTCCCCCGGCGCTTATGCCCTGCGTGTAGCGGTCAGCTTGTGCCTGTAACGTTCCGGCGCCAAAAAGCAAAAAACAGGTTAGGAGCAGCTTCATTCTTACCGAAGTCGTGAAACGCACCATAGTCAACAGTCCGAGTAGCTGCATTCAATGGCCATAACACGGCTGTGGGAGGAAAGTTGCGGAGAAATCACCTCTATTCCCCCATCTCGATCTCTACCTCGCGGCGCCACTCCGATTCCAGCCGCGAATGAAGCAGACGGGCACAACGGTTCCACCGCAGGATGGCGTCGTCATTGCCCGCAGGCCGGATTCGTTCCGCTTCTTCGTAGCTGTGCATCGCTTCTTCCAGCAGAACTGTAAGCGTGTGCGGCGCACGTCCGGCCCCGAGCTGGGCTTTGGCGCGACGCTCGTACAACAGTCCGGTGTAGTAGAGCTGCTCGTAGGCATCGGTAAGCTGCTGGAAAGCATTGACCGCATCGGAGTAGCGGTCGGCGCCGCCCACGGTGAACTGGTCGGTGAGTGCCAGGCCCAGCAGGCGTAATGCCAGCTGGTGACCCGGTTGTACGGCCAATACGTCGTGGCAGATGGATTCCGCTTCCTCCGGCTCATTCAGAAACCGGTAAAGCTCGGCTTTCGCCAGGGCAGCATCAATGCCTTCCGGGGAAATGGTTTTGAGTTTGAATTCCATCGGGCCCCTCCTACTTTCTTGTACTATCGGCGCCCCGGATCTTCCGCACCAGCCGGAGCACGGGATCGTAGAACTCGTCCACAACACGTTCTTTTAATGGAATGATGGCGTTGTCCGTAATGCGGATTTGTTCCGGACAAACTTCGGTGCAGCACTTAGTGATGTTGCACAGACCCAGCCCCAGCTCGTTTTTAAGAAGACCAATGCGCGACACGCCGTCAAGAGGATGCATCTGCAGCGCGGCGATTCGCACAAAGAAACGCGGCCCTCCAAATTGTTCGTGCTTGTCGTGCTCTCGTAAAACGTGGCAGACGTTTTGGCATAGGAAGCATTCGATGCACTTGCGGAACTCCTGCACGCGGTCAATGTCCTCTTGTTGCATCTTCCAGTCAGTCCCGGGCCGCGGCTGGAACCCGGGAATCTTCTTGTTCACTCTGTAATTCCAGGAGACGTCAGTGACCAAGTCTTTGATTACCGGAAATGATTTCATCGGCAGGATCGTGATTGGCTTGTCCTGCGGCAGAGCGTCCATGCGGGTCTTGCAGGTCAGGCGCGGACGCCCATTCACCTCGGCGGAGCACGAGCCGCACTTGCCCGCCTTGCAGTTCCAGCGCACAGCCAGATCCGGGGCCTGGTGCTTTTGCACATAATGCAAGGCGTCTAGGACCACCATGCCGGGGGCGACCGGGACGCGGTAATCTGCGGTCTCGCCGCCCTCGCGCGAGCCGCGGAAGATTTTCAGCAGCACGTCAGCCATGTCAGGCTCCAGCTCCCTTTTCGTCCGCGAGCAGCTTCTTCAGCTCTTCCGGCAGTTCAGATGTTGGCCGCTGCTGCAATATCATTTCGCTTCCACGGCGGGAAATGATGTTGTTCTGCCTGCCCCACGCCGAATCATAATTTGGATAATCAATGCGGCTGTGCGCGCCCCGGCTTTCCCGCCTGTCCAGCGCGCTGCGCGTCACCGCTTCCGCGACCGTCAGCATCGATTTTAAGTCGGCGCACAGATGCCATCCGGGATTGAACATTCGCGAGCCACTGATGCTGAGCCGCTGCGATCGCTCCTGTAATTGTTCAATCTTTCCCAATGCGGATTGCAGGTCTGCCTCTGTGCGAAAAATTCCGACCAGCTTCTGCATAAATTCCTGGAGCTCGTCGTGCAGAACATACGGACTCTCACCCCCCGGCCGCTGGAAAGGCGCAAGTATGTCCCGTTCTGCTTCTTCGATCTGTGCTGAATCCATGGAAGACGCGTTTTGTCGCTTCGCAAATTCCGTTGCCCCAAGTCCCGCGCGGCGACCGAAGACCAGCAAGTCAGAAAGTGAATTCCCGCCCAGGCGGTTCGCGCCATGGAGTCCGGCGGCCGCTTCCCCTGCCGCGAACAGGCCGGGAACGGTGGCGGCGCCTGTCTCCGCATCCACCCGGACACCGCCCATCATGTAATGACAGGTGGGACCGACCTCCATCGGGCCTTTGGTGATATCCACATCCGCCAATTCGAGAAACTGGTGATACATGCTGGGCAACTTGCGTTTCACGTACTCCGCTGGCTTATGCGAAATGTCGAGAAACGCGCCCCCGTGCTCGGTTCCGCGGCCCTCCCGCACTTCGGTATAGATTGCCCGCGCCACCACGTCGCGGGTGGAGAGCTCCATACGCTGGGCATCGTAGCGCTCCATGAAGCGCTCACCCGACTGGTTGCGCAACAGTCCGCCTTCGCCGCGCACCGCTTCGGTCACCAGCAAGCCCTGCACGCCCGGTGGCCACACCATTCCGGTGGGATGAAACTGGACGAACTCCATGTCCAGCAGTTCAGCCCCGGCTTGGTATGCGAGAGCCATGCCGTCGCCGGTGTACTCCCAGGAATTGGAGGTGATCGGCCAGGCTTTGCCAATTCCGCCCGTCGCTAGCACGACTGACTTCGCTTTGAACACCGCAAAGCGCCCATTCTCGCGCCAATAGCCAAACGCACCCGCGACACGTTCGCCATCCATTAGCAGGCGCGTGACGGTGCACTCCATGTAAACGTCGAACCCCATCTGCACGCCGCGGTCTTGCAGTGTGCGGATCATCTCCAGGCCGGTGCGGTCACCGACGTGGCAGAGACGCTTGAAAGTATGTCCGCCGAAAGCGCGCTGCAGGATGCGGCCATCTTCCGTTCGATCAAAAAGTGCGCCCCACTGCTCGAGTTCGCGTACGCGTTCCGCGGCCTCCTGCGCATGGAGCTGGGCCATGCGCCAGTTGTTAAGAAACTTTCCGCCGCGCATGGTGTCGCGGAAGTGAGTGCGCCAGTCGTCGGCGGGATCAACGTTGCCCATGGAGGCGGCGATTCCGCCTTCCGCCATTACCGTGTGAGCCTTGCCGAGAAGTGATTTGCAGACGACGCCAACGCTCGCGCCCTGCCCGAGTGCTTCAATCGCGGCCCGCAGGCCCGCGCCCCCGGCGCCAATGATCAAAACATCATGTTCGCGAGTTTCGTATTTTCCGTTCACAAGAGTCGTAAGTCCTTGATGGCGCCGCACGAAACCAGGCGCACGTAGAAGTCCGCAAAGCCAACCGAGAAGAGACTCATCCACGCGAACAGCATGTGGCGCTCATTCAGAAAGCTTAAGCCGCGCCAGGTGGAGTAGCGCGGCTTCCCGAACTTGGCACAGGAGAAGCAATCAAGCTTGCCTCCGAAAAGGTGCCGCAGCGAATGGCAGGAGAAAAGGTACAGCGTCAGTAAAACTACATTGACCAGCAGGACCAGAGTTCCCACACCGACCCCGAATCCATCGGGGAAGAAGAAAGCGCGGGCCGCGTCATGCCACAGAAAAGCGATGAAGATGACAGCAAAGTACAGAAAGTAGCGGTGCAGATTCTGAAGAACGAAGGGAAAGCGCGTCTCGCCCCAGTAGCTCCGCTTTCGCTCGGGTACGGTACACCCCGCCGGATCAAGAAAAAACGCCCGATAGTAAGCCTTGCGGTAGTAATAGCAAGTCGCGCGGAATCCGAGCGGCCCACCCAGGATCAGGAGCGCGGGAGAAAACCGCCAATAGTGATGATGTGCGTCAATGAGCGGCGAGTAGAACGGCGAGAGATAAGGTCCCCATTGAAAAAAAGCCCCCTCGAATGCTCGGAATGTCGCGTACACCCCGAATCCACCCAGCACTACGATCACTGGCAGAATCTGCGCCCACCAGGAGCCGGTGCGTGCCGCGTTGTAAGCTGCGTTTTGCGAAGCTGAGGCCATGACACCTCCTTTAGCGGCCCTTACCTGGATTCTATTGAGGACCCGTCCGGTGCGAACCACGCATTATATCCATGCCCAGCGAGGAAAGTAGGTGGAAAGTTGCTTCTGCGAATTTGTAGGGAGCTGGTAGCCAAAAGTTTACGCGCAACTACACCCAGCCTCCGTCGATCACAAAATTCTGTCCAGTGATTGCCGAACTGTCGTCGGAAGCAAGAAAGAGCGTTAACCGGGCAACGTCGTCTGGCATCAGCTCGCGTTTCAGGCTCTGCCGCTGCATGATCTCGGCCAGATAATCTGGAGTCATCCATAGCCGCTTTTGCCGTTCGGTCATAATCGCGCCTGGCGATATTGAATTGACGCGAATGCCGGCGTCACCCAGCTCTCGCGCAAGAGTCCGCGTAAGCCCAACGATCGCAGCTTTCGCGGTTACATACGCCGGCAGACCGGTGGATGGAATCATCCAGGCAATAGAGCTCATGTTGATAATGGCGCCCCCGCCGGCTTTTTTCATTCCCGGCACGACCGCTTGGGTTACGAAAAAGTGCGGGCGCAGGTTGACCGCCATCCCTTCATCCCAATATTCCGCAGTCACTTCAGAGAATTTGTGGCGATCGTCGTTGGCCGCGTTATTCACCAGCACCCGCACCGGTCCGAGTTCCGACTCGAATTGTGCGACCGCCGAGCGCAGGGCTTCGACGTCAGCCAGGTCGCAGTGCAGAAAGGCAGGTGCGTGAGTGACGAGTGGCCCGACTTTCTCGAGCAGCTTGGCTGCACTCTCGTCCGCCACGTCCAGAAATCCCACTCGCGATCCCTGCAGGGCAAATTGCTCTACCATCGCGGCGCCTATTCCGGAGGCGCCGCCGGTTACCAGCACAAAAGCAGCCTTCAGGCTGGGATAGAGAGCGAAATCCTTGGTGTGATTCACGGGCCTTGTGCAGCATAGTATCGCGGGCTGATCCCGCCTGAACAGAGCTTGATGCCGCGCACGCGATGCAGCTTAACGATTGCGGAGCGGCCGTAACTCGCGAAAAGGGTTGTTCGCAACACAGGTACGCATAGTGAGGGAGACCGCTCTCGGCCGCTCCCTCCCATGTAGAATCAGCATTATCAAAGCCTGAGTTGCTGCGTTCACGTTCATGGAAGTTCTTCAAAAACTGTTTGAGCAGTATTTTCACTCGCCTGCGGTCGGGGTGCAACCGCTGCAGGGGCATCTAGGCGGGTCAGGGCGAGAAATCGTTCGGCTGGCCAGCGACCGGCAGAGCGCGATTGGCATTCTCTACGACGTGCGCGAAGAGAATGTTGCCTTCATCGAGTTCACCCGGCATTTTCAGCAGTACGGGCTTCCAGTCCCGCAAATATATGCCGAAGACCTGCGCCATGGAGCCTATCTGGAAGAGGACCTTGGCGATACCACCCTCTTCGATTTTTTGTCAGCCAATCGCGACGGCGAGAAGATCGCTCCACCGGCGGTCGAAGCGTATCGCAAAGCCGTGGCAGTGCTGCCGCGTTTCCAGGTGGAGGCAGGCCGCCATTTGAATTACAAGGTGTGTTACCCGCGTGCCAGCTTTGACCGCCAGTCCATCGCCTGGGACCTGAATTATTTCAAGTATTATTTTTTAAAGCTTGCCGGGATTCCCTTCAATGAACAGGCGCTTGAGGACGACTTTGGGCGCCTCACCAAGTTTCTGCTGACCGCAAACCGCGACTATTTCCTGTATCGAGACTTCCAGTCGCGCAACATTATGCTGCGCGATGGGGAGCCGCATTTCCTGGACTACCAGGGAGGACGAAAGGGCGCGCTGCAGTACGATATAGCGTCGATTTTGTATGACTCGAAAGCTGACCTGCCTCCGGAATTGCGCCAGCAGTTGCTCGATCATTATCTGCAGGCGCTCGCGAATTTCCTCGAGGTTGATCGCGAAGTGTTCTTCCACCACTATTACGCCTATGTTTATGTTCGCATGATGCAGGCACTCGGCGCCTATGGCTTCCGGGGATTCTATGAGCGGAAGACGCATTTCCTGCAAAGTGTGCCCTACGCGCTGAAGAATGTACGCTGGCTGCTTCATAATGCCGAGCTACCTATCGCGCTTCCGACATTAATGGAAGCTTTCCAGGGTATGCTTGCCTCGGATAAATTGCGTGGCCTGGTCTCTGATTCGGGAACAGAGCAGGACCACACGGCTGGGTCAGATCAGCCGACCCTGACGGTGAGGGTTTTTAGTTTTTCGTTTCATCGTGGGCTGCCCAATGACCAAAGTGGCAATGGCGGCGGGTTCGTTTTTGATGGACGCAGCCTGCCCAATCCTGGTCGCGAAGACAAGTATAAGGAGCTTACCGGCAAAGATACCCCGGTCATCGAATATCTCGATCAGCATGGAAGCGTGCGGCAGTTTTTGTCCAGCGTTGGCACACTGGTGGACGCCAGCGTCGGCGAATATCAGAGGCGTGGGTTTAAGAACCTGATGGTGTCATTCGGATGTACCGGCGGCCAGCATCGTTCAGTTTATCTGGCCGAGCAACTGGCGAAACACTTGCGCAATAAGAATGGAGTTGACATTCGGGTGCGCCACCTCGGACTGGAAAGTCTGGGGAAGTGAGAGCCATGATTCTGGCCGCGGGCCTGGGCACCCGCCTGCGGCCGCTGACTGACAATCGCCCCAAACCGCTGGTGGAAGTCGGTGGGCGCACACTGCTCGAAATCACCCTTGCGCGCCTGCGAGCCTTGGGAATTCACGAAGTAATTGTCAACGTCCACCACTTTGCCGACATGATGGTCCAGTATCTGCACGCGAACAACAATTTCGGCATGCACATTGAGGTCTCTAGAGAGGATCTGTTGCTCGATACCGGCGGGGGTCTGAAGAGGGCCGCCGGCTTTTTGCTGCAATCGAATTCCGGAGAGCCTTTCATCTTGCATAACGTTGATGTTGTGAGCACCATTGACCTGCGACGAATGATCGAGTTCCATAAAGAACACCAGGTATTCGCAACTTTGGCGGTGCAGCATCGCGACAGCTCGCGTTACTTGCTCTTCGATGAGGCGCTTCGGCTTTGCGGACGCCGGGTGGAAGGGGACGGGAAAGACGAACTGGTGCGGCCATATTCCACACAGCAGATGCAGCCGCTGGCTTTCTGCGGAATTCACGTCATTTCGCCGCGTCTCCTGACTATGATTACCGAAGAAGGCGCTTTTTCCATCATTTCCGCCTACCTACGACTCGCTGCGCAGGGAGAAAATATCAAGGCGTTTCGGGCCGATGACTATTACTGGCGCGATCTGGGTAGGCCGGAAAATATTTATCAGGCCGGCGAGGATTTCAGGCGGAAAGTTTTCAATATCGATCAGTAAAAAGTATTCTGCCGACACACGGAGCGTCCGGTCATGAATGCGCTTTCCTGCTTGGCATACAGCCGTGATGTGGCGATCCTAAGTTCCCTCAAGACGTGCCCGCATGCAATCGTCAGAGCTACTGCTGGGCAGGCGGGTGCACATTCACTATTATCCGCCGATACGATGTCAGCGCCGGTGAACCGTCATCGGTCACAGCAAGGATAATATGTGCCGTCCCTGTACCCGGGCATGGAGCAGCCGCTGGCAACCATTGCGGACGACAGACGGCGTTCGGCGTGACTACTGCCCTAGCAGTGCTCGTGCCGGTGATAGTGACCGCGGCCAGGTTCGTGCCGGTGCCCCCAGCCTCCTCATAATGGAACCAGTTGTACCGCAAACTCTGGCCGTCGGGATCATGGGTGCGGTTTGCATCGAGCCGTACAGGTTTTCCGACCTCAGCCTCGATCACAATCGGCGCCGTTCCCGACTGGTCATTCACTACTACCACTGGGTTGTGGTTAGCATGAGCGTAATCAGCAACCGTCCACTCCATCCGGGCAGCGAAATCGTTTTGGAACGATTCGCGCCAGCGCCAAATGGTGGCTTGATCAGACGTATATGGCCGCCCGCCGGCATCAGCCACGGTGTCCTGCGAGGTGACTCGCGAAAACAAATCGCCGCCCTGCGTCCAAATCGGATGGGTTTCGCCGTAGGGCTGGCGGTAAACGTAACGTCCTCCCCAGCCTCCCCAATCTGGCTTACGATAGGAATTCAGCCCGTTGTCGATCAGGCCTAGAAACGAAGGTGTGTCCCCCTCCATGATAAAAGCAAACCGCGGGTACAATTTTCCCAGCGGCCCCTTGTTGCGAATGTTGCCGTCCAGCCACTCGTTGGTGACGGTCGTAAAATCAGCGCCCGCGCCATTGCGGTAAAAAACGTCGCCGCTGATCCCGGTCCAGGTAGCGTAATAATATTCGTCCCCGCTTGGAGGGGAGGGCTTGACGATGTAGAACAAGTTCGGAAATTCGCGGCGAATCCACGGCCCGGCGTCGTCCTGATCGGAGATTGAATACACCCTGAGTCTTGCTAAGAGCTTCTCGACCTCATCGGACCGCCGCTTCGTCCGCACATCCAACAGCGCCTGCGCCAGGGTGTTTGCGCCACCCCAAATGCAGATCCAAAGAGGCCGCTGGTCGTCGCTCTCTACCGCTCGAGTAATCGCCTCCGCACCCTCAGTCTGTTTGCCCACGCCGGTGCCTGCCAAACCGTAGGCCGGCTGTCCGGCGAAGACTCGGTGAGCAAGGTCCCCGGCCGCCGGCCAGCCCTTGGCATGTTGCAGGAGATTGGCGCGCACTTGCCCGTACGCCTCGATCAATGTGCGCATAGTTTCAGGATGGACGGCGCTCTTCTGCCAGGTGGAGGTGGAAGCAATGAGCGCTTCGATGTCGAGTTCGTTCGAGTACAGCAACAGGCGAACTAATGACATTTGATCGTCCGGCTCATTTCCGATGTCGCTCAGAATGATTACCCGGGGATGTCCGGTGAAGTCGTCCACGTGGGTTGGAGAGAGCGGTTGGGCGGCAAGGACGGCAGCGCAAGCCACAATGAGTCCCGCCACCAGACGCGGCAGCCATCGGGAGGGCCTTACAACCCATACGCTCCGTCCCGATGTTGGATTATGCCCACTCGTGTTCACGGTTCCCTCCTCAGCGGGCGGGTTTTAGCAACGCCACATTGTACGTAATCAGAGACAACAGGATGTAGGTTGGCAATTGGAGCTTGCGACTCAGGTTAGAGTCACAGATTATCGCGGGACACTTGGGTGTGAAAAATACGAATTGAAGTTGTGCCAGAGATTAGGGTCTGCGAGCTGAACGCAGCGCGGCGGAAGAAAGTCCGCTGGCCACCACGTCGGCGGCGCGGTAATCGAGGATCCGAGAGGTCAAAGTATGCGATCCCAGCATGCGGACGTCGGCCACTGCCTCCATCTTCGATTGCAACCAGCTTCCCTGGAAGTCGGCGAAAGCCAGCGTTACCCACACTCGCTTCAGCCACCATGACGGCGGCTTAGCGATTTCGCCTTCCACGCGACGGACGAAGTATGAGTTTTTGTCAACCCAGGCGCGGCCGGATATGAGGTCTTTCTCTTTGCGCTTGGGCTTCAATCCCAGCAGGTAGCACGACTGCCCATCTAAAACAGTTTCTCCGATGTACGTGAAACCGTAGTTGCTGCGGGTGAGAGCGGTTCCCGACAAGTCCCCGGAGGCTTGCACTTCGTGATCGAGGACTCGCCTGACAACTTGCTGTCCCCGGTTGTTGCCGGAAGCCGTTTGAATCTTATAATTCTTGGCATTGGGCGGGCTGAAGTCCACTTCCGCCACTACCCGCGAGTCTCCAGCCGAGCTTTTGGTTGAATACAGGCGGTACTCACGAATTACCTGGTAGGCCACCTGCAATCGAGCTTGGGTTTGGGTTTTCTCTAAGGCCTCGACGATAGCGCTAAGATCTGCTCCAGAGCTCGCTGGTTTCTGGGCGATTGCCGGCGCGAAAATCATAAAGCTCATCGCCGCCGTCATCAGCCGTCTTGTTATCTTCGCGCTCATCCGTCGGGTCGTTAAGATGCCGCGGTCACAGCATGCGCACGCCTCATACCTGCCAAAATTGATGTTTAGACCAATGCGTACAGAGTAGTCGGCATGTCGCGAGCGGATTCTGCAAGATGGCGCGACATTTCCTACCGTGAATGCGGTATTACGCCTGGGTAGGCCTTACATCATCATGGGTGACTGCTCGCTTCCTGCGGGGTGCTTGTATTGAAGGGTATGTAGAAGCTGGGACGCAGTTCCCGGCGGCATCTTCTTACACCTTAAAACCGCTGGGCTTTTGAGATTTAAAACGGCGGCGCGTTGACATTTCCACAGTGGAAGGTTCAAACTACCGAATCTCGGGATTGAGGCTTGAGGTCGAGTAAAGGCCGTAAGCCGCAACTAAAAGTCATTGCAGCCCTTATTTATGACCGGAGACCGCATCTCCTACAAACTAGATTCCACGCTGGAGACGGTTGATAGCGCGGAACAGACCGCGAGCCGCATCGCATCGGAGACGGGTTTTGGCGAAGACGAAGTGATGCAAATCGCGATGGCGGTACGCGAGGCGGCGGTGAATGCAGTTCTCCACGGCAACGCCTACGATCCGGAGAAAAAAATTGAATTAGAGTTTGAGCGCACCACCCAGGACCTGGTAATCACGATTCGCGACCAGGGAAAAGGACTTGATAAAGCGATGCTTCCGGATCCGCTGGCTCCGGAAAATCTCTTGAAAACGTCGGGTCGGGGTATTTTCTTAATACGCTCGTTTATGGACGACGTGCAAATCAATCCGTCCCAGACGGGCACTGAAATCAAACTGTTTAAGCACGTCCACGGAGCAGCCGGGGGCGGCAAGGAGGCTTCCCAGTGAACTTGAAACTCAGCACACGCCAGGTTGAAGGCGTCACCATATTGGATTGCAGCGGCCGGATTACTCTGGGCGAGGGCAGCGTTGTCCTGCGGGACGCAGTGAAGGACCTGCTGGCAAAAGGCCAGAAGAAAATTCTGCTCAACCTCGGTGATGTGAACTACATTGACAGCTCGGGCATTGGGGAGTTGGTAGCCGCCTACACGACCGTGAAGAACCAAGGCGGCGAGCTGAAGCTTCTGAATCTCACCAAGAAGGTCCACGACCTGCTGCAGATCACAAAACTCTATACTGTCTTCGACGTGAAGGACGACGAAGCGTCAGCGGTGAAGGCGTTCCGGTAAAGTCTGCAAATATGGAGGAAAGGCGTTTCGCCGGCAACGAAACGCCGCCTCTCCCCCTCCAATGTTCCCTTTCTGGGAATGTGATAATAGTTTCCTGATTTATGCCGCGTGAGTTGCCCTCCCAGAAAGTAGAATGTGCGCGTGATCTACATGGTGCGCCTTCTGCTTCCGTGGCTGCTCTCTTCCCTCTGCGCGGCCGAGTGTATTCCTTTTGACCAGGCTGCAAAGCACATCGGCGAAACTCGATGCATCACCGGCAAGGTGATTCAAATTAGCGCTGGTGAAGACGGCGATCACTATCTTGATTTTTGCGAAGATCACGACTCGTGCCCCTTTTCAGTTGTGATTTACGATCTAAAAAAGATTGGCGATGTGCAACAGCTTGCAGGCAGAGTAATCGAGATCCGAGGAAAGGTAAAAGAATATGACGATCGCGCCGGGATGATCCTGGAAAATGCAGGCCAGCTTGGGGGCGAAAGCGCGCGGCTCCCACCCCTGCCCAGGGCGTTCGACGTGGAGCAACGCGGACATTTCAGCGCGGGAAAATTTCGAGCTCCGCGCAGCCGTAGCACTCGCAAGAAAAGGGAGCGCCCGACGTTGCCGATAGAGATCCCGGAAGATGTGGAGTCCGAGTAAATATGACTCCACCGCGCCCGCCGTTTAAATAAGACCCTTGCGCAATTCTTCCAGCGGATACAGTGTCCCGCGCCATTCCACTCCCCCATTCCAGAGGGTTAAGAGCATAGACCGCAGCATGGTGTAGATGAACAGAACCGTGGCAACGGGATGCAGATAGAAATACCAGGGTCGCACGTCGGAATAAACGGACATGCCGGCGTACAGAACAAAAATGCACGCCAGGGCGATTGCGTATGGAAGGCGCGCCCATCCCTGGGCCCAGAAAATACCTGCGAACGCCATCATATTGCCGACGGCAGCGGCCGCACAGAACAGCAGCGCACGCCACCATTGAAAAGACATTACCGCGAAGAAATTCTTAGTCAGGTTGCTTACTACGCCGCGGGCCCCCAGCGCCCAGCGAATCTGAAGCAGGTCGTTGCCCAGCACGTTCCGCTGGCGGAAGCCCGCGTTCTTGATCACTTTGCCGAGTTTCATGTCGTCCACCACTTCGAAGCGCAGCGCTTCATATGTACCCACCGCTTCATATACACCGCGGCGCACCAGGTTGAAGGCGCCGACGCCGATGTGGTCCTTGGCTTTAGGATCGGCAACCTTCCATGGACGGTGTCCGAAAACAAACATCAACTGGAAAAATGCGAGCATCATTTTCTCGCCGGGACTCTTCATAATGGTCTTGGGAAACAGCACCAGATGGTCCGCGGCTTCGGCTTCCGCATACGAGATGGCCCGGCGCAGGCAGTCGGGGCGGAACATGACATCGGCATCGGTAAACAGCAGCCAGTCACACTCCGCCTGGCGGGCGGATGTCCACATGGCGTGTGCTTTACCCATCCAGCGCCGTGGAAGCTGGCTGATGTGGATGGTTTTGAGCCTGCCGTCTGACGAGCCGGCCACCTCGTCGATGATTTCACCGGTACGATCGGTAGAACGGTCGTCGACGGCAATGACCTGATAGTTGTCGTAATCGAGGGCCAGCAACCGTGACAGCGCCAAGCCGATCGAGGCTTCCTCGTTGCGCGCCGGCACGACGATCACGACGCGAGGAGTTCCGGCTGGAGTTGCCGGATGGCGGTCCCACTCCGGACGAGCAATGTTGACCAGGGTGCGCACACCGAGCAAGGTGTCAACCACCCGCGAAAGCCAGATCAGCGCCAGCACACTGCCCAGAGTCCAGTGCAAGTAGCTCACCCTGCCTGCACTCCCCATGGCCGCCGCTCTGCGCTTTGCACCGGCGGAGCGAACCGCATTCCGTAAAAAAGTATGACGGAAGAAATGATCATGGCGATCACCGGCAGAATAAACGCTGCCTGCAAAGAATGCCGGTCGGCGACGACGCCCATGGCGGAAGGCGAGGGCACATCGCCAAGCAAATGAAGGATGAAGATATTGGCGGCAATGGCAGTGGACCGGATGTGCGCCCCAACGGAATTCACCACTGCAGCATTCAGAGGAGAGGTATTAAACAACAAAAAAAATGCGGCCAGACCGATAGCCGGCAACATAATCGGCCCTCTCGCAAACAAAGCAACAATCATGAAAGGAACGCCAAGAGCCATGCTGGTGGCAGACACGAAGTAGTATGCCCCTTTCATTCGCGGCAGAAGATAATCCCCCAGCCAGCCACCTGCCAGGGATGCCAGAATTCCATCGACAACAACGATTGCGCCGAAAGTCAAATTCGCGGATTCCAGGCTGTAGCCTCTCGCACGCGACAAGAAAGTGGGCATCCACACCTGAATCCCACCCAGCGCGAAAGTCATGGCCGCCATGCCCAGGGTTGCGGCCCAGAAAGCGGGGTTGCGGGTCAGGCCACCCAGGGTCCCGCGCTCTGGAGTTTGCTGAAGCGAGTCAAAACGTCCGCGCTCCGGTTCGGGGATAAACAGCATTGCTATCGCCAGCAGGAAGCCCGGCGCCGCCGCGATATAGAACGGAAACCTCCATCCGAAGTGCGGACCGAGCTTGCCTCCCAGCAGATACCCCGCGGCAGTGCCGACTGGAATCGCCAGATAAAATATTCCGAAGATACGCCCACGCTTGTTCTCTGGAAACAGATCGGCCACAAAGGTGGGCGCAATAGTGACGAACGTCGCCTCTCCAACCCCGACCAGGGTGTGGCGAACCAGCAGTTCCCCATAGGTGTGAGTGACCGCGGTCATCAGTGTCAGCCCGCTCCAGAAAATCGCTCCGAAGACGATGATCAGTTTGCGCGAATACCGGTCCGCTAAAGGTCCAGCGAAGGGGGCCGCGACCATATAAAAGCCGAGGAAAGCACTGGTGAGATATCCGATCTGGGCGTTGGACAGGTGGAATTCGGCTTGCACCAGTGGCTGCACTGCAAACAGGACCGACCGGTCAATGTAATTGAGCAGGTTTAACGCTGTCAGTACAACCAGGGCCGTTCGTGGATAGAGTTTGGCGGCAGTCACAAGAAACAGGAATATAGCACGCGCGGAAACTCAGGTTCGGTTGCGTCCTTTTCGTCTGGGCCTAGGCCACTGCGCCACCACGACCGTAGAAATTCCGCCGCGAGGGCGAAAATCGCCTTTCACTTCTGCCCATACCGGATGCGCCCAACGAACCACATCTTCAAGCACCCGGTTCACAATGTTTTCTTGAAAAATGCCGAGATTACGATACGACTGCAGGTACTCTTTGTAGGACTTTAGTTCGAGGCAGAGCTTATGGGGCACGTAACGGAGGGTGATCACGCCGAAGTCAGGCAGTCCAGTTTTGGGACAGACAGAAGTGAACTCCGGGTCGTCTATGACAATCTCGTATCCTGGAAACTGGTTGGGCCAGGTTTCAATTTCGGGAAATGTGGCATCTAGTCCGGCTTGAGCGTGCTCGGGCGTGTAGCGCAACTTGGGCATGACGGTAATTGTAACTACCTTCACATCCCCGGGCGGGATTTGCAGGTTCTTCTGGCAACCCCGTGCATCTAAGCTGTTAGGTCAGATTCATTCGTGCCACGGCGCACGGATGGCACATTATTCTAGTCAATTGAATGGCTCAGAACAGCAGAAAATCGGGCTTTTTTGCCCGGCGGCCCTGGATTGTCTGGGGCGCCGGCGCAATTATCGCTGTGGTTTTGCTGGCGTCATTCGCCTCCCGCGATGATTCTGTGCCGGTGATGGCCGCGACTGTCTCGCGCAACACAATTCGCAGCGTCATTTCGACCAATGGAAAAATCGAACCCGTACAAAACTTCGAGGCCCATGCTCCGGTGGGAACAACCGTCAAGCGAATACTAGTCAAGGAAGGGGATCGAGTAAGAGCGGGGCAGTTGCTGGTCGAACTCAACGCCGCGAATGCTCGCAGCCAGGCAGCCCAAGCCCTCTCCCAGGTACGCACTTCTGAAGCCGACCTCAGTGCGACTCAGCGCGGCGGTACACAGGAAGAAGTTTTGACGCGGCAGGCGCAGTTGGTCAAGGCGCGTGCTGAGCGGGACGCGGCTGGGCGCAACTTGGACGCGCTGACCAGGCTGGAACAAACAGGTGCGGCATCGCCGGGAGAAGTCCGCGCCGCGCAGAACCAACTCGCGACTGCGGACGCGGAATTAAAACTCCTCGAATCCAAGCAGAAGGAGCGCTATTCGCGCCCGGAGGTGGCCCGGGTGGAAGCAGAGCACTCGCAAGCGCAAAGCGCATATTCCGCGGCTCGGGACGTCCTGGGCCAGCTGCTTATAAAAGCGCCGTTTAATGGCATCATCTATTCGCTCCCGGTGAGGCAAGGGGCGTATGTCAATCCCGGCGATCTGGTCCTCGAGGAAGCGGACTTGTCCAAAGTTTTGGTGCGATCGTACGTGGATGAGCCGGATGTCGCCCGATTGGCTCCGGGCGAGAAAATCGAAGTCACCTGGGACGCCATGCCCGGGCGAATCTGGCAGGGAACGGTCAATGCCGTGCCCGCAGCGGTGAAGCTGCACGGAACGCGCAACGTGGGTGAAACTACGTGCGTGGTCCTAAATCCGGATTTCAAGCTGATCCCCAACATTAATGTTGGGGTCACCATAGTGACCGCTGAGCATCAGAACGCGCTCATGGCGCCTCGCGAAGCTTTACGGCAAGAGGACCAGAGTCCATTTGTCTATCAGATTGAGAACAACATTCTGCTCCGGCGAAGCGTGCAGACATCGCTTTCGAACCTGACCCAGGTTGAAATCACCTCCGGAATTTCGGAGCGGGCCCAGGTGGCGCTTGGTTCCACCAATTCAAAACCGCTACGCGACCGTCTTCCGGTGAAAGTCGTTCACTAAAGATGCACAAAGCAATCGTCATCTTTGTACTCGGCATTTACGCCGGGTCCTCTGCAACCGCGTGTGCCGGCGAAACCGCGCCCGACCTGCTCGCCTCGGGACGGGTGGACGAAGCCATCGCGGCGCTGCGCGGACAAATCAACGCTTCCCCGGGCGACGCGACTGCGCACAATCTTCTGTGCCGCGCTTACTTCAGCCTGGGCGAATGGGACCGCGGCATATCTGCTTGCGAGAAAGCGGTTTCACTTGCGCCTCAAAACAGTCAATATCACCTGTGGCTGGGAAGGACCTATGGCGAGAAGGCCGATAAATCTGGCTTCATGACGGCCGCAGGCCTTGCCCGCAGGGTGCGCAACGAGTTTGAGACCGCGGTTCGCTTAAGCCCCACCAGTGTCGATGCCAGAAGCGATCTGGCAGAGTTTTATCTTGAAGCTCCCGGCATTGTCGGGGGGGGCCGCGACAAAGCAGAACAGCAGGCAAAGTCATTACTTCAGCTTGATCCGGCAAGGGCACATTGGGTGAACGCGCGTATCGCGGAAAAAAAGGAGGATTTCAAGAGTGCGGAGCATGAATACCGGCTTGCGATCGACGGCAGCCATGGAAGCGCAAGCGCCTGGCTCAATTTGGGACTGTTCTACCGGCACCGCGGGCGATTCGACGAAATGGAGCGCGCGCTGGCACATGTGCGCTCAGCCCCCCTCGACCGGCCCGATTCTCTGGTGGATGCGGCCGAGGTACTGATTCATTCCCAGCGCAACCTGCCGGAAGCAGTTGCACTGCTTCGCGCTTACCTGAATTCGGGTTCGAAAGTCGAGCAAGCTCCGGCTTTCAAAGTGCATTACCTTTTGGGCGCCGCCGCGGAAAAACGTGGCGACAAGCAAAATGCCGCGACTGAATATCGTACCGCTCTCGACCTCGCAAGAGAGTTCCAGCCGGCCCGGCAAGCGCTTGAGCGTATAAATCGCTGAGTATTTGATTTGCTCAAAAAATCAGATTATTCAATCCGCAACCAAGGTGAAACATGAGACCTCAGCCGCCGTTGTATCGGACCGCCTGCGCCCTTCTTCTGGCCTTTTACCTTTTTCCGCGCTGCGCAACGGCGGAGCCGCTGTCGCTAAAGCGCGCCGTCGCACTGGCGCTTGCGCATAGTCCCGCCGCCAGCCAGGCCGGGGCCGACGAGCAGCGGGCATTCGCCTCATACCGCGAAGCGCGGGACCAATACATACCCCAGCTTACGATCGGCTCAGGCCTCGGCGACTCCTGGGGATACCCGCTCAGTCTGGAAGGATCGGCGCCTTCACTGGTCAACGCCACAGCGCAATCGCCGCTCATCAACCCGGCATTGCGCGATTTTGTGAAAGCAGCCCGCAACGAGTACCAGGCGACGCAGGCAGCAACCAAGGACCGGCGCAGCCAAATCGTACAGGATACCTCGCTGACTTATTTGGAGCTGCTGAAGTGGGAGAAGCTGGTTGACCATCTGCAGCGGCAACGGGATGATGCCAGCAAACTGGAACAGATGGTGGGCCAGCGCGTCGAGCAGGGTGTGGATAGCCAACAGGCGCGCAAGGAGGCGCGACTGGCCTCGGCCCGGGCGCGTCTGCACCTCGCCCAGGCGGAGGGCGCCATCGACGTGTTGCGGAGCACCCTTTCTCAGCTGACAGGTCTTCCCACGGCATCGATCCAGATGGATTCCGATTCGGTTGCCGCCTTACCGGAAGTCCAACGGGATACTGGTCTGGCCGCCAGGGTTGCCGAATCAAATCCAGCGGTATTGTTCGCGCAGCAGCATGCGCTTGCTCAGGGCTTTCGTGCCCGCGGCGAGCACCGTTCTTTATGGCCGACCCTGGATTTCGCCTCCCAATACGCGGTTCTGGCAAAATTCAATAACTGGACGCAATTCTTTCCCACGCGCGCGTTCGAGCGCAATAACGCGACCTTGGGAATCGTGATCCGCTTTCCCTTTTTGAATTTTTCCCAGCGCGCGCACGCCGAAGCCGCCGACGCCGATGCGATCCGCGCCCACCGCGAAATCGATTCCACCAAGGCCCAGGTCTCGCAGCAGACTGTGAAGTTGCAGCGTGCGGTGGAGCAATTGACAGCTGCTCAGGAGGTTTCGCAGCTCGAATATGAACTCGCGCAAGCCAATGTGGAAGCGGTTGGTGTTCGAACCAATTCCGGAACCGCCTCTATTCACGATGCCGCCAACGCGCGCACCGAGATGTTCGAGAAATACAGTGCGCTCGAAGATGCCAACTACGAGCTACTGAAAGCCCGGGTGTCCCTTCTGCGGGCAACAGGGGAGCTCGAAGCCTGGGTGGAACAGGGGAAATAAGCTTCCCGCGAGCCGGTGGGTGTTTTGCCCTGTTCGCTGCATCCATACGCTGTTCGCGCCTTTGGCATTGCTCGGGCAGGGCTCGGAAATTAGCCTGATCTTACGCCAGAAGAGATAGGTCCCTAAACAATGGCTGATGGCGGGTGCTCCCAGAGGTACCTGCTTCAAACCTGTGGACCCTGGTCGATGTTAAGATAAAGGCTCACATCTATGCCCTTAAAAACACTGTTCTTAAATCCCCCCTCCTTTGAAAATTTTGATGGCGGAGCGGGCTCACGCTGGCCTGCTACCCGCGAAATTGAGTCGTACTGGTATCCTGTATGGCTCGCCTATCCGGCAGGAATGGTCGAAGGCTCTCGGTTACTGGATGCTCCCCCTCACCACGTTTCGGCGGAGGAAACAATCAACATCGCCAGGGAATATGAGTTCGTGGTGCTCTACACCAGCACCCCGGGATTTCCGGGCGACATCCGGCTGGCAGAGCGGATCAAAGACGCAAACCCCGGGATCACGATTGCCTTCGTCGGCCCCCACGTGACCGTACTGCCGGAGAAGTGCCTGCGGGATGCCCCGGCCATTGATTTTGTAGTGCGTAAAGAGTTCGACTACGCGGTGACGGAGTTTGCCGACGGCAAGCCGCTCGCCGAGATTCTGGGGGTCTCGTATCGTAAGAATGGGACCGTCGCCCATAATGCCGACCGCCCGCAGTTGCAGGATTTGGATTCCCTGCCGCACGTCACCGACATTTATCGCCGCGATCTCGATGTGCGCCGTTACACAGTTCCATTTCTCCTTCAACCTTTTGTTTCGCTGTACACGACTCGTGGCTGCCCGGCGCAATGCACGTTCTGCCTGTGGCCGCAGACGACCAGCGGACATGCCTGGCGTAAACGTTCGACCGACGATGTAGCCCGAGAAATGGCCAAGGCAAAAGAATACTGGCCTTATGTGAAGGAGTTTTTTTTCGACGACGACACCTTCAACATTCAGAAAGCCCGCACCGTGGAGCTGTGCGCCAAGTTGAAACCCTTGAAGCTGACCTGGTCTTGCACCTCACGGGTCACTACCGATTACGAGACGCTGAAGGCAATGCGCGAAGCCGGCTGCCGCCTTCTGATCGTCGGCTATGAGTCCGGAGACGCTCAAATCTTAAAGAACATTAAGAAGGGCGCAACTTTGGAGCGCGCGCGCCAGTTCACCAAAGATGCACACAAGCTTGGGCTGGTAATCCACGGAGATTTTATCCTCGGGCTTCCGGGGGAAACGCGTGAGACCATCCAGAACACGATCGCATTCGCCAAGGAGTTAGACGTGCAAACCATCCAGGTTTCAGTGGCGCACGCCTATCCCGGCACGGAACTTTACGATTACGTCGTGCAAAACAAGTTTCTCGCGGACGGCAGCATGGTGGACGAGGGCGGCCATCAACTCGCTCATATCGAATACCCGGGGTTGCCGGCGGACGAGGTACTACATTTCGTCCACCGCTTTTATGATGAGTATTATTTCCGGCCCAAGGCAATTTTCCGCATTCTGAAAAAGGCGGCTTTCGATTCGGGTGAGCGCAGGCGCCTTTACAAGGATGGCAAGACCTTCATGAAGCTGCGCTCCGCGCGGAACAAGCTGGTTAAGCACAAGGCCAAGCAGCCCGCCCCTGCTCCTCCACCGCGGGAGCCCGTGCAGGTTTAAGCCCGGTGAACCTCCGCAAGTATCTGGTGCTCGCCGGGGTGAGCATATTTGCCCCGGTGGGAGATTCCCTGCTCTCCTACGGCATGAAGCAGGTGGGTAACATCTCGCCGGGAGACATCTCATCGCTGTTGCTGGCAATTGCCAACCCCTGGGTGGCTCTGGGCATTGTGTTGCTAATGGGTTTCTTCGCTTCTTACATGACGGCTCTATCCTGGGCCGATCTTACGTACGTGTTGCCTGCGAGTTCCCTGGGATATGTGCTGCTGGCGTTCATCGCACGTTTTGCGCTGCACGAGAAAGTAAGCCTCACTCGCTGGCTGGGGATTGCGCTGGTTTCGAGCGGGGTCGGGTTCGTCACCAGCGGACCGGAGCGTACCTCGCGGCCATCGTCACACCAGCGGGGAAGCGGCAACGCCGCGGCGAAGTCCCCGTGATCCCGCACGCTATCAGTAACCTGAATGCCTGGCTTTCGATTGCCATCGTGGTGCTCTCATCCAGCGCGGGCGATGTTCTGTTATCCCGGGCCATGAAGCAGATCGGGGATCTCGGTCAGCTTCGCCGCCGGCGAGGCCTGAGCTTCATTGCGCTGATGATTTTGCGGAACCGCTATTTCCTTCCCGGCGTGGCCTGCATGGCGGTGGCATTCTATAGCCTGTTATTCGGACTCTCATGGAACGATGTCAGCCTGATTGGACCTGCGGCTGCGTCGTTGACATTCGTGGCCAATGCGTTTGCCGCAAGAATCTTCCTGCACGAGCATGTGGACCGTCGCCGCTGGGGAGCTGCGCTGCTGGTAGCGGGCGGGGTAGTGCTGATGGCATTTTAGGGATCACCGGATCCGGCGCAGCGTTTCCCAGATCAGGGGAAGAGAAAGTACCGTCATGATGCCAGTCGTGCCCCAGGCAACGACATTATAAAACTTCGAGTTGACGTACTCTCCCATCAGCTCTTTCTTGTTGACCAGCAGCAGCATGAAGATGAGCACGGGCGCAATCGCGACTCCGTTAATTGCCTGGGAATAGAGCTGGATCTTGATAAGAGGAAGCCGCGGGATGAGGATGAGGCCGGCCCCGGCCGCGATCAGAATCGTATAGAGCCAATAAAAAACCGGCGCCTCGCTGAACTTCTTCCCCACTCCCGACTCGAAGCCCAGTCCCTCGCAGACGGTGTAAGCCGTCGAGAGTGGCAGGATGGAGGCCGCAAACAGAGATGCATTAAACAGGCCCACCGCGAAAAGGATGTAAGCGTAATCGCCGGCCAGGGGATGCAGGGCCTCGGCCCCATCCTTCGCATCATTGATGGTGTGGATACCGTGGGCAAACAGCGTCGCAGCGCAGGCCACGATGATGAACCAGGCAACTACATCCGTGAAGATACAGCCGGAGATTACGTCCAGCCGCGAAGCCCGGTATTGGCGGCGGGTGACTCCTTTTTCGACCACTGAGGATTGCAGATAGAACTGCATCCAGGGCGCGATGGTGGTGCCGATTACAGTAATGGTCATGAACAGATAATCGTGCCGGAACAGTTCCCTGCCCGGCGGTTTGATGGTGCTGATAACCGACTCAATCCAGGCAGGCTTCGCCAATATTCCGGCAAAAATGTAGGTGATGTAGATAAATGACGCGACCAGGAAGATTTTTTCTACGCCCTTATACTGCCCCTTGACAATAATGAGCCAGACAATGGCGGCGCAAATGGGGACGGTAACGTACTTGGAGAGCCCAAACAGCTCCAGGCTTCCGGCAATGCCCGCGAACTCTCCCAGGATATTTCCGAAGTTGATGAGCAAGATTGCGATCATCATGAAGAAGGTGACCCGGAATCCGAACTCCTCGCGGATCAGGTCGCTGAGTCCCTTGCCAGTTACGGCCCCCATGCGGGCGGAAATTTCCTGCACCACAATCAGCGCTAGCGTGACGGGAATCATGGTCCAGAGCAGTTGGTAGCCAAACTGCGCGCCCGCCTGGGAGTAGGTAACGATGCCGTTGGCATCGTTGTCCACATTGGCGGTGATAAATCCTGGACCCACCACCGCAAAGAACAGCAGAATCCGGATCTTCCATCTTTTCAGGAATCTCATGGCCGTAACTGTCGGAAATATTCGGACTACACTTCACAGCGGCATCCAGCATAAATGCACGGCAAGGGATTTGAACAGAAGGAAAGCACGGTAACCGAGCCGTCGACGCTTCAGCCCTGAAAGCTCTACAACTTCGCTCGCAGCATGCTGATGACATCGTCCGAGGTGATCACGCCGGTCAGCTTGCCCTGGTCGTCAACCACGGGAAGGGTGACGAGATTGTACTTGTCGAACAACGCCGCCACTTCCTTTTCTCCCGCACGGGCATGGCAGGAGATTAGGGGTTCTTGTGTGAGGGATAAAAGCTGGTCACCGGATTTGGCCAGGACTATCTTAGCCAGGGGCACTGCGCCGGCGAGCTTGCCATCGCTCTCTACGAGATAAATTGTGCTGACGGTTTCAACTCCGCCTTCGAAGTTTCGCAAAACTTCAATCGCGTCATTCACGGTAGCGCCGGCAAGGCAGGAGAGATAATCAGTGTTCATGCGACCGGCGGCAGTGTTTTCGCGGAACTCCAGCAGGCCAGAGACTTCTTTGCGTTCCTCAGGCGCCATTTCCTGAAGTATTTCCGACGTACGCTCGTCTGAAAGATCGGCCAGCAAGTCGGCGGCTGCGTCGGGGTCCATTTCTTCAACAATGCCGGCGGCACGCTCGGAATCCATTGATTCCACGATAGACTTCTGCACCCGAGGAGCAACCTCCTCCAAAGCCTCAGCCGCAACTTCGTCGTCCAAAGTCAAAAAGACGGCTTCGCGCTCATCTGGGGCCAACTCCTCGACGATGTCGGCAATGTCGGCGGGATGCAGTTTCGCCAGGCGTTCGTGAGATATTTTCAGCTTCACGCGCCGCGCCGGATCTGTCTCGATCAGGTCCACAAAATCCCAGGGAATCAATCTCAGTGGGATCTTCGGCAGCAAGATTTTTAGCGCGGCAATGGGAACTACGCCCTTGAGCAGGCGGCGGATTGCCCCGCGCGGTCCGACGTCAACCGAGCTGATCTTAAGTTGGATATGACCATTTGACTCGTCCGGCTGCAAATCCACATCATTGACCCGGACCACCTTCCGACCATGTACGTCGATGATTTGCTGGTCGAGCAGATCGCGTTCCAGAAGGAACAAACCATCGGCTTCACTCGGCGCCCAGTCGGCCATGCCCGTGGCGGCCCGCACCCCGCCGTCCAGCGAAGAAACGGCGGAAAACGGCAGCGATCGGTCCCCGGATTTGGTGCGGACAATCAGGGTAGACACGTAGGCCCGGTCTTCCGCGGGAGTCAGGGCCACTTCGCGCACACGCCCGCAACGCGCTCCTGAAGCCTCCAGCACCGGAGCGCCCAGCAGTTCGGTGAGCGCAATCAAGCTCATGTCTTGAGAATGTGCCGAGAATGGAAATGTGTCAATGAGTGAGACGAAATTTTATGCCTGGCACTACATTGTCTACCGATTCTTGCCCCGGCTCCCAATCCCCTGCTAACTTCCCTCTTGCCAGGGAGGATGTCCATGGATGTGCTTCGCGGTCTCTTAATTCTCGTGCTGATGGCTCCGGTCATGGCTCTTGCCGAACCGGCCGCCTCCAAGGCGCTAAACGAACTCTTCGGCCGCGACTGGGAGTATCAGATGCAGCAGAACCCTCTATGGGCGTCGTCGCTTGGGGACCGGCGCTGGAATGACAAGTGGGCTGAGGAATCCCTGGAAGCGATTCATGCTCGCTACGCGCACGCGCGTGAGTTCCTGAAGGACTTGCAGGCCATAGATCGCCGCCGGCTTTCACCGCAAGAGCAGCTCAGCTATGACATTTTTGAACATGACCAGAAAGATGCCGTTGAGGGCGAGCAGTACAAGTGGTTCCTGGTTCGGACCAATACGTACTCCGGGATCCAGACGGTGGAGCGCGAAGTCGATGAACTGCGATTTGAAACCGTAAAAGACTATGAAGACTGGCTGGCGCGTCTTCGCCGCTTCCCCACGTATATGGACCAGAACATTGCGCTCATGCGCGAGGGGATGAAGCAGCACATTGTTTTGCCCAAGGTCGTGGGAGAAAAGGTGATCGGGCAGCTCAACAAGATGGACTTTCACGATCCCACCAAAAGTCACTTTTACGAGCCATTCACCCGAATGCCTGCCTCACTCCCGGAAGCCGACAAGCAGCGACTCGCGTCGCAAGCGCGGCAGGTAATCAGGAATGACGACCTGCCCGCATTCAAGCGGCTCCGCGATTTTCTGACCGCGGACTACATCCCCGCATCGCTGGATCAGGTTGGCACCTGGCAGCTTCCCAATGGAGAGCAAGCCTACAAATATTTTGCGCGTTCGGAAACGACCACTGACTTTACTCCGGCACAGATCCACGAAATCGGCCTGAAGGAAGTGCAGCGGATCGGTGCCGAGATGGAGAAGATCAAGGCAAGGACCGGGTTCAAAGGCACCACGAAGGAGTTTTTTAATTTCCTGCGCACGGATCCCAGGTTCCATGTGAATACGGACAAGGAATTGATGCAGTATGCGCGAGCACGCGCCAAGGAGATCGATCCGTTACTGATCAAGCTGTTTCGCACTTTTCCTCGCATGCCCTATGGGGTAGAGCCAATTCCGGCGGCGGTCGCGCCTCTCATGACGTCGGCATACGCCCAAGCCGCTGCGCCTGACGGATCCCGTCCGGGGTACTTCTACGTGAATACCTACAAGCCAGAGTCACGGCCACTTTATGATTTTACCTCTTTGATCCTGCATGAGGCCGTCCCCGGCCACACCTTTCAGCTGGGCATTTCTAATGATTTGAATCTGCCGAAGTTCCGGCGCTTCGGCGGATATACAGCGTACGTAGAAGGCTGGGCCCTCTATTGCGAGTCGCTGGGCGATGAGCTGGGGCTTTATGACGATCCCTATGTGAAATTTGGCGCTCTGAGCAATGAGATGTGGCGAGCGGTGCGATTAGTGGTTGATACCGGTATCCATGATAAGCACTGGACACGTCAGCAGGCCATTGACTATTTCCTGCAGCACACTGCCCTTTCAGAGCTGAATGTAACTGTCGAAGTGGACCGCTATATCTCGTGGCCGGGACAGGCGCTAGCTTACAAAATCGGCGAACTTAAGATTCGAGAGTTGCGCACCCGCGCGGAAAAAGAACTGGGCCCGGCGTTCGATATTCGCGAGTTTCACGATATGATCCTGCTCGGCGGTTCGCTGCCGCTGTCGGTGCTGGAAAAAGAAGTTGACGGCTGGATCGCGCAGAAGAAGGCGGGGAAGGTCGTGCGGCAGTGATTAGCCGCAAATTGCGGATACAATAATCCATCACTGGAATCTCAACTACATTCATGACCGCCGTCCGCACCGCGCCTCCGCAAACCGCTTCTGCTGAAGTTCCCGCGGTGCCCCTCACCATTGAAGGCTACAGCGTGCTGCATCAGATGATGCGATTTCGCTGGTCAGCCTGGCGGTCGCTTCGTGCGGCCCACAAGACGCAGATCGCGCACGAAGCCGCGGGCATGCTGGCGAAGATGGAGCAAAACACTGCTGGTCCATCGGCGCTTTATTCCCTGATCGGGCATAAAGGCGATCTGATGTTCGTCCACTTTCGGTCATCGTTTGAGGAGCTGAATCGGGCGGAATTGCGCCTGGCGAATCTCAGGCTCAGCGAGTATCTGGAGCCGACGACGTCTTATCTGTCAGTGATCGAGTTGGGGTTGTACGAGTCCAGCGTCAAGACCTATCGGGATTTGGCGGAGCAAGGCATGGAGTTACATTCCGGCGAGTGGAAGAAGGCGATCACCGAAACACTTGCACGCCAGAGCGAGGCGATGCGGCCACGCTTGTTTCCGGAAATTCCGCAGAGCCGGTATGTCTGTTTTTATCCCATGGACCGGCGCCGTGGGGAGGAAAAAAACTGGTACACCCTGCCCATCGAAGAGCGCGCCCGGCAGATGTATGAACACGGCCTGGTGGGACGCCGCTATGCGGGAGAGGTGAAGCAGATCATCACCGGTTCGATCGGCTTTGACGACTGGGAATGGGGGGTGGACCTGTTTGCCGATGATCCCCTGGTGTTCAAGAAACTGATCTACGAAATGCGCTTTGACCACGTCAGCGCGGTGTACGCGCTATTCGGACACTTCTATGTGGGGGTGCGCTGCCCGTGGGGCAATCTGGGGAAGCTGCTGAACGGCGAAGTGCAAGAGTGAAGCCTTGAGCCTGACCGGTGTAATTCTCGCTGCCGGCGAGTCCAGGCGCATGGGGCGCGATAAGGCGCTCCTTCCGTGGCCGCCTGCAAAGTTTGCCACTATTTCCGAGACGCTGTTATCCTCGGCGATCAAATCCCTGCAATATCATTGTGAGGTGGTCCTGGTGGTCGCGGGAAACAATCATGCCGCGCTGCGGGCAGTCGTTGATGGTTTCGGAGCAGTTCTGGTTCGGAATCCGAATCCCGAGTTGGGGCAATTCAGCTCGCTACAGACTGGACTTCGCGCGGTACTGAATCGCGGGCGGGACAATGCAATGATTACGCTGGTGGATCGGCCGCCTCCAGCAACTCAAACTCTCGCAGCCCTGATTGATGAATTCGCAAGCAGAGAACATAGCATCTGGGCGGTTGTCCCGGCGTACCGGGGCAAACACGGCCACCCATTTCTAGCGGGACGGGAGATGATCGAAAAATTCCTTAAAGCGCCGGCAAATGAAAACGCCCGACAAGTTGAACACGCGAACCAGGAGCGAATCACTTACCTCAGCGTGGATGATGCGTCGGTTATCCTGAACCTTGATACCCCTGAAGACTACGCTTCGTTGGAGTCTGAACGGGCCTTGTAGACTCGGTCATTAGCTTTTAGCCTCCGGGCTGATTCGAAGTATTGCCCCGTTTTCAAGTCCCACGCCGGGTCCCGATTTCAAACATATGACAATTGGTGCAAAAGATTCTTCGCTCATCGAATCGATTTTACGTCTCAAACCTCGCCTCGCAGTCTTCGATTGCGACGGCACCCTTTGGTCGGGAGACGCGGGCGAACAATTCTTCGACTGGGAACTCAAACGCGGCGTGTTTTCAGAGGAGATTGTGCGCTGGATGCGTGCCCGCTACGCCGACTACCGCGCGGGCAAAGTCAGCGAAGTTGAGATGTGCGGAGAAATGGTGACCCTGCACCGAGGCCTGAAAGAAACCCAGGTTCTCGATCTGGCACGCCAGTTCTTCGATGAAAACTTCGTCAGGCGAATCTTTCCCGAGATGCGCGCGCTGATCACACGACTGCAAGCTTCGGGGTGCGATGTCTGGGCAGTATCCTCGACGAATGAATGGGTAATTCGCGAAGCCATGAAGCACTTCGAAATACCGGCTGAAAAAATTCTGGCCGCTGCCGTGGAAATTAAAGACGGAATTGTGAAGGAGCGCTTGGTTCGCGTCCCCTCGGGCATCGGGAAACCTAAAGCGATACTTGAAGTGATCGGCCGGCCGCCCGATGCCGCCTTCGGAAACTCCCGCTGGGATACAGAGATGCTCGCGATCTCGCGCTATGCGATTGCGGTGAATCCCAATCCAGACCTGGAGGAGGTTGCCCGCGAACGGGGCTGGACAGTTTACTGGCCGGCAGGAAGATATTGGCCGGCTTGATGTCGCGATGGATCACTCCGGCGGAATGGGCGGCTTCCAACCCATGGGTGAGTTGGATGGCGATATCGAGCGCCCCTGCCGGGTTGAGCGCACCGTCTGCGATGGCCGATGCCAGGGTTTGGCCGTGTAACAATTCCATGGCAATGAAAAACTGCCCGTCATGCTGTCCAATTTCATAAATCGTGCAGATGTTCGAATGGTTCAGCGCAGAGGCGAGACGCGCTTCGCGACGAAACCGTTCAAGGGTATCGACAGGTTGCGGCGTTCCCTCCGGCAGGAATTTAAGCGCCACCAGGCGTCCAAGATTGATGTCCTCGGCCTTGTACACCCTACCCATCCCGCCGACACCAAGTTGTTCCAGAACTTGGTAATGAGCTACAGTCGCGCCAATCATGCAATTATCTAGGATCGGTCGCGATGTTAGTTCAGTTTGGCGCGGCACGTCAACGAAGGCGGGTGATAACGGGATGCAGCTTCGCGAGCAGGCCCCTCAGCGCGTCCAGGGCCAGATGGCTGGCGTGGGTGGAGGCCGCGGGGAGATTTCCTAAATATCGCACCAGATCTTCCCTGCTGATTGCGGCAGCTTCCGCGAGCGTCTTCTCCTCCGCCATCTCCGTCAGCGCTGATCCGCAAGCGATAGCCGGCACGCATCCCTTCGCCAGAAACCGCACTTGCTGAATGCGGTCATTCTTCATGCGGGCAGTCAGTCTAAGCACATCTCCGCAGGCGGGGTTCTCGACCTCGATGGACGCATCCGGCGAATGCACAACCCCCGGGTTACGCGGGTGCTCGAAGTGGTCGAGAACCTGGGGTGAGTACACCAGCCCATTTTATCCTGCGTTTCTGGGTGGCTGCCCGTTCTGCAATACTGGTGTCATGTTGTCGGATTATGTGCCCCGGCGCGTCGTATCGCTCCAACCCAGCGCAACCGTAATCTTGCGGGACCTGGGGCGGCTTGAGTGCCTAGTGGCATGCACGAAATATTGCGCCGCTGTGTGCCCGGAGACCACGAGCAGGAACGTGATGCTGGTTGCCGACTCGTGGACCGCGCAGAGCACGCAACTCAAGGCTGCGAGCCCAGACCTGGTAATTGCCGCCGTGCCCTATCAGGAGAAGGCGCTTGCCGAGATACTGAAAGCTGGCGCGCGATTCCTGGGACTCGCACCGAAATCGCTGGCGGATATTTATGGGGACATTGCCGCAATTGCGGGAATCATGAACGCGCGCGAAGAGGGCCTGCGGGTGATCCGCCAGATGCAGGAAGCCATTGAAGGGGTACGCGCGCGCACCCGGCATCTGGTCCGGCCGAAAGTTTTCTGTGAGGAATGGGGCAAGCCGCTGATTGCATCACAAAGCTGGGTTGCCGAATTAGTGGAAGCTGCGGGAGGCGACTTTGTCGGGAGCCCCGGAGCGCAAATTACATTCGATGAAGTGGCGTCAACCGCGCCTGAAATTCTAATCGCCGCCTGGTGTGGCGTGGGAGAGCGGGTTCCGCTCGAAGAACTGATCCGCGGCAGAAACTGGGGAAACTTGGCGGCCGCTCGGAATGGCCGGGTCTATTGCATTCGCGACGAGTATCTGAACACGCCAGCGCCCACGCTGGTTCGCGGCCTTCATGCGCTCGCAGCGGCCATTCATCCGCAATGTTTTCCACAAGCCGCGGGACTACGATGTATCCACACCCCAGCCTAAAGATTTCAGCTTGTCACTCGCTCATCAATCCGGCGCAACCAGCGAATCCCCATGTTGAAACACGTGGTGGCGGCACTCATCTGGAAGCAGGGAGAGCTGCTGATTTGCCAGCGCACCCGTCACCAGGTGATGCCCCTTAAGTGGGAATTTCCAGGAGGAAAAATCGAAGAGGGCGAGCAGCCACGAGACGCGCTGCGGCGTGAACTCGACGAAGAACTCGGTATTCAGGCTTCCATTGGGGAAGAGGTGGCACGCATCGTCCATACCTATCCCACCGGCAACGGGGTGGAACTACGCTTCTATGATGTGCAGCAGTATGCCGGGGAGATCGAGAACCGAATTTTTCGGGACGTCCGCTGGGTGATGCCGGCGGAGTTGCCTGCCTACGATTTCCTCGAAGCCGATCTGGAACTGGTCCGGGACCTTGCCCAGGGCAAGCTAGCCGGCTGAGGCCGCGCTTGGGAAGAACTTCCCTGTCCGCGCGATACCGCAGGCCAAAGTGCCCGCATGTTTTAGAGCGCTCCCGCTGTGGGCATGATGCTCACCTCTTCTATCGTCGTGCCATGGGGAACCCTTAATGCGTCCACCAGGGCTTGGGCTACGGTGACTGCCGCGATCATGTTTTTGCGCGGAGTTTCCGGCCACAGGGTCTCCCAGATCGGAGTGTCGGTGGCTCCGGGCAGCAGTGCGGTGATCCGTATTCCATCCTTCCGCAATTCCTCCCGCAGAGTGTTGGTATAGCCCAGAGCCCCGAATTTAGAAGCATTGTAAGCCGCCAGTTCGGGGAAGGCGCGTTTCGCCGAGATGGAAAGTATGTTCACAATGTCCGCGCCGCGCTTCATCAGCGGCAGTGCCGCCCTGGTTACGAGAAAAGTGCCGGTCAGATTGGTTGCGATCACCTCATTCCATTGCTGTAACGACAGCCTTGCCGTCGCAATGAAAGGATGAGCGATTCCGGCACTGTTAACCAGAATATCGAGGTGACCAAATTTCTTGCGCACCGCAAAGACCATCTGGGTGACACTTCGTTCGTCCCGGACATCGCAGGAAATTGCCAGCACCGGGATTCGCTTTCGCAAAAATTCCTTCTCGACGCGTGCCAGACGCGATGGATTACGCGCGCAAATAACAAGACGGCATCCCTGGTTTCCCAAGGCGCGGGCCACCGCCAGCCCAATTCCTTGCGTGGCTCCGGTGATAAGCGCAACTTTTCGGTTGAGAAATTTGCTGGGATCGAGAGGTTTCGACAATCAGACCCCGTTTGACCGTTGCCGGATCAATGACAGGAATTCAGTCCGCGTCTCCTGCTCATCGCGGAAGCAACCCAGCATCGAGGACGTAACCGCGGCCGAGTGCTGCTTCTCGACCCCGCGCATCATCATGCACAGATGCCGCGCTTCGATTACCACACCCACCCCCTGCGGCTGCACCACTTTCTGAATGGTTTCGGCGATCTGAGTGGTGAGGCGCTCCTGAATCTGCAGGCGGCGAGAGAAGATTTCAATCAGCCGTGGAATTTTGCTCAACCCGATCACCCTGCCATTCGGGATATAGGCCACATGCACTTTTCCAAAGAACGGCAGCATGTGGTGCTCGCACAGGCTGAACATTTCGACGTCTTTCACGATTACCATTTCGTCATAGGTGACGGTGAAGAGCGCATTCTTGAGCAGCGCTTCGGGATCCTGGTTGTAGCCACGGGTCAGAAACTTCAATGCCTTATCTACACGCACAGGTGTGCGGGCCAGGCCCTCGCGCTGAGTGTCCTCTCCCAAACGAACGAGCATCTCCTTCACCAGTTCTTCCAAGCTGGCAGAGGTAAGAGTCGGAGTTTCAACGCGTGGGGTCATGCGAATTTGGTAATTGGGTAATTTGGTAAGTTAAAATCAACCCCCCAGGGCACTTGATCTGCGGTTCGAATTTCCCAATTACCAAATTACAAAATTACCCAATGCTCGCTCCGCTGTACTCGAACGAGTTCATCATCGTCTCTTCCATTCCCACCTTTTCCAGATGAGCCAACCTGAACTCACGCTTCAAAATATCGAAGATGATGGTGCAGAGGTTTTCGGTGGTGGGCACGGATCCCGCGAATTCCGGCCTCATATTGAGATTCTCCACGTCGAAGCGGGTGACAATTTGCTGCGTTACGCATTCGTCGAGATCGACCAGATTGCACACCATTCCCGTGCTTTCTTTGACTTGGCCGCTGACCGTCACTTCAAGCGTGTAATTGTGTCCGTGGCCGTGAGGATTATTGCACTTGCCGTAGATGTCGCTGTTTTCGTCGTCCGACATCTGCTCACTATGCAAGCGATGCGAGGCTGAGAAGCGGTAGCGGCGAGTGAGATGGACCTTCATGAGGAAATTTGGCAATTGAGAAATTTCGTAATTTGGTAACTGAAATCAATCCTCTCGGCTGCTTGATCTTGGGTTCAAAATTACCCAATTACCTAAATTACACAATTACTCAGTCTTCCTCAATCCTCCTCATTCTTCCCCATAGAAATCGACAAACAAATCATGATTCTCGTACACGCGCACCCGGTGCAGCTGGGCGTTGGCCAGCTTGGGAGCGAGGCGCTGCCAAATGGCAATCGCAAGATTCTCGGTTGTGGGAATGCGAGTAAGGAATTCTGGAACTTCTTTGTTCAGGAAGCGATGGTCCATAGCGTCGAGCACCTCGCGGTGCATGGTTTCCTTGAGCTGCCTCAGGTCAACAACGAACCCGGAGCGCGGATCAATCTCCCCCTTTACCGTGACTTCGAGCAGGTAATTGTGCCCATGGCCGTGGGGATTATTGCACTTGCCGAAGACGCGCCGGTTCTCCTCCGGGGAGAGGTCCGGATTGTGGTAATAGTGCGAGGCGGCGAATTCAGCTTTGCGGGTGAGATAGACCAAGCCAATGCCCTCAAATCAGCGATGATGGAATATTCTGTCGCCGTAGGTAATGAAGATAAAG
>JBBSFW010000027.1:0-47988 GCA_038254805.1 Terriglobales bacterium
AGGGACCAAAAACGGGGTAGCGAGGAGCAATACAGCCGAAGCAAGCAACACGATTCTCACGACTCGCCCAGTTTCCATGTGCTGCGCCTTGGCCGTCATCCAGAAGACCACCAGGGCTGCCACCGGGAAACTCAAGAGCACGGCGCGCGACATGCTAATGACCAGCGCCAGCGTTCCCACCAGGAAGCCGGCGATCCACCATCGCCGGTTCCGGCCCCTTGACATTAAGAATCCCACCAGGAACATGACGGCCACGCAAGCCGTATAGCTGCCAAAAATATTGGCCTCGTACTGGGCGCCATAGGTCCCTGGAATCCCCACATATTGTTCCGTCTCAACTCCAAAGCTGGTTCTAAAAAAGCGATTCGAAAGAAAAGAGACGCATCCGTAAAGCGCTCCCACGCCCCCAGCGATAAGCAGAACTACCCAGGTGTACCACAGCATCTCGCGCGACTTCACCAGCAGCCGGATTAGGAAATAGGGAAGGATGACGATCGTTTGCAGAGCGGCCCAACGTAGCGTCTTGCCCGGTTCCGGTGAGGTGAAGGCCGAAGAAAAGACGTTCAGCCCGATATACGCAACCAAAAAGTAATCGAAAATCTGGAGGTCGAAACGCCGGGTGGTGTGGTAGGCGCGTTTGATCACGATCGCGACGATTGCCGCGGCGATTACCACATGTTCAGGATGGACGTTGAGGCTGGCAACATTCCAGGCGATACGCGGAACGGAACTGCCCGCGAGCAACAATACGATGGCGCCCGCTGGCCATGAGGTGAACGTCAGTGCTATACACGCGATACCTCCGCTCACCGCCAGCAAAGTCGGAGGTATCCAGTGTAAGTCTTCGGTGTAGAGCAACCAGCCGAGGGTGCACACCTCGAGCGCGAGCACCGCCCGCCTGAAGGTAGCTGCAGCTTGCATGCCAGTGGTTCTTAGTTGCATGCACTAATCCCGAGGCCCGTCGCCGTGAGCTGACGCCTTGCGGCGAATGCGCGAATACCAAGGCTCCAGGCGCGAGTGGAGCCGGCTGCGGACACGTTCGTAAGCCGTTTGGGCGAGCCGCTTTTTAGGATGGTGCGGATCGACGCTATTCCAACGGTTCTCCCCCAGTACCCAAACCACCGCGCCCGCGAATGTCAGGACGGCACAAATGAGGATGATCAGCAGCCGGTGCGGACTGGACTTCTTTTCCGGTGTCGTGGCTTCGTCCAGGACTTTGACGGTGGGGATTTCTTTAGCTTCTTCGATCTTCGCCAGCTCGTAACGCTGGCGTAGCAGTTCATAGACCGCTTCCTCGATCTTCGTCTGGCGATACAGTTCGGCCCAGCGAACACCCAGCAAGGGCAATTTTCGAATGGAGGGATAAGGTTGGTTCTGGTTTTCGGTCTCCTCCGGTGTTGACGATCCGCTTTGACCGCTGAGCAGCCCGAATTGCCGTTGTAATTCTCCGATGCGCGCATGCAGAGTTTTTACCCGAATGTTGTTGGCTGTGTATATCTGTTCAAGCCCTTCGAGTTCGGATTGCGCCGCGATTAGTTGTCCTTGCAGCGCCGCTGCCGATTCAACCATCGCTTTTTCCTGCGCCGAAATATCAACCGCAGTGTTCTTGCTGGCGTATTGGCTGAACTCCTGAGCCGCAGTGTCGAGGTCCCGCTTCACCGTCTGCAGTCTACCCTCAATAAATTCGCGCTCGCGACGGGCAGCGGAGGTGCTCAGTTGAGCGACCAGTTTATTCAATTCATCTATGTACGCCCGAGTGAGTGCGGCAGACCGCTGCCGGTCCCGGTCGGTCACATGAATTGTTAAAATGCCGCTTTTGCGGTCCTCGGAAATATCGGTGTATCGGTCGAGGTCCTTGCGGGCGTCAACCATGTATTTGTCCGCGTAAATCTTGCGAAGATTGAAACGATCGATTAACCGGTCCTGGACGGTGTCGCTACGCAGGATCCCGATCCAGGTTGCATCGGTGCTCTTAAGCCCAAGCATGTCGCCGGCAATCATTCCAAGATTCGACATACCGCCCGATCTTGATGGTGACGATTCCCCCCCCCCTCGTCCACCTCCACCCCCGAGCGCGGCCAGCATTGCCATGCCGGAAGTGGAGCTGTTATCAGGCGGCATGAGCCGAGTCACCGCGATATATCGGTTTGGTATCAACAACGCAAAAACGGTAGAAATCAATATCCCACGCACCGTCCATCGCCAAAGAAATTGGCGATGCTCCCACAGGAGCCACAGCCTGTCATTTGGCGGCGGAACATAAGTTGATCCCTCCTCCGTTTTCGGCTGCAGAACGGTTGGCCCCTCGAATACCGATGGGTCGGAGCGACGGTTTTGTCGTTGCATAAAAATCAAGGTCCCAGTCCGCAGATCACCGATGCAATCCCAGGCTAGGAAAGAACGTCAACTGCAGCTGTGCGGTGACGTTGGAACGTCCCACCGCAGACAGCAGGGGAAAGTACCAGTGCTCCAATTGCACATTGCCGGATATGTTCAGGTTACGCCCCAGCATCACCTGGGGGCGAATATTGAAGTCATCCAAGTGCCCGCCTTCCAAAAAATCGCGGTCAACTTTCTGATATCTGTATCCGACTTGCAGCGTGGATCGCGGTGAAAACCAGTACGTCGCCCAGCCCTGCCCGCCGCGGCCCGCCCGCCCGATCCAGCTCGCGAGCAGGTTCCCGTCATTGGTATAGCCATCCCGGTACCGCCGCAAACCGTAATACACGAATCCGGGAGCAAACTCCCGGGTGTGAGCGGTGCCAATAACTTCCGCGCGAAAATCCAGCTTATTCACCTTCGGGAACCGGGGCACGTAGAGCCCGAGATTCAGCGAAGGCCTGCTTGAAGTCAGGGGAGTGTATTCGTCCACCGCCAGGGAATCGCGGTACAGAGTCAGCCAGTCTCTCAGCCCGGGAATTCGGTAACTGAAGTCAAATGCGGTGATGCGTTTCGCCGGATTGTTGCTTCCTGACGTATGTGAGTAAAACGTACGAACAAAATTGTGGAACGTGAAGGGTAGTCCTGGTCCGGCAAACATTGCCGAGAAGCCGAACCCGAACTCGAGGTTCTGGGTCGGCTTGAAGTTCACTTTCACACCTTGCAGGAATGGTTGCGGCTGAATATTTGTCGGACCAACCAAATGGTCAACATCGTATTCGAAGCGGTGCCCATCCAACCGTCCGAGAAAGTATTCGGATCGCGCGTCGCCGAAAAGTTTGGAAAGCAGAGGGATGTGATAGGGCGAAACATTATCCAACTTTATGGCTAAAAACGGCTCGGCATTGTCGCTTACCAGGAATGGGCCCGCGCTGGTCATGCTCCACCACTCGCTTTGTTTGCCGGCGGAAAGTTGAAGGTTGTGAAACTGCACCGCCACTGTGCTGGTGAGCAAATCGAAACGGTTTGTCTCGGGACGGCCGCCGGGGAAGGGCAGCGTGAAGTCTGCGTCGGCAATTGCCTGTTGAACGGTTGCAGAGTTCATGGGCACCGCAGGCGCATGTTGATACTCGCCTTGCAACGCAAAGGACAGCGGCCCTGCTGCGGCATGCGCGGCGAATCCGGAAATACTGTTGAATCCGGAGCCATACGGACGTCCGTAGTCGTTTACCACGGTCTGCGCAAAGTGATAGCCGTCGGTCAGAGGGGTCCCGGAAATCTGGGTGGCTCGCGCATAGACAGAATCAAGGCGTAGTCCCACGTTCTGTGCGCCGTTTAGTCTGGCCAGTTCAATGTCAAACTCACGCGAGAGCTCCAGGTAAACGGTTGAAGCTTCGCCGCCCTCTGTGCCAATTTGCTCTTCCGCCTCTTCCAAAATCCGAGCGCATTCCATGCGAGTCCAGGGACGAATTCCCTGGTAAGCGCTCTTCACATAACCCAGAGCCGCCAGCCGATCGAAAAGCGGATATACCCAGCTATCTGGCGGCACATAAGGGGAGCTCATGTTTCTCGACTCCCGTTGTTTCGGCTCGTCACTGGGCTCGAAGTAATTTCCCCAGCCCGTGCCTCCTAACTCTGGGTCATGGTGCGCCCGGTAGACTTGATGGCCAAAATACCAGCCTAGGCCTGCTCCGATGACGACGTCGGAAGCAAAATGTTGGCGCGCGGTGACGCGTGTCAGAGTTACAGCCGTTGCCAGCCCGTAAGCGGCAAGTTTGCTCATCGGCCCTGAATATTCATGCGCCAACACGCTGGCAATTGACCATGCCAGTGCGCTGTGTTCCGAAGGAAACGACGAACCTCCGCTGAAGAAGCTGCCTGAGCCTGCGCCCGAATAAGGGCGCTGACGCTGTGTACTTATCTTGAATGCATAGGTCACCGCGGCTGCGTCAATGGCAGCCTCCGTCCCAAGCAATCCGCTCTCCCGCATATGGTCATTATTTGTCAGTTTGCCGAAGATGAATGCTCCGCCGCCCGCGCCCACCAGCGAGTACAAGCTGTAATCAGATACTTTTCGACTGACATTCAATTGTCCCGGCCGATTGGGGACCTGCTTTGACGTCCAACTGTCGCTCGCGATCAGCGCGGCCGTTGCTCCGGCTGCGGGAAGAACCCACTCCAGGTCTCGCTTGTGGACACGTGCAGGCAAGGTCCAAAAGTATTTCTGATCGTTCGCGAGATGTTGGACGAAAGGGGAGATGAGGCGGTTTTCAGGATTCACGCCCGCAGGTAACTCATAATTATCGTCCATCTTGCTCGGCTGATGCAGGTCAATCTGCGACGAGGCAGTGGCTTGCGTGGAGGGTAAATGAGGCTCCTGCCCCTGCGCCCAGGTCCGGGGGCTAAAAATAAACACAGCGGCCAAACCAAGCCTTGAACAGGTTGATGACCGCATGTTACGTCCTAAAATCCTCTGGCCACTTGTACAGCGATTCCTATCGCCGAGACTAGTTGTGCCACTTGCAGTGTCTCGCGCCATTTAAATCCGCCACCTAGCGCTTTACTGGGAACGACAATCATGTCGCCGGGCCGTATCTCAGCCTCGAGCGCCCCGCCGCTGAATAGTCCCTTCGGTCCGCCATTCACCGTGCCATTGGCGCGAACCACGAAGATGCTTTTTCGGTCTGCCGCGGAAGTGGGTCCTCCTGCCTGGTGCAAATACCACTGCGCGCTCTTTCCGGAGCGGAACGATATGCCGGTGGAGTTGTAAACTGCGCCCTGGACCATAATGAAATTGGGCTTCTTTGGAACATAGATGGAGTCGCCCGCGCGAAGCTGAATATCCGCGGGGCTGTGAACCCAAAACTTACCACTGTGCATGTGGATCACCAGCCGTCCCATAGGTGCCGTTGTTTGTAGCTTATTGAGGGTGTCGCGCCACTGCACGACAGAAGCTTCCTTGGCGAATGGATCGTCCACCGAGGCTCCCAGTCCGCCACCTTCTTGTTTTGCATCCGCGATCAGTTGTGCGCGATTCTTTTCTTCGAGTTCGCGAACTTGTACGCGTTCGAAAATTGAACCGTAAGGGTAAGCATCAGCCCGGAGGCCGCCCGCACGAGCAATCACATCGCTGAGGCGCTCCCCCTCCTGGATGCCATAAGTTCCGGGATGAACCACCTCGCCATCCACCTTGATGGTTGCGCCAATATCCTTCCAACCCGCAATCTGCCGAATGGTAAGCACGTCCCCGGCGTGCAGACGCACGTCGGCATCAGGTTCTCCGTTCAACGCGTCTCCAATGGATACGGAAATGTGCTCGCCTTCCACGTCTTTTCCGCTCTCGACGCTATAGCGCGTCAGTTCGGCCTTTGGGGTATAGGCGGAGCGCCTTAGCCCGCCGGCAAGCTTCACCAGTTCGGTCGCGGTCATTTCAGTCCCCAGGGGATATTTTCCTGGCCTGGGGACTTCCCCCTGAACTTCGACGCTTGGAGGATCAACTCTCATCGGATCTTTGTGCACGAACACCCGGTCTTGCGGCTGCAGTAGGATGTTCTGGGTCGCATCGCCGGCAATTGCTTTCCCCAAATTTGCATTCATTACGTCCATTTTGCCGCCCGGTGTCTTGCGGAAAATTTGCACATCATTCAGTTCCGCTTCGGGGGAAGTGCTTCCCGCCAAAAAGATGGCATCTCGCAAATAAGTTGCGCCATTGGTAAAGTGATCGCCAGGATCACGGACTTCTCCAGTCACTGTAATGATCGGCAGGTCTTCAAAATCGAAGCGACCGAAGATGCGCACGGTATCAAAGGCCTTTAACACCATGCCCGTGTCCCTTCCGGCGAGGGCGTCGCCCAGGTTGAATGCGATGATCTGCGGTTTGTAATCGGGGCCACTCAATCGAATAATTTCCGCATGTGGCTGATAAGGCTCGGGAAGAAGATCGCTGTAGCTCTGTACCAGGTCGCTGATTTTCATTCCGTCCCGATAAGCATACTTACCCGGACGGAAGACATGGCCGTCCAGGTAAACCGCCTTTTCCGAAAATGGCAGGATGGGAGAAATCTTGACTTTGTCGCCGTCCTGGACTTGAAATTGTTCAAGTGCGGCTGTGACCGTCTGCTGGTTATTGGTTTCTGGAATGTCCAGACGGAGCATGGTCCGGCTTTCGTGGGCTTGTACTCGCTCAACATCGACATGGCGCAGAGTGCCGGAAGGCAAAACCCCGCCGGCAAGCTCCAACGCCTCTGCCAGATTCTTTTCTGCAGAGAGCTCATAGATGGCGGGGCGGCGTACCATTCCCTCGATCGTAATTTCCTGCCCAATCGGGGGGACCAATACTGTGTCCCCGGATTCGATCCGCGCTACACCCGACTGCACTCCGCGCAAGAGAAGCTCGTACAAGTCAACATTCTCGATCAGCTTGTTGCCGCGGTAGTGCTTGAGAATGCGCATCGAGCCCTTGGTCGTAGGTCCACCCGCCTGATAAAGGGCATTCAACGGGGTGGACAGCGAACTAACGTCATAGGCGCCCGGCCTCGCCACGTCCCCAACGACATACACTCGAACCGAGCGGAGCTTTTCGAGCGAAACATCAGCTTCCACCTCGCGGAACTGGCTTCGCAGGGCCGATTGGACGATGTGCTGAACGTCTCCGAGCGTGTGCCCTGACACTTGCACACTTCCGATCTCAGGAAGATTTAAAAGTCCTTGACGATCGACAGCCCGGTGGAGCTTCTGGGAAACGCTCCCCCATAAATCAATGTTGACGCCATCTCCCGGGCCTAGAACATAATCCGGGCCTGCCGGCAGGTCCATCGGAAGTTGATCGGCGTTGCCGGTGCCGCTTTCGAAAATATCGAGTCCGAAGCGCGTTAGAGAAATTGGGCGCTGCGAGTATTGCGAATACAGGTCATAAAGCGATGGGATGTCGGCGTAGGGATTGGCCCGATGCAGCACCGCAGGCTGATCCGGAATCCGGCGCCGCGACAGTTCGCGCTGTGAAGGAAAATTGGAATCAAGCCGCGCCTGCTGCGGGACGAGCGTACTCTGCTGCTGCCGGCTGGACACTTCCTCTTGCGACTGGGGCTGCTGGCCTGAGGTTGGCGTGGCGCCACCGGATCCCAGAGCAGCGGTGGCCAATTTGGCGAGGTCCTGCTGCCCCCCAGCACCGGTTGTGGTTTGCCCTTTTCCATAGGTACTGATCAACTGCTGAATTTGTTCGGGGCTGATCTGCTGTGGACTGAGCGCATCGAGAGGCAGACCGCCCGAATCCGGAACAGAAGCGGCGCCGGCTTGTAACACTGCCCGCCGCTGATCTCCCACCGGAGCGGACGGGGACGAAGGCTGCACGTCCGGCGGCGCAGCCCCAGGCGGGTACGGAGAGGCCGGCGAACGGCCGTACGCCGGCTGTCCGTACCTGTTCTGTGGACTGAATTGACGATCGGTGTCACCAGACTGCTCTTGCTGCTCGTCGGCATTCCCCCGATTCAGCCTTTGCTCTTGGTCGAATTGGCGAGCGAGTTCTTCGGGCGTGGGTTTGGCGCGGACATAACCGCGCTTGACGATTTGCTGGGTAATCAGCGCTCGAGTTTCCTCATCGTCACGCACCAGACGAAAAACCGCTTCATCGGTCAGCTCTTTCGGATCCAATATCCGTCCCTGCGCATATGCTCTCCTTACAAGCAATTTCTTTACTTCCAGAAAAAGTCCGGGCTCCTGACCGAGTAGCAGAATAATCCTCTCCGTGGGGAGCGAGACCAGGCGCTCCGCCTCTTTTTCCGCCCGAGACTCCGCATCCGAGATGGCACGGGTCTTAGTCGAATAGTTCGGAGGCTGGGAGTACTCGCGTTGCTGTGCGCTGAGCATAACCGGCAACAGCGTTAACTCCAGCACAGCGGCAATAGCAGCGCTTCGCATAAGCATTTTCATTGGACCTCGCATCGGTGGTCGGGAAATTCGCGTGAGATCAAAAAAGAGGAATGACGTCGGCCTGATCAATCTCCACGGAAACTGATCTCATGATTGCATCCACCGAAATCACCAGCCGAGAGCCGTTTTTCCAGCGCACCAGATATCCGTTAGCGCCGCTAAGTGGACCGTGTACCACCCTCACCCGGCGACCCGTGGTGAGATACGGATGATGCTCTAGCCGCAAGCTTTGCGAAAGACCGTGGCGTAGCGCTTCAATCTCACTTGCCGGAACCGCAGCTGGCTCCCCGTGAAAAGTGACAAACCGCACCACTCCGGGAAGCTGCAGCACTCGCAAACGATTCGACAGTGCGAGCCGGATGAACACATAACTTGGGAAAAGAACCAACTCCAACTCCTTACGCCGGTCTTTCCACCGGCGCATGGAGCGGTACACAGGGAGGAAGTGTTCGATCCCGCGATCTTCAAGTTGCTGAGCAACACTTTTCTCGTGGCGGGCGCATGTGTATGCCGCATACCACTTGGCCGGGTTGAGGACCGGCGCCAGCGGCGCGAAAGCTGGGTCCTCGTTTGCCGCAACCAGATTCATTGCAAGTCCGTAGCCCGTAGCTTCGCACCCTCACTTACAGGGCGCACGTGAGCTGGCCGTAAAAAACGATTTCTTCCTCGCGGCAGCGCAGGCCAGTCCGCGCCGCCCCTGTAGCCGTCACCTATTCTGAAGCGGCAATATGAGAGATTCGGAACAACCTGTCGGGAAGATGCCGGGCATTAGTTGCCGCAGAGAATGCTTCTCCGGTGAAACCGTGTGACAACCCTTATAGTCTACCTGCACCCCCGGGTTGGCGGCCTGTGGAAAACTCTTGTACTCAGCCCCTGATCAACCCTTAACGCTGATTTTTGAAAACGAAAGTACCGCCGTTCCGGATCGCGGCGTACCCATCGAAGTTGCTGGGCGGAAGGTGGTGAAAATGAGCATGTTTTTTACTTCAGACGGAAGGTCTTTCTGATTGGCAGGATCTGACAGCACACGGTAATCTTGCACTCGTCCGGTTGCGTCCACATAAGCCTCAATTACCAGTGAGTCTTCATTGATTGGGCCGAGGACGACTCCAAAAGCGGTCGGCTGCAGCTCGGGGTCGGTGAAGAACATAAGCGGCACGTCGGCGCTATTCGCCCGCACCGGCGGCGTAAGAAATCCCATTACTAGAGTAAAAATCAAAATCGTAGCGGTCAGTCCTGCAGTTGCTGGGACCATGAAAACCCGCATTGAATCGCCTATGCGGCTGGCGAAATCCCCGAAATAAGGTTGCCGATGACGCGCCACCTCCCTGGAAATCGCCAGGCTGAGTTTTAGGGAAAGATCATCGGGGGCCTTTGCCCGCCCGATCTTGGCAAGTATGACCTGCGTCTGGCGCAACATCTCATATTCCTGGCTGCACACCGGACAGCGCTGCAGATGCTTATCCAAGGCATACATCTGCTTGCCCGTCACTACCCCATCCAGGTAAGCCGAAAGCATAGACTTGGCTAGCAGGCAGGTCATGATGCGACCTCGAGTCTCGGGTCGGCAGGCGACGGGACAGCATTGCGGCGCAGGGGTTTGCTTGTTTTCAGGCCGAGGTCCGGCGCAACTTGCCTCACATAGGAGCCTAATCTCTTCCTGAGTGCTTCCCGTCCTCGTGTTATGCGCGATTTGACCGTTCCCAGCGAAACCTGAGTGATATCCGCGATCTCTTCGTAGGACAGGTCTTCAATATCACGTAGTACCACCGCCGTTCGGTAGGGTTCGGAAACCTGCCGCAGTTCTTCCCCTACTCGTGCCTGGATCTCGTGATCGGCAGCGGTTTCGAACGGTGATTTGTGTCTGTCCATAAGGGCTGAATGAATGGATGGCGGCGCCTGCTGGGCAGGACTGTCGCTCTCCATGGAGGTTTCTTTGGCTTTGTGGCGAAACCACCAGCGCCGCCGGTTCGAAGCTTCATGAATAGCGATACGATAAATCCAGGTCTTCAGGCTGGACTCGCTGTGAAAATGCCTCATTCCGCGAAAAACCTTAAGGAAAACTTCCTGGGTGGTGTCATCGGCATCCGCAGGATCGGTGAGGATGCGATAAATAATGTTGTAAACCGGCTGGTGAAATTCGCCGACCAGCCATGCGTAGGCTTCTTCAGATCCGGCCTTCAATTCCAGAATGACGGCGGATTCTTCGGTGCGCAGTCCGATCGCGTTGGCGAAGTCGCCCATATTGGCCGTTCCAGCCATGCTAGGTATGGCCCACTTCCATTATAGGTCCCTCCCAACCGCCAGTTTACTGACTTTATTAGACCCCGAACCAGGGATCGCGGTTCCTTCAGCGTAAGTTTCTGGATTTAAGCTGGTTGCTGAAATGGACAAGCCGAGTTGTCAAGGACATCGTCATTGGTGCGGTAGGGAAGCGGGCTGGGTCTGGGGAGCGGGAGTGTTGGGCTTGGGGACCGCTGCCTTCTTCCTGGCTGCCGTCGGCTTCTTAACGGGAGGAGCTGTGTCATCCACCACGGTCTTTTTGGGAGCGGCGTTGGAGCGTGCGTTCTGTAGCGCTACACGGAGTTGACCGATCTCAGTCTCCTTCGCCGCGGCTACTTTGTCCATACGCTCAGCGAAAACCCGCCGCGAGTCGTCTATGGCGGTTAGATCTTTGCTCAACGATTGGAATTCCTCTCTGCTCCCAAACGCGCCCGCAGATTCTACGATTGAGCTCAGAACATCGTTGAGAGCATCGAGATTACGATAGACCTTGAAAGTGAGCGGTCCATCTTCCGGTGAATTCTTTAGCTCCGCAAGGATTTCAGGAAGCGCCGCTTGCAAATTCCGCAGAATTGAATCCACGTTGCCCTGAGTCTGACGTTTGGTCCCGGAATCCGTTTTCCACTTCTCGATTCGCAGGCGCGATAATCCCTCCTGCAATGCCTCCGATGCCTGCTGCAGATTTGAGAACATCTGGTTTAGTTCCGAAATCGAAGAATAGGAGACGGCTGGCGCCGGCTCCTGGGCGGCGGCGACGCCGGCGATCAGAGCAATCGAGCAAAAGATTGTGGCCCGCTTAATAAAGTTCATCGTTTAGCTCTTCCGACACAGCATACTCATTTTTCGAAATTTGGCAAAACCTACTCACGGTGCTTTTGTTTGACTAACCGCCAGCGCTGAGTGAGAATTATTGCTGCAATCCTTTACGTGTGGGCCTGTGGCGCAGCTGGGAGCGCGCTTCCATGGCATGGAAGAGGTCGTCGGTTCGATCCCGACCAGGTCCACCAAATGCTTTACGCCGCTTGCTTCTCTCCCGGCGCCTTGGCCTCGGGATGGCCACGCCGCGCGGCTGCATGTTCGATCTGGGCGTTGACTTCGCCGCCAACCAGAAAAGAGAATCCGGTGACGTAAAGCCACATCAGGAGGATCATCACCGCACCGAGCGACCCATAAGTACGGCTGTAGCTGTTAAAAAAATGAAGATACAAGCGAAACCCGAAGGATGCCGCTATCCAAATCAGTACTCCAAAGATTGAGCCTGGCGTGATCCAGTACCAGTGCTGCTCCTCTACGTCCGGTCCAAAGTAATAAATCAGCGAAAATGAGAGCGTAATAAACGCAGCCGCTACCACCCACTGCGCGGCTTTCCAGCCCAGAATCGCAACCTTTCCCATACCAAAGTGCTGTCCGGCAATGTTGGCCAAATACCCACCACTCAGCACCGCCAGGAGCGCGATAATGACGAGAAGAGAAATGGCAAGAGTCAAGACCAGAGCTACAGCGTGTACTCTGATCCAGGACCGGGTCTCTTTTAGCTCATAGGCGCCATTTAGCCCCGAGATCATCGAACTCATTCCCCCCGATGCGAAGTACAGGGTCAGTAAGATTCCCAAGGTAATCTTGGTGCTGCTGGCGTTTCGAGTGATTTCCGTCAGCGTGTGACTAATGAGCTGAAAAGCCTCAGGCGGAAGAACCTGAGAAAAATAGGTGAGAAGGTTCGTGCGCAGCACTGTGCCGCGCGAAGCGAAAAGCCCGAGAAGCGAGAGCAGAAATAATAATAGCGGGAATATCGCCAGAATGAAGTTGAAGGCGAGCTCCGAGGAACGGCCTAGCAAGTCGTCATCGTTTAGGCCAGTCACAACTTTTCTTGCGAGTTGCCGGACCTTGAGCCCTCCCAAGTGCCAGATCGTGCTCACCTGTTCTTCAGTTTTAAGGTAGGACTCAGACATTAACTACCCCTGACCCGGATCTTGGATGTGCGCAAACCGGGCCAGTTTGCCCCGGAGAATGGTGTCAACTCAAGCGGAAAAAGGGACTTTCACGCTGCCTCGTCTTCGATTCGAATGCGCAGTGACTTCAGGAATTTAAGATCCTGATCGCTGACCTTGAGTTCTGGATTGCTGGAAAGGGTGGTAACCATCGTCTTCTCACTCGACTTCTCCCCCGGACGGCTCACGCCAATGGTGGCCTCCAGCACGAGAAAAATGTCGTATCCACCTTCTTTGATTCTGGACACGACATCGGCAATCTGCTCGGAGTCGGCTAATGACTCATTAATCGCCTCGCCTAACTCTTTCATCAGCTGTTTCAGTCGTTGATCCACGGATCCCCCGTTCGGCCGTTGGGACAATTTCTTAGATGCGGATGAAGGAAACAGCGTCTTCTCTCGCCTAAGACGATATTTTAAACCCGGGCGTTGGTAAAATCGAGAAGAATGGCAAATCTCTCAACTGCCAGGAAGCTGGGAATTGCCGCACGTATGGCCGGGCGGCAAGTGAAACACTCCCGAACATACGGTGCCATGTTGGGCGCTGCGCGGACGACAATGGGACATATCACAGGCGTCCTTCACCAGCTGTGGCTCGAGATAACCGGCTTTGTTTTTCTAGCTTTTGCCGGAATTGGCATGGCGGCCATGGTGCGGGAGTATTCGGCTTATTATGCCGGCAGAGGCGCTTCAAGACGGGTGGCGGCAGCAGTAGCCTTTACCTTGGTGTTCGGGTGGTTTGGGACGAATTCATTCTGGCGAGTGCGCAAAAAGAAGAAACTCTAATGCAGAACAGGTCTAAAGCCGCGCAGGCCTCCGCAGATCCAGAGACCTCATCACACATGCAAATTCGTAAACTGTACACTCCCGCCGGCCTCGAAAAGCGGGATTATGATCGGCTGGTTGGCTATCCTGGCGACTTTCCTTATACCCGTGGGGTGCAGCCGACCATGTATCGCGGCCGGCTTTGGACGATGCGTCAGTACGCAGGCATGGGAGATGCTGAAGCCTCCAATCAACGATACAAATACCTGCTGGCGCATGGAACCATGGGATTGTCCGTCGCATTCGATTTACCCACCCAAATTGGCCTTGATTCGGATCATCCGCTGGCCACAGCGGAGGTTGGCAAGGTTGGCGTAGCAATCGATTCGGTTGAAGATATGGAACGGCTCTTCGATGGCATCGACCTGACAACGATCTCCACTTCGATGACCATCAATGCGACGGCGCCCGTCCTCCTTGCTCTGTATGTGGCGGTTGCCCGCCGCCGAGGTGCCGATATTAGCCAACTCTCGGGCACGGTGCAGAACGACGTTTTAAAGGAGTACATTGCGCGCGGGACATACATCTATCCTATCCCCCAGGCCATGCGGCTGGTCACGGATCTGTTCGCCTGGGCGAACCAGAACTTGCCCCAATGGAACACGATTTCTATCTCCGGCTATCACATGCGCGAGGCGGGGGCGACCGCAGTTCAGGAAGTGGCATTTACGTTGGGCAATGGGATCGCATACGTCCAGGCGGCCGTTGATGGCGGTCTCGATGTGGATATGTTTGCGCCCCGCATTTCCTTTTTCTTTAATTCGCATAATAATTTCCTCGAGGAGCTGGCAAAGTTTCGCGCCGCTCGCCGTATGTGGGCTCATATCATGCGCGAAAAGTTTGCCGCCAAGGATCCGCGATCATGGATGTTGCGTTTCCATACGCAGACTGCCGGATCTACCCTTACCGCGCAGCAACCGGAAAACAATATTGTCCGCACCGCAATTCAGGCTATGGCGGCGGTACTTGGGGGCACGCAATCGCTGCATACGAATTCCTACGACGAGGCGCTTTCGCTGCCGACCGAGCAGGCAGCGCGCATTGCGCTGCGCACGCAGCAGATAATCGCTTATGAATCGGGCGCGCCCAACACTGTGGATCCGCTCGCTGGCTCTTATTTCGTCGAATCAATGACCGACGAAATCGAAAAGCGCTCGGCCGGGTACCTTGAGAAGATCGACGCGCTGGGTGGCATGGTGAAAGCCATCGAGCGCGGGTTCGTGCAGCAGGAAATTCAGAATGCCGCGTATCAGTATCAGAGAGCGGTGGAGACCGGGAATGCTACCGTCGTCGGAGTCAACCGCTTTGCTCAGGAATCCGTAAAACAGGTCCCAATCCAGACAATGGACGAGGCTCTCGAGCGCAGGCAGGTTGAACGGGTCCGGGCATTGCGGGCTCGGCGCGATCATGCGATCTGGAAGCGGGCGATTGACGCGATCCGGAATTCTGCTGGAGCGGGTGGAAACCTGATGCCGCAAATCCTCGCCGCAGTGGAGGCGTACGCTACAATCGGCGAAATTTCAGACGCGATGCGCGGGGTTTTTGGGGAGTATCAAGAGACGGTGGTGATTTGAGTCAAGATCGCCATAGGCACGAACGTGGTAGAGGGAAGTCGCTCAAGAAACGGCACTGGAGAAGTCAGTCGGAACCTTTGTAGCAGGCGGGCCCAACTTTCTTTCGGCAACGTTAAAGAATTTAGCCTTTCGCGTTAGCAGCGTCATCCTGACGTGTAATCGCAGGCTTCACGGCAGTGCGGACAATAGTAAAGCCCATCCTGACAAAGACGAACGTCTAACTGGCCTTGGCAGGAACAGCAATACCTGTCGCAGCTGCATTTTGCCTCGCTCATCTCACACTGCATGCAAACGAATTGTTTGCCCGTCCCTGCGCTATCGGTCACGCCTCAACCCTATCGTAGGCACAACTTGGAGGAAAGTCTCTACGGTGATTGGCCATTGGGCATGTCCGGGAGGAGCGAATGTTAGAATAGCTGGATTCCATGTCATCGAAGTCCGTCCCTGTAGCGGTCGTCGAAGCGCCTCAAGCTGCCTTTCCCAAGGTCGGATTCGTGAGCCTTGGCTGCCCCAAAAACCTCGTAGACAGCGAGGTCATGATGGGTATGCTGGCCCAGGCCGGCGCAGAGCTTGTTCCGCGCGCCGAAGACGCTGATATCGTAGTGGTTAATACCTGCTCTTTTATCGAAAGCGCCCAGCAGGAGTCGGTCGACGCGATTCTTGAGATGGCGCAACATAAGTCGGGACGAGCGAAAAAGCTGGTGGTCGCCGGATGTCTGGTGGAGCGCTTTCGCGGCCAGATTCGCAAGAACATCCCGGAAGTGGACGCCGTTGTGGGTACTGGTGAACTCGAAAATATTCTTGCCGCGGCTGGAATTGCGCCCGTTCACACCCCTAATTCGCCGTTTAAGATTTTGACCTCTCGGCCAGAAGGCGATGCGCGTGAAGTTGCCGGACGTTTCTCGCGGGAAAGCTGGGACGGAGCCATTGGTGACTTGCCGAACTATCTTTATGACGACGCCACGCCACGCCTGTTGACCACCCCGCGCGCTACCGCTTACATCAAGATTGCCGAGGGTTGCGATCACCCGTGCGGCTTCTGCATCATCCCGCAATTGCGCGGGAAATTCCGCTCGCGACGATTTGAGTCGGTGCTCGCTGAGGCCGAGCGCCTTGCCCGCTCCGGCGTGCGCGAGATCACATTGATAGGTCAGGATACAACCTGTTATGGCGAAGACTTCGGCCTGAAAGATGGCCTGGCGCTGCTGCTGGAAAAGCTTGCTGCCATCGAACACCTGCGCTGGGTGCGGTTTTTGTACGCCTATCCCAACAAAATCAGCAGCCGCTTGCTCGAAACCATCGCCGCGCACGAGAAGATCTGTTCGTACATGGATGTACCCCTGCAGCATGCCTCCGCAGCAACTCTTAGACGCATGAAGCGCGGCGGCGGCGCCGAAATTTTCCTTCGCACCATCGAGAAAATGCGCCGCGCGATTCCAGGCGTGACCCTGCGCACTTCCTTCATCGTGGGCTTTCCAGGGGAGACGGAAAAAGAATTTGAAGAGCTCTGCGCGTTTGTCTGCGAAGCCGAGTTCGACTGGATGGGCAGCTTTGCTTACTCTGACCAGGAAGGTTCGAGGGCTTTTTCAATGGACGAAAAAGTTGCGCCCCGTGAAATCGAACGCCGGCGGAAGCACCTGATGCAAATCCAGAAGGGAATCAGTAAGCGCAAGAAAAAAGCGTTGCGCGGCCGTGAATTTGAACTTCTGTTGGAGGGCCCGTCGGAAGAGAGCGATCTGCTGCTCGAAGGTCGTACCGCGTTGCACGCCCCGGAAATCGATGGCAAGCTCTATATTTCCGACGTTCGAGACGGGATCGAACCAGTCGCAGGCGAGTTCTACCGGTGTCAGATCACCGAAACGCACGACTATGATCTGGTGGCCAGGATCGTTTAGGCTCTACGTTATCTTCCGTAATACCAGCGCCGAATTCTTTGACCCAAAACCAACACAGTTGCACACTGCGTTTTCGATCTGCGCCTTGCGGCCCACGTCGGGCACATAGTCCAAATCGCATTCCGGATCTGATTGTTCGAGGTTGATGGTGGGGGGTACAGCCCCGTGCTCCATGGCAATCAAGGTAGCTGCCACGCTCGCGGCGCCGCAGGCGCCTTGGGCGTGCCCGATTTGCGATTTGAGTCCCGACATCGGAATTTTGCGAGCGTGATTTCCCAGCGCCAGCTTTAGGGCCCGAGTTTCCAGCCGATCGTTCATCTCGGTCGAAGTGCCATGCAGGCTTACGTACTGAATGTCTTCGGCGTCAATCTGTGATTCTTCGAGCGCCAACGTGATCGCGCGGGCAGGTTCCTCGGGAGAATCACTCATGCGCACGCGATGGTACGCCTCGCACGTGGCGCCATAGCCCGTGATTTCCGCGTACATTTTTGCGCTGCGTGCTTTGGCATGCTCGTACTCTTCCAAGACGAACATCCAAGAACCTTCGGCCAGCACGAATCCATCGCGGTCGGCCGAAAAAGGGCGCGAGGCGCGTTCCGGCTGATCATTCCACGAGTGCGTCAGAGCGCGAATCATTGTGTAGCCCTTAATGATTCCCTCTGTAACCGGCGAATCCACACCTCCGGCCACGAACACAGGCTGCACCCCGGCCTGAATGTGCTGGTAGGCATAGCCCAAAGCATCCGTCGAGGATGTGCAACCCGCAGTTACAACGTGGCTGTAACCTCGAAACCCGAAGCGCATGCTGATTTCGCTGGGAATTGTGCCCATAGTCCCGCTGGGAACGCAGAATAAGCTAACTTGCTTCTCTTTTCCGCTGTGCCATAAGCGGTATTGCTGCTCTGAGAATTCCTGCGCGCCGCCACCCGTCCCCAGCACGATCCCGATCTGCCGCTTTTCCTCCATCGCCATGGAGGGCAAGTCCAGTCCGGAATCGTTTACCGCTTCCGTGGTTGCGGCGAGACATAGCGGCACAACTCGCGAAACGTGCTTGCGCTCGCGCGCTTCCACCCAGGCCAGTTCGTTGAACTCCGGAATCTCGCCCGCAATATGAACCAGCAGGGAAGAAGAATCGAAGCGGGAGATGCGTTTTACGCCGGACTTGCCGGCGAGCACAGCCCGGCAGAAAGCTTCGTTACCAATGCCATTCGGGCTTACGACGCCCATTCCAGTGATGACGACGCGAGGGGGCATAGATTTCAGTTGGCCGCGGGACACCCCGGCTTGTAGCTGGCCCGCAGTGGGATAATCATACAGATGCCTCTCGGCTTGTACATTTCCGTGCCGTTCTGCCGTACCAAGTGTAGCTATTGCAACTTCGCTTCCGGTGTTTTCTCCCGCGCTGTATTCGAAAAGTATGTGGTGCGCTTGTGCGCTGAAATTGAGCACGCACGCGCAACCGCAACCCAGATGGGCGGTTTCGTGGAATCATCTGTTGACACCCTATATTTTGGCGGCGGCACTCCTACTCTCTTGGATGTAGCACAGCTGCAACGTATCTTTGTCACTATCCGGCAAAATTTCGATCTCGCTCCGGACTCCGAGATTACCGTTGAGTGCGCTCCTGGCACACTTTCGGACGTCATGGTCTCCGGGCTTAGAGCTGGGGGCGCAAATCGCGTGAGCTTGGGCGTGCAGTCCTTTGTAGACAAGGAAGCTGCGTCTGTGGGACGCCTACACACGCGAGAAGTGGTATTGAATGACATCGCTCATCTGCGCGCCGCCGGAATATCGGACATCAATATTGACCTGATTGCCGGTTTGCCCCGTCAGACTCGCGAGAGCTGGGAAGTTTCTTTGGACCAACTGACCGCCACCCGTGTTCCGCATGCCAGCGTTTACATGTTGGAGGTGGATCAGGACTCTCGCCTGGGCCGCGAACTGATTGCCGGCGGCCAAAAGTATCATGCACATTTCGTGCCCGACGAGGATCTAATTGCCGATCTGTACGAAACTGCCTGCGAACGCCTCAATGCGAACGGTATTCGGCAATATGAAATATCCAATTTTGCGCGGGCAGGTTTTCCGTCCAAGCATAATTTGAAGTACTGGAAGCGGCAGCCTTATCTCGGCTTCGGCGTGGACGCCCATTCAATGCTGCTTGCCGCAACTGGCGACGGGGCGGTCCGATTCTCGAATCCTGACTCGTTGGAGAAGTATGTCTCTGCCCCACCGCCTCTGCGGATAGATGTCTCTGTCGAAGCTGGGCTGCAGGAAGCTTTCTTTTTGGGGTTGCGGCTCAATCAGGGAGTGGACATGGCGAAGGTGGCGGCCGAGTTCGGGCATGCCGCGCTTGGAAGCTATTCGACGACTATCTCGGAACTCACGAATGCGGGCCTTCTCGAACACAAAAGCGATAGTGTTCGGCTCACGCCTCGCGGCCGTCTGCTGGCGAATGAGGTTTTTGAAGGATTCATCTCGCTTGAGATACCCGTCACTGTGGCAAAATGACCTCATCAGGCGCAAGCAGGAGCAGGCCGGGACGGTCTTACCAACCGGTCGGTAGCTCGTTTCTTTCAATCCTCACCGCTGTGGTGTAATAGGCGTTTCCCCCCAGGAGAATGGCTTGGACTTTCAGCTGAATGAGGAACAACTGCAACTCAAGAAAAGCGTGAGCGAATTTGCGCAACGTGAGATTGCGCCGAACGTCCGCAAGTGGGACGACGCCGGAGAATTCCCGCTGTCGACCATCAAACAGCTTGGGAAGCTCGGATTCATGGGCGTGATATTTCCCTCCGAACTGGGCGGGGCGGGAATGGGCTATGTCGAATATGTCACCGCGATTGAGGAGCTTTCGCGGGTGGATGGCTCATTGGGGATTATTGTCGCCGCGCACACCTCACTTTGTTCCAATCATATTTTCCTGGCCGGAAATGACGTACAGAAGAAACAGTATTTGCCAGGGCTGGCGACCGGAGAGTGCATTGGCGCATGGGGACTGACCGAGCCTTCCTCGGGTTCGGACGCTGGCAGTGCGCGGATGACCGCAGTCCGCCGCGCCGGGAACTGGGTGCTGAATGGCACAAAGACTTTCTGCACCAATGGTCACTACGCCGACGTCCTGGTCGTGGTGGCAGTCACCGACCGTGCGGCGCATACCCACGGTTTGTCAGCGTTTCTTGTGGAGAAAGGGATCAAAGGCTTTCGTCCGGGGAAGAAAGAAGACAAGCTTGGCCTCCGTGCCAGCGATACCGCCGAATTGATTTTCGAAGACTGCGTCCTTCCGGCTGAGAACCTGCTCGGCACCGAGGGCCAGGGGTTCGTGGATGCTATGCGAGTGCTCGACGGCGGCCGCATTTCGATTGCAGCCTTGTCGCTGGGCATGGCCGAAGGGGCCTATGAAGCCGCGCTCAATTATTCCAAGCAGCGCAAGCAGTTCGGTCGTGCTATCAGCGATTTTCAGGCGATCCAGTGGAAGCTGGCCGATATGGCGACGGAAATCGAAGCGGCCAAGCTGCTGACCTTGAAGGCGGCTGCCATGAAAGATGCCGGTTTCAAGACCACCTTGGAATCATCCATGGCCAAGCTTTTCGCCAGCGAAGTTGCGGTCAAGTGTGCCAATGAAGGCGTCCAGATACACGGCGGTTATGGCTTCATCAAGGATTATCCGGCAGAGAAGTTTTATCGCGATGTAAAGCTGTGCACCATCGGCGAAGGCACGAGTGAGATTCAGCGGATGGTGATCGCCAGGCAGTTGCTGAAGGACTGATCGACGTTCTGAGTGCCGAAGATTTTAACCACAGAGGACGCTGAAGGAAAGTACCCCTGTGAACCCTGTGGTTTGAACTTTTTGCTGTATTTGCGCGAAGCGTTCCACCAGTCCGCCGCTACACGTTTCTGCCTTACAGTTACTCAATTGAATCCCCAGGTTCAATTTTCGATGGAACAACTTCGCGCTGGCGATGCACGCTCGCTTGCCCGCGCCATTTCCACGGTTGAGAATCACTATTCCGGGTGGCTCGATCTCCTTAAGGCAATTTTCCCGCATTGCGGCCGCGCCCGAACCATTGGTCTCACCGGGGCCCCCGGCGCCGGCAAGAGCACGCTGGTTGATCAGCTTGCTAAGCACTATCGCAAGCAAGACCGCAGCATCGGAATCATCGCTGTAGACCCCACCAGCCCTTATACCGGAGGCGCGCTTCTCGGCGACCGCATCCGCATGCAAGACCATTTTTCTGATCCTGGAATTTACATCCGTAGCATGGCCACTCGCGGAACCCTCGGCGGACTGTCACGCACTACGGCTGATGTGGCCATGGTGCTCGATGCCTCCGGCCGCGATTTGGTAATGATCGAAACCGTCGGCGTGGGTCAGGATGAAGTAGATATTGTCCGCGTCGCCGACATCACCATCGTGATTCTCGTTCCCGGCATGGGTGATGATGTTCAGACGATCAAAGCCGGAATTATGGAAATCGCCGACATCTTCGTAATCAACAAGAGCGATCACGAAGGCGCCGAGCGGGTGGAACGCGAGATTCGCGCCCTCCAGTCGCTCGCGATACGCGCCGACAGCTGGACTCCACCAATCGTGAAGACGGTGGCGACCGAGGCAAACGGTATCGCGGAACTCGCTGCGGCGGTTACGGACTACGAAGAGCATTTGAGCAAGCACGGCCTCCTATTGCACCGGCGGATTCAGAACTGGGAAACGCGCCTGATGGAAATGCTGCGCGATACTATGCTCGAGAAGGCACGCGCTACTATGTCGGATGGATATCTGTCGCGCATGGCCGAGGAAGTGGCGCAGCACAGGCGTGATCCGTATTCTGTAATAGAGGAGATTGCTAGTAAAGCCAGCGGCTCGTGATGTGGAGTAGGCGCAGCGCCAGCGTCCCGACGCATGGAAGCGCCAAGTCCCAGGGTAGTTCCCAAGCCTGCGCACGCCGCCAGGCGGGCGAGGTCTCCTGCTTCACAGGCAAAATCGGTATGACCTTCGGCCTTGACCATCTCGGCATCGCGGTCCGCTCGCTGGCGGCGGCGAAAAGCATTTACGAAAAGCTGGGACTGGCGGTGTCGGCGGAGGAAGTCGTCGAAGCCGAAAAGGTCCGTTTGGTCATGGTTCCAATTGGCGGAACTCGGCTGGAGCTGCTGGAGCCCACGTCTGATGATTCGCTGATCGCTAAGTTCATTGCCAAGCGGGGAGAAGGGTTGCACCACATCTCGCTCCGTGTTCCTGACCTTGTGCGTGTAGTCGAAAAGCTCAAGTCGGATAACGTCCGTCTGGTTTCAAATGAAATCAAGACCGGAGCCGGCGGCCATCGCTACATCTTTGTCCATCCCTCGAGCGCTGGAGGCGTGCTGCTGGAACTGGTAGAGTCTGTTCTCTGACATGCTCATCCTGGGCGCAGATACCACTGGAAAGAACGGCAGCATCGCGCTGGTGCAATGCCATCCACACAGCTTTCGCACGCTCGAACTTGTGCCGCTCGAAGGCGGCACTTTCTCGGCGCAACTGGTTCCGCAAATTGCAGAGCTGCTGCGGAAGCAAGAGCTCGGCAAGGCCGATATTGACGCGCTCGCGGTTGCGTCCGGGCCTGGCTCGTTTACCGGAGTCAGGGTTGGCCTTGCCGCCATCAAGGCTCTTGCCGAGATTCTGCAGAAACCGATTGCCGCGGTTTCCATGCTCGAAGCGGTGGCCGCTATGGGCGGCGTCGAGGCCCGAGTTTTCTCCGTGCTTGACGCAGGACGTGCCGAGATTTATTGCGGCGAATACAATGTCACGCCGCCATCGAAAGACGCGAAGGGTGGGTCAGGCACGTCGGCAAGTTTGATTACTCAGCAACTGCTCAGCCAGAGGGAATTCTTGACCTTGGCTTACAAGTGCAAGATTGTCACCTCTGACACAAAAATAGCCGCATTCTGTGGAGAGAACGCCCTGGCCACGACGCTGATCAATCCGCCTGAGGCTGACGTTATCGCGCGGCTGGGCTTCGCGAAAATTGTCGCGGGAAAGGCGATCTCTCCCGAAGCGCTGGATGCCAATTACATTCGTCGCAGCGACGCCGAGGTCAAGAAACTGTTCTGCATATGAAACTTGGGACCAAAAAGAATGTACAAAAAGAACCGGCTTTCATCGTGGTGTGGGAGTTTCTCGTTCAACCGGGCAAGCCCCGGCAGTTCGAGAAAGCTTACGGTCCTGACGGATATTGGGCGACGCTTTTCCATAACGGGGAAGGCTATATCCACACCGCGCTCATCCGTGATATTGGAATCCCGAATCGCTATTTGACGTTGGACTTCTGGATATCTCGACGCGATTACGAGCGCTTCACAAAAAAGAATCGGGCGGAGTATCAGGCGATCGACAAGGAGTGCGAGGCATTGACGCGCCGGGAACTCGAAATTGGGCGATTCGCGCGATCCCAAGTTAGGAGCTAGCACGGACCTGCGTCAGGCCAATTACAGCGATGTCGCTTCAATTCTCGCATTGGAACGGAGCGAGCCGCTGGCAGCCCACTGGTCCGAGAATACCTATCGCGAAATATTCGCGCAGGTAAACCCCAATTGCATCGCAATGGTCGTCGAAGATGAGGCCAGGCTGCGGGGATTCCTATTCGCGCGCGTCGCCGGTCAAGACTGCGAACTGGAAAACATCGTTGTCGCTGCTAACTGGCGGCGTTGCGGCGTAGCAGCGAGACTGTTGGAATCCCTGATTGCGACCGCACGCGACCAAGGGGCGATCCGAATTTTTCTGGAGGTTCGCGAGTCAAACGCCGCGGCGCGCGCATTTTATACGAATTACTCCTTCAGCATCAGTGGCCGTCGGAAATCCTATTACCGTCACCCTGATCCATCCGAAGATGCGCTTCGCTACAGTCTTCCGCTGCTATGACTGCCCTGATTCTGATGCAGTTTAAACGGTTGAGATTAAACAGCTTAGTCGCGAAGTTTTGTTGAAAATTCGTCGTTGAACCAGGTCTGCCCCTGTGCTAGCTTACAAGAAATATGAATATGAGGAGGTCTGCAGGATGCTAGCTTCTCGAGACCATCTCTTGGCCACGCACGATCAATTCCGCAAGTTGGCCCAGGAGCATACTCAATACGAACAACGCCTCTCATCCCTAACCCACAAACGTTATCTCACCGACGACGAAAAACTCGAAGAAGTCAGGCTTAAGAAATTGAAGCTGCGACTTAAAGACCAGATGGAATCGATCGAGCGCCAGTGTAAAGACGCCGTCGAACACGGCCAGGTCGCTTAGAAATTGTCCGACCGCATCTCCGTTTGAACCTCTCAGGAAAAATGTACCCCGACTAGGGCGCCAAACAGCGCCTTTTGTTTTGAGCGCAAAAACCTTCTTCTATCGTGCGCGTACCATATAATTTCCTTAATCCCATGGTTCGTGATGGCTACTACTATGGAACTGTGCTGCTCGCCGCCGCCGTTCTGGTCGCATGGTTGACGACCCCCCCATGGGCAGTCATGCCGGTGCTTCTGGCGGCTTTTTTCTTGTGGTTCTTTCGCGACCCCCACCGCACCATACCGGATGATACCGGCGCCGTTGTTTCGCCCGCTGACGGCAAGGTGACGGAGGTAGCCACGGTCGAGGTGAGCGGGAAGGACTTCAAGAGGATCAGCATTTTCCTGAACGTGTTCAACGTGCACGTGAATCGCTCGCCAATTGCAGGCGTGGTACGCGGCGCGCAGTATCAAACCGGGAAATTTCTGAACGCCATGAATCCCGCGTGTGCCGGATGCAATGAGCAGAATACGGTGACGGTGGAAGGAGAAGGGCATACCATCGTCTTTAAGCAAATTGCCGGTCTGCTCGCGCGCCGGATTGTTTTCACAAAGAACGTCGGGGACACCGTGGAGCGGGGCGAACGGGTCGGGCTGATCAAGTTCGGATCGAGAACCGACGTGCTAGTGGAAGCCGCTGCCGATCTCACGGTGAAGGCCGGCGATCACGTCAAGGGCGGATCCAGTATTTTGGCTTTCTTAAAAACAGGGCAGCAGAATTTGACCGAGGTTTCCGCCGGACGAAAGTCAGAGGCACGCTGATGGAGAACTATCCGGCGCGAAGGAGTGAAGACCGGTCTTCGCGCCGCTTCCGCAAGGGCATGTACGTACTGCCTTCTCTCTTCACCACGGCCAACGTTGCTCTCGGCTGTTATGCCATCATGCAGGTCATACACGGGACGGTGCAACACGGGATTTCACAGGCGACCCACAATCCCGTCCTGGAGCCTGGGCACTTTGATAACGCAGCCAGGGCCATCGGCTTCGCCGTGTTATTCGATGGTCTGGACGGCCGAATCGCCCGCCTCACCCACACCACCAGCGACTTTGGGCGGGAGCTCGATTCACTGGCGGACGTCATCACCTTCGGAATTGCCCCGGCATTGCTCGCCTGGGGATGGGGATTTCAGCAGATTTCTGGGGAATTTTCGCCCGACGGTGTAACCAAACTGATGCACCTGGGGTCGATTGCCAGCTTTCTTTTCTTGATTGCGGGCGCCAGCCGCCTGGCCCGCTTCAACATCACCAGCAATCCGCAACCTTCGAACCCAGGGCGGCCGGGCAAGAAATATTTTGTCGGAATGCCGATTCCGGCAGCAGCAGGAGTGATCGCCGCAGTGGTCCATTTTTTCGGCGGTGATCCGCTGGTGGCCTGGGGAGGCGTCGTGACATGGATCGGGATTGTGGTTTGCGCTGCTTACCTGATGGTCAGCACTTGGCGCTTTTATAGCTTCAAGGACATTGATCTGCGTGCGCGGCAGCCCTTCCGTTTGATCGTGATTTTCGGGCTGCTGTTCGCGGGAATTTGGTTCTTCTCGCGGCCGGTCCTGTTCGTGATCGCCCTGACGTATATGCTCTCCGGTATATTCTGGCGATTGCAGTGGATTTACCGTCGCCGAGGTAATCCCCCACCTCCCAGTTACAAAGAAGCTTCGCAAACCTCATGAACTCGAATATCAAATCCGCTGGTTTGACGCACGCCGAGCCGGCGGGTAGTTTGTACCGCGTGGCAATCGTAGGCGCTGCCTCTCTAAAGGGGAAGGAAGTTGCTGAAGTGCTCGATAACCGCAACTTCCCTGCGACCGACATAAAGCTGCTGGATGACGACGAGTCTCTAGGACGGCTCGAGAGCCTCAAAGACGAGGTCACTTTTATTCAGGGGGTTCGCGCCGAGCAATTTGAACATGTCGACTTCACTTTTTTCGCGTCCGATGCTGAGTGCACTCGCAGAAACTGGAAGCACGTCCAAAAATCTGGCAGCGCAATCGTTGACCTTTCCTATGCTCTGGAAGATGAGCCCGGAGCGGTGCTGCGTGCTCCCTGGATCGAGCGGCAACTCGGGCAAACCTTCACCCCCGAGCTGCAACCGGGGCCGGCGGTGGCAGCCCATCCTATTGCGGTTGTTCTCGCGCTTTTGTTGTTGCGCGCACAGGCCTTTTTGCCGGTGAAGCGTGCGGTAGCAACGATCTTTGAACCTGCCTCTGAGCAGGGGCAAAAAGGGATGGATGAGCTACACGAGCAGACCGTGAATCTGCTCTCGTTCCAGCCGCTTCCCAAAGAGACTTTTGATGTGCAGGTTGCATTCAACCTCGTCTCGCGCTACGGCGAGCGTTCCGGGTTGAGATTGTCATCGGTGAGTGAACGCGTCGTGAAGCATTTTCGCCGGCTGGTGGGAAATCGCGTTCCCGTGCCCTCATTGTTCGTATTGCAACCTCCGGTCTTCCACGGCCATGCTTTCTCTCTTCACCTTGAGTTTGATCAGACCGCCGATTTGGCGCAAATTTCCGCCGCGCTCGCCGGCGAGCATGTGTCGCTGATCGGCCGGTCGGAGGAGGCTCCGAACAACGTCAACGCCGCCGGACAGGGAGACATCCTGATTTCTCTGGCTCCTGATGCCGCTAATCCAAAGAGCGTTTGGCTGTGGGCCACATCCGACAATCTTCGAGTTGCTGCGGCAACCGCGGTCGAAGCCGCCGAAGGCATCGCCGTGTCCAGGCCCCGGGGTCAGATCCAGTGATGCGCGCCGCGCTGGCTGCACTCTTGTGCCTGGCTGGCACTGGATGCGGATATCATGCGGCTGGCCACTCGAGTCTGCTGCCTTCTGATCTCCACACCCTGGCGGTACCGGCATTCGGAAACCAAACCCAGACCTACAAGATCGAGCAGATGCTTACCTCCGCGGTAGTGCAGGAATTTTCGACTCGCACCAGCTACCGGGTCGTCAGCGCCTCCGACTCTGCCGATGCGACGCTCCACGGGACGGTACTATCCACCTACAGCAGCCCGCTCACCTATGATTCCAAGACGGGCCGGGCAGCCAGCATCCTGGTTGTGGTCAGCATGAAGGTACAGCTGACCGACAAGCAGGGAAGAGTTCTTTATCAGAATCCGTCGTACACATTTCGCGAGCAGTACCAGGTTTCGCAGGAGTTGAGCAGCTTCTTTGAAGAAGACTCGCCGGCCTTCCAACGGCTCTCGCGCGAATTCGCACGCACCCTGGTCTCGAATGTTCTGGAGGCCTTCTAATGCGCGCTTTTGCGCAAGCCGAGCGCTTTGTTTCCGAAGTCGAAGCGCGCAAGCTGCGCGCGGCTTATGTGTTTGTCGGCGATGAAGTGTTCTTCCGCAAGAGGTGCCGCGAAGCTATTCTCCAGCATCTTGTTCCTTCAGACATGAGGGAGTTCAGCCTCTTCGATTTTGATCTGGCGGAGACCGAGCTGATGGAAGTACTGGATCGCGCTCGCACTCCATCGCTGATGGCGCCGTTTCAGATTTTCTTCGTACGCGGGGTCAAAACCTTGTTCGGACGAGGCTCGAATGAAGACAAGCTGAGTGCCATCGAGCAGTACTGCAAGGATCCCAATCCAGATGCAGTGCTGATCTTTGTCGCTGACCATATCAGCATTCCCGTGGACGCTCGCCGCATGGATCTGACAGATAAAGAGCGCTATGAGCGCATCCGCGAGACCCTCGGCCGACATTGCGCCATTGTCGAGCTCGGCCGCGTAGAGGAAAGCGAGGCCGTGCGCTGGATCCAGGAATATTGCGGCCCGCGCGAGGTCAAATTCGAAGTTGATGCGGCCCGCGAGCTCGTGGATTCGCTCGGCGGAGACATGATGATGATCTCGAACGAGCTTGAGAAGCTGATCCTTTATGCCGGTGAAAAGAAGCGAATCACACTCGGCGATGTCGAGACTATGGTTCTCGCCGCCAAGCAACGTTCGCTGTATGAGCTCACCGATGCCATCTCGGCCCGTGATCGCACCCGGGCCCTTGAAATGTTCGATGCCGTCCTCTCCAGTGGGGACGGCGATGACGCCGCCATTGGCCATCTCTACATGCTTGCCAAGACGTTTCGCCAGATGCTGGTGATCCTGGAACGCAATGTCCGTGATCAGCGCATGTTGTGGGCAGCTCTCTGGCAGGGGTTCCGCGTTCCACCCTTCGCCGCGGATGACATTATCCGGCAGGCCCGGCGCTACAAATCCAAACGCGAGCTGACTCGCGCCATCCGCCTGGTGGCGAAAGCTGATCTTGCCCTTCGCTCAAATCCCCCGAGCAAACGGATAGTGCTGGAAAAATTGGTTTTGGATTTAACCGCTGCGCCAAAGCCCGAACCCGAGTGGATGCAGGAAGAGTTGGGGGTTTAGCACCGCCGTTGGTCTCCCTGAGGTTTTAAAACAGGAACTTTAATGCCAGTTGGATTTCCCGTGCCGGTTGCGCAGCCAGGATCTGATTGAAGGTCGGCGAGCTGATGTCGCTGTCTGGCAGCCTGAAATTCGTGTGATTCAGGACATTAAAAAACTCAGCCCGAAATTGAAATTCCTTCGACTCCGCCACTCGAAAGTTCTTGAACGCGGAGAAATCCCAGTTGGCGTATCCGGGCCCTTCGGCGATGTTGCGACCTGCCGTGCCAAATTGTTGCACCGGTGAGTTGGGGTTGGCGATGACTGGAGCGAAGGCATTTGCGTTCAAGCAGGCGTTTGCCGAATGTGGTCCGGAGTTAGGATTCTGCCCCGCGACCAGATTGGGCCGGTTAGCAGAAAAGCCGGTGACTTCCGGCGCCCCGCCTTGCTGCGAAGCATCGTTGGAATCGAAAACAGTAAATGGAGTTCCGCTCATCAGAGTCGTAATGCCATTCAGCTGCCAATTGCCCAGCGCCTGCTGATACCAGCCATGAGGCTGCCTCCAGAAGGGCAAGCTCCACTGATAACTGAGCACGAAACGGTGGCGGGCATCGAATAGGGACCGGCCACGTTCGGCAGCCAAATCGAAAGGGTTCTGTGCCAGGTCATTTTCCCCCGCAACGGGCTTGGCCGCAGAACCCGTCATGTTGAACGAAGAAGCATCGTCGATGGACTTAGAAAGCGTGTACGAAGCGAGGAACGAAAGACCGTGGCTGAAGCGCTTCTTCAGGCTGGTCTCCAATGCGTTGTACGAAGAATTGGCGATGCCGGTGATCAGACCGGTTGAAGAGTAGATACAGGTATTGGGAGGATCAGCCAGCGTGCATCCAGAATAGAGCCGCCGCTGGTTGGCATTGCCAGATGTGGAATAAGGCTGGTTGGAATTGGGATCAATGCCCGGGCACGTAGATTGCGGGATTACCCTCGATGAAGCGCGGCAGCTTAGTCCCCTTGGTTCCCACGTACCCCACCTCAAATAGGAGGTCCGAAGCCAAAGATCTCTGGATGTTCAGGTCCCAGTCCTGCGAGTAGGGCAGGGGCAGGTTGGGGGTAAGGGTCAGGTTGGTAAGTGGGGTGGAAAACTGGCCGCTGCCCGGCGGTGGATTTCCGGTGTATGGATTGGCAAAATCCTGGGGAACACTGATTTGCGGGGTTTGTAAGTACGGCGGCGCGCTGATCGGGGCCTGCAGCGGCCCGCCCTGCCCGGTGTAATACGGCTCATAGAAGATTCCGTATGCAGAAGTCACTAGCCATTTTGCGGTGCCGGTCGGGTCCCAGGCGAAACCGGCCCGCGGCGCAAATCCCTTCTTGAACGTGGGGATCAGGCCGGCGGGACTCCTGGATCACCGGGATAGAGCAGGCCCGAAGGCGCACTGGGCATGATTTTTGACTGCCTGCCAGGAATCCAAAGCGTTTGCCGATTATGAATTTCGGTGTATGGAAACGGCAATTCATAACGCAAGCCGGCGTTGAAGCTCAGCCGCGAGTTGACTTTGAAAGTGTCCTGAGCATAGCTGTTCAGGGAATTGCCTCGAATACCCCGGGAAAAATCACCGCGGCCCTGGAGGAAGACGATCGGCTAACCAAACAGGAAGGTGGCGAACGCGTCGGGGACGACCGGGAAAGGCACGAAGACAAAGAAGCCATTGGTGGCGATTCCTTGTAAAACATTGACCTGCAGATGCTGATAACCGCCCCCAAATTTCAGTTGGTGGCGGCCGTGGACCCAATTTAACGAACCGGAGTAATCGTAGGCATTTTCATACGAGTTGCGCGGACCAGTGATGGGATCGCCGATGGTCGTATAGCCATTCACCTGGATAAACGGGGGACCGATGGCGAGGTCTAGACTCGGCTGATATTGAAAGCCGAGGCTCGCGGGGGTGGTGCGGTTCGTGCGCTCCCCGTAGAGGAATTTATTCCTCAAGTACGAAAAACGGAGGACGCCAATCATAGAAGGAGAGAAGGTATGAGTCTCCTGGGCAACGAAGTCCTGGGCCCGCTGCTCTTGCCCGACGGGAAAGCCCGGCACGCTCGCGCCAGAGGTCGGGATGGGATTAAATTGGGAGCCGTCGCTGAACGCATAGCGGAGGTTGAGAATGTCGGAGGCAGCAAGATAGTGGTCTAGCCGCAGATCAAACTGGTTCGTGCCTTGGCGCACGACTTGGGTCGAGGTAAACACGTTGGTCCCGCTGTTGGGGAGAGGGAAGAATTGCAAAAGGTTCAGAGAGAGTGGATTGGCGGAGGCTAGAGGAAATTGATTGTTGGAATAGGGCTGGTTGAGGAAGACATTGAACAGTTGATGGTTAGGATTCTGGCAAAAACCGCCTACGAAACCTCCGTCTTGTGCCGTGCAAAGCGCCGAAAAGTCACCCTGACGTTGGGCAAGCGACGGCACCGTCGAAGGGTCCGTTTCTCCCTGGCGGTTGCGAAAGCCTTCGTAAAATCCGAAGATGAAGGTTTTGTCGCGGCGAATGGGCCCGCCGATGGTTCCGCCGAACTGGTTCTGTTTCAACGGTTCAACGGTATTGGCCGCAAAGCGAGTAGCATCCAACACATCATTACGCAGGAACTCCCAAAGAGCCCCGTGAATCTGGTTGGAACCGGAGCGGCTGATGATGTTGGTGGTCGAGCCGAGGCTGTTGCCGAACTCGGCGTTGGCATTGTGGGTAAGAATGCGGAACTCCGCAATCGCGTCCACCGGCGGCTTCAGAACAAAGCCACCATCCACGCCATTGAAGTTATTTGCCCCATCAATTAAAAAGTTGTTCGACTCGGGCCGTTGTCCATTCACCGCATAAGCTTGTCCATCACGCAGCGATCCTCCCGCTTCCGCCAGGCCCGGGGTGAGGGGAACTACTCCCGGCTGGAGAAGGCCAAGTTGAGTAAAGTTGCGGCCGTTGAGCGGCAGGTCGAGAACTTCGCGCTCGTGCACCACTTGGCCCAGGCTGGTTACCGTTGGCTGGATCAGATCTGCATCGGCCTCAACTTGCACTTGTTCCTGTTCCGAACCGACCGCCAGATGAACGGAAACCGTCGCGGTCTCATTCACGTCGAGCGAGATTCCCTCCCGTAAATATTTTTGAAAACCGCTCGCAGATACCTCCAGCCGGTAGTGGCCTACCGGCAGTTCCAGCAGCAGATAATTGCCGCTGCGATCCGTGGTTGCGCTGCGCGTCAGCCCGGTTTCGATCTGCCGGGCAGTAACGCCGGCGTTTTGCACCACCGCGTCGCTTGGATCCGAAACCGTCCCGCGTATATTACCGGCGATTTGTTGAGCCGAAACGGGAATGCATGCCAGCACCACCGCAAGAATCAGATTCCTGACCCAAGTCATAAGCTCCCCCGCGAGATTGAAATTGCTGTTTTTCGGCGCCAGCAGGACGAGTCGCCCGCGGCAAGACAGTTTTGTGCGCACGAAAGTGAAGCGATTATTAGTGAGGGGGAGAGCGGGAGCAATAATGTGAAAGTAGTAGAAGAGTTACCTCCCGCATTTTTTTCTACTATTGCCCGGTCATGGTCGCTCATTTATGCTGCCGCGATTCTGATGAGACCTTCGCTGTCGAGCAATGCGCTAAAGCCGGTCCTAAAGGAGACCATGCGGCGGCAACTGGGGTTGGCATCGGCGACTGCCGCCGTCGCCGGCGAGTCCATTGCGGTGGGAATCTTTCTCACTCCAGCTGGCATGGCCAAGTCACTGGGATCTCCATTTTGGCTTTTGCTGGTCTGGATCACCGTAGGCGTCCTCGCAGTCAGCGGCTCGCTGTGCTATGGGGAACTGGCTGCCCGTTTCCCTCGAGACGGCGGTATTTATGTCTATCTTCTCGAAGCCTGCGGTCGCCGGACCGCTTTTCTCTACGGTTGGATGTGCCTACTGGTCCTTGATCCGGGCCTTACTGCCGCGCTGGCGGTGGGAGTGGCGGGCTACCTTGCTTACATCTTCCCGTCTTCCCTGCTGGTCATCAAGTTCATCGCGATTGGAGTGATTTGGGGCCTTTGCCTTCTGAATATCCTGAGTATCAGGGTGAGCGCTGGCTTTCTGCGCTGGACCACCTGGCTCAAGCTGGCAGTGCTGGGACTCCTTGTTGTGTGGGCGGTCGTTCTTCGGTTGGGATCATGGTCGAATTTTGTTCCATTCATTGCACGGCATCCAGGTTCGCTGCCGCTGGCCCCCGCCCTGGGAGCGGCAATGGTGGGAGCGTTCTTTTCGTTCGGCGGGTGGTGGGATGTAAGCAAGATCGCCGGAGAGGTGCGCGATCCCGGACGCACACTGCCTCGCGCCATGTTGCTGGGCGTGCTGGCGGTAACCGCGATTTACATTCTGGTAAGCGCTGCGTTTTTGTACGTGGTCCCGCTGGGGAAAGTAACTTCAGATGAAACCTTCGTCGCCCAGGCCGGGGCTGTATTGTTCGGGCGGGCGGGAGGAGTCGTATTCGCGGCCATTGTGGTCGTCTGTGTCCTGAGCAGCTTGGCTGCTCTGATCATGTCCGCCCCCAGAGTCTATTACGCGATGGCACAGGACGGCCTTTTTCTGCGCGCAGTTGCCCGCACTCATTCACGCTTCGGCACTCCGGCAAATGCCATTTGTATTCAGGGACTGGTCGCGACCGTGCTGGTATCGATCGGAAGCTTTCAGCAAATCATCTCGTATTTCATTTTCGTCGCGGTTGTATTTTTGACGCTTACCGGGGCCGGTTTGTTCCGTGTGAGGTCACGCGATCGATACGCTCGCCCCGCATTTCAAGTGCCAGCTTATCCGGCGCCTGTGGTGGTGTTCTTGATTTTGATGTCGCTGTTGTTGGCCCTTTTGGCTTTGCATAATCCGCAATCAGCGCTGTTCGGAACGGTTGTGGTCCTGGCGGGCCTGCCCGTTTATAGCGCCCTCCAGAGTAAACTTACAATAAGCTCCAGCGGAGCATCGGTCCCCAACGAAACTCTCGAAGAGGCTTGACATCGACGATGAAGCAGAAAAAGAGCGCCAGAGCCATCCAGAATCTTGAGCGAGTAAAAACGTCAACCAAGATTGCGATCATCGAAGATGCCGACGCTGTTGGCGATGTAGCCGCGGCCTATGATGCTTGGCGCGCCGGCTCGGGCAGGATGCAAGTTCCTGGCATTATCAAGTGTTTTGCAGCGCGGCCTGATTTTCTACGCCAGGTTATCGAATTCTCAAATACTGTCCATTTCTCCCAAGGACACCTTTCGCGGCGGCACAAAGAAATGATCGCCAGCTATGTGTCGTACCTGAACCGGTGCCCATATTGACTGGACAGTCATGCCCACTTCCTGCGTGTCCAGGGAGCCACCGACCAATGCGTGCAGGCGATTCTCGAAGGCAAACTGGAGGAAGCGGAGCTGTCTGCGGCCGAACACGCGTTGCTGGAGTACGTAAAACTGGTCACCAAAGCCGCTTACAAAACGACTGCTGAAGACGTGCAAAAACTCCGCGACGTGGATTGGAGAGAAGAACAGATTGCTGAAGCGGTATACGTCACCGCCATGTTCGCCTTCTTCAATCGCGTCGCCGATGCCTTCGGCGTTCCGTCGCAAGACTATCTTTCAAGCGGAAAACTGACCCCCTGATGTTAGGTTTACCGGCGAAGTACTCATTTTCGCGATGAATACCCGCACGGCTAACCCATTGTCAGCACCACACGGAATCGTGCCTTCCCGGTCATCATTCGCTCATAAGCTTCCGCAGCCTTCTCCAGCGGATAGCGTTCGATCATGGGCCGGACGCCCGTTAGCGCGGAGAACTGCAGGGCGTCTTCCGAGTCTTTGGCGGTTCCGGACGCCCAGCCCTGAACGGCACGACGGGCGCCCAGCAGTTGATTGGGAGAGACGGACAGCGATTCCTGGCTCGCTCCGATTACCACCAGCTTGCCCTTTGGCCCAAGCCCGTCCACCAGGGCTGAAATCGATTTCGAGTCGGGGGCGGTGGCCAGAATCAGGCTTGCGCCGCCCAGCTTTTGCAGAGCGGCTGCTGGCGATACCTTGTTAGTGTCGATGTATTCGTGAGCCCCAAGTTTATGGGCGAGGGCTTCTTTATCTTCGCCGCGGCCGATCGCGACGGTATGGAATCCCATCTGTCGGGCGTACTGAATCCCGAGATGGCCCAGGCCGCCAATACCCTGGACGCCACCGTAGCCCCGGGCATCGCGCCGGCATGGCGAAGGGAATTGTAAGTTGTAATACCCGCACACAACAGGGGCGCACTTTCATCCGCGGACAGGTTATCCGGAATTGCGGCGAGCGCCTCTTGCGGGGCCACGACATACTCGGCGTATCCGCCGTCGAAGGTGAAACCAGTAATCTTCTCCGACTGACAATGGATAAAGTGGCCGCGGCGGCAGGGATCGCAAATGAAACAATGGCCGCCATGCCAGCCCACCCCAACCCGCTGGTCGCGTTTCCAAAGCGAGACGTTCGATCCCACCGCGTCCACCCGTCCGGCAATTTCGTGTCCGGGCACACGGGGATAGGACAGTCCGGGCCACAGTCCCTGCTTGACCAGTAGGTCGCTGTGGCAAATTCCGCAGACCTCAACTCGGATCCTGACCTCGTTTTTGCCGGCCTCGGGCAAGGGGCGCTCCACCAGTTCGAAGTCTCCTCCGGGCTTATGCACCTGGGCGACCTTCATAGCGACCTCCGTTTTAGGATTAATGGAGTAGAGATTGCGCCCGTCAACAATTGGTCGCAGAGATTTGAGCGAGATCACGGCAGAGTTGAAAACTGCGGCCTTCCGCCGTATGGTACGGAGAGTGGAAGGAGCACGGTCCTTCGCATCCTTCCCCAGCACTCAGGTGGTTATGGGTTCAGGCAAGGAGATTCGGCGATGGAAATCAAGCCGGCGACACAGAACATCCAGGACAATTTCCTCAATACCGCCCGCAAGGATCGAAGCAACATCACCATTTATCTGATGAGTGGGGTGAAGCTTACGGGGCGCATTCGCTCCTTCGATAAGTATTCGGTTGTGCTTGAAACCAACAGCCAGGAGCAACTGATTTTTAAGCACGCGATCTCCACCGTTGCTGTAGCAAGAGGCCTGCATGGCCATCTGGAGAAACCAAGGGCGATTTCCTCCGCCGCTTCGACCGATATGGGCGAAGCTCCAGCGGCTTCCGGAACTGAAGGATGAAGGATGAGGCCCCCATCAAGCTCGCATGGCCGTGAGTCCATAGTGTCGTCAAAGCAGGGGCGCAGACTAGATCGCTCCGGGGTCCCTCCAGGGATGCGCCAGGAGCGGGCGTTCTTGGTGGGAGTCGAGTTTCGGAGCCGAAAGCGTTCCGGACGGGGGAAAGCCAGCAGCGTGCTTCAGGCCGCTACCACTCAAGCGACAAAGCTGGAGCCGCAGTTTAGCGCTGCGGAATCTCTGGGAGAGTTGCGCGATTTGGCAACCAGCGCCGGAGCCGAGATAGTCGGGGAACTGATCCAAAACCGGGACCGCCCCGATCCTGCCACTCTGATTGGCCGAGGAAAACTCGAACAGATCGCGGGAGCTGTCGCTGCCACCTCCACCGATCTGCTACTGTTTGATCACGATCTTACTGCCTCGCAACAGCGTAATATCGAAAAAATTGTGCATGCCCGGGTCATCGATCGCACTCAGCTTATTCTGGACATTTTTGCTACTCACGCGCGTACCCGCGAGGGGCAGTTACAAGTGGAGCTGGCACAACTGGAATATCTGCTGCCCCGTCTCAGCGGGCGAGGGGCCGAGATGTCGCAGCTTGGTGGCGGCATTGGGACCCGTGGTCCCGGTGAAACCCAACTGGAGACCGATCGCCGCAAAATTTATCGGCGCATCCGCCATGTCAAACAGCAAATTGAAAATGTGCGTCGAATTCGTGCCCAGCAGCGGCAACGGCGCGAGTCGGTTCCGGTTGCCACGGTGGCGCTGGTTGGTTACACCAATGCCGGGAAATCAACACTGTTCAATGCTTTGACGCACTCAAGCGTGCTTGAATCGGCGCGAATGTTTGCCACGCTTGATCCCACCTTGCGTTCCGTGACGCTGCCTTCGAAGCGCAAGGTGTTGCTGTCCGATACGGTGGGCTTCATCCGAAACTTGCCGCACACCCTGGTCTCTTCATTCCGCGCTACCTTGGAGGAGGTCCGGCGCGCGGCGTTGGTTCTGCAGGTCTCCGACGCCAGTAGCCCGCTTTCTTCCGAGCAGGATGCGCAAGTCGATGGAGTGCTGAGAGAACTCGAGTCCGGCGATAAACCCAGGCTGCACATCAAGAACAAGATTGATCTGCTACCGGCGAAGCAGCGGGACAGTCTGCGTGACGACCCGCACACCGTGCATGTTTCGGCTGCAAAAGGAATTGGCCTCAGCACTCTGCTTGATCAAATCGACCAAATGCTTGCACAAGATCCCCTTGGCCGTGTGCGGTTTCGCGTCCCCCAGAAAGAGGGCAAGACGCTGGCGCTGCTCGAAGCGCAATCACGAATTTATTCCCGGGAATATTCCGAGGGAATGGTGGAACTCGAAGCGGAGATACCTGAATCACTGACCAAGCGACTGTCCCAGTGGCTGGTACGCTGAATTGCGCCAAATTAAATGGGCCAGCGACCAAGAAGCGGTGACTTTCCTTGGCTACCGGCCCATTCGATCCTGAATTGGATCGGAGGTGATGCTTCTATGCTAGACCTGTTCCAGTGGAAGTCAAGCTCCGATTCAGCTCTCGAATCGAGATTTCACGCTGCGGCGTTCCAATATGGGGTGAGCGAGTTTTGGCCTTGCTATCACGAGTTCCTGCTAAACGCTACATTACCAAAGTAATACCCACTCAACCCCGTTGTGAATTTACGACGATCTTGTGCGGCTCTGCTCACATCTTAGGGTTCAGAAAATAATGTGCTTATGAAACCGAAGTTGCCCCTGATTCGAAAAATTCTCAGCCGCCACAAACTCCATCAGGGCCAGAGACGGACTTGTGGAGTTCCCCGTTCCAGCGATGGCTGCGGATTGCAGATTCGCTCCTGACCGATGCGGTCATGCGCGAGCCTGAACTCGCACTTCAACGCAGGCCGTAAAAGCCTGCGCCTCATCGCAGTCGCGAAAATTGTGAAAACAAATTCCGTTTGAATTACCACGGTAATCATCCCGTATTACACAACTATTACAGCCACGTGCGAAGCCCACTGATACCTTACCGATAGGGTTATCTCAGGATGGGGCCCTCGACCATGCCACTCGAACTCGAAGCGCTGGAGCGGACACGCCACGACAAACAGATTAATTGGATCACCGCCGGTTTTATGGCGGCCTTCCACGTGGGCGCGATTGCGGCAGTTTTCTTTTTTACCTGGAAAGCGTTTTTTGCGGCAATCGTACTCTGGTGGATTTCCGGCAGCCTGGGAATCGGAATGGGCTACCACCGCCTGCTGACGCACCGCGGGTACAAGACCCCGAAATGGGTGGAGTACTTCCTGACTGTATGTGGCACCCTGGCATTGGAAGGCGGGCCGATTTTCTGGGTGGCAACCCATCGCATACACCATCAGTTTTCGGACAATGACGGAGATCCCCATACCCCTCGCGATGGAAAATGGTGGGCCCACATGGGATGGATTCTAATGGGCAAGAGCCTTCATCAGGATACGAGCACACTGGCCCGCTATGTCCCGGATCTCGCCAAATCAAAGTTTCACCTTTGGATTACGAAGTACCACTATGCGTCCGTTATCGCGCTGGGGATTGCTTTGCTTGCAATCGGCGGAATGCCCCTGTTGATGTGGGGAATGTTCGTTCGCACAGTAGTCGGCCTGCACGCCACATGGTTGGTCAATTCGGCGACTCATACCTGGGGGTCTCGCCGTTTCGTAACTCGCGATCATTCCACCAACAACTGGTGGGTCGCCATTCTCACCTTCGGCGAAGGCTGGCACAACAATCATCACGCCCACCCGGTATCGGCCCGGCATGGCTTGAAGTGGTATGAAGTAGATATGAACTGGTACGGAATATGGGCGCTGAAAAAACTAGGGTTGGCGCGCCATGTTTATCGGGTGAAGCTTTCCGAGTTGCGCGAGCAAGCGCACGAAAAGTTGACCGCGGTTCGTCCCGAGCTGGCGAATGAAAGGTCAACCACAGTGCCTCCCGAGCTAGCCTCGATCAACGCTTAAGTGCGTCCTCCTCCATTCCCGCAACCCTGACGGCGCGGTTGCCGGCCGGTTCTCGCGCTAGAATCGTTCTATGCGTATCAGCCGGCGCGGCAAGATCGCGTTTTTCCTTTCTTTGGGTGTTTTGCTGGCGGCAGCGGCGGTGGCCGTCGGTTTCGGCTGGATCATCCTCAATTGGCAAGAGGGCGTCAAAGTCCTCCTTGGAATCATATTCTTCGGAGCGATAGTCGCCGGCCTTATCCTCAACACCAGCTTCTTGGTCCGCGAAATCCGGAAAAACGAGCAACACGACAGCTTTATCAATGCGGTCACTCACGAATTGAAAACCCCAATTGCCTCGATTCGCCTTCATTTACAGACCTTGGAGCGCAGAAAACTGGAAGACCAGCAACGCCATGAATTCTATCGATTGATGCTCGAGGATACCGGCCGGCTGATGAATACTGTCGAACAAGTCCTGAAAGCCGGGAGAATTGGAGCGAGCAAGGCAGAGCGCACCAGGGTTAATTTCGCGCCCCTGGTGGAACGCTGCGTTGAGATTGCTCGAACCAGTCATCATCTTCTGCCTGGCGCGCTTCGCTATGAAGCGCTGCTAAATGGAAATGGCTCGGAAGTAAACGGTGATCCTGAGGATCTGCAAACCGCGGTTTCAAATATTCTGGACAACGCGGTGAAGTACTCGGGAGATAAGGTGGATGTTTCGGTGCAACTGACAGAGGAGCCCAAACGGCTGGTATTGCGGGTGCATGATTGCGGAGTTGGAATTCCTCGCACAGAGTTAAAGACAATTTTCAGACGCTTCCACCGCATTCCCAACCGTGCCCTCCCTCAGGTCAGAGGTACGGGACTTGGGCTCTTCCTGGTGCGCACGATAGCCAAGCGGCACGGGGGGCGGGTTTCGGCGGAGAGCGCCGGCGAAGGCCACGGCGCCACCGTAATTCTGGAACTTCCCCGGAGTGCCTTATGAGCCGCATTCTGATCGTGGAGGATGAGACGCATCTGGCGACCGGCTTGCAGTTCAATCTTCAAGAGGAGGGGCACACCGCGCAAATTTCCGCCAACGGGGAAACCGCTCTCAATCTTCTCCTCGTCAAGGGCGAAGAGTTTGATGCCGTGATTCTAGACGTCATGCTGCCCGGCAAAGATGGTTTTTCCGTTGCCGCAGAGTTGCGGGCCGCGCGAAACTTCATCCCTATTCTTATACTGACGGCGCGTGGACGCCCCGAGGACGTGCTGGAGGGGTTCTCTTCAGGAGCCGACGATTATCTGGCAAAACCTTTCGAGTTGCCCATTCTGCTGGCCCGCTTGCAGGGGCTTCTTCGCCGGGGTGAATGGTCGCGGCATGCGCCACCTGCCGAGAAAGCATCGCAATCGGCCGGCCAGAGCAATGGGGAATTCGGGGTTTTCACCTTCGCCGGGTACAGCATTGATTTCGGGAACCTTGAACTTCGGGCCAAGGGCACGACTACTCATCTAACCGTGATGGAGGCTGAATTGTTGCGCCACTTGGTAAGCAATCAGGGCCGGGTGGTTTCGCGCAAGTCTATTCTCGAAGACGTTTGGGGACTCAGAGAAGACACCGACACCCGCGCCATTGATAACTTCATCGTGCGACTGCGCCGCTACATCGAGCATAACCCCGCCCGGCCTCAGCATCTGCTTACCGTTCGCGGCGTGGGATACAGATTTGAAACGGGGGAGCAGCCAGTCTAAGTACTGCTACTGCCGGGACGTCGAGGACCCCGCCGCCAGCTCTCTCAACACGCTGAGAAATGAAGCCGTTGTCTCCTCGTCCGATAGCGCATCCAGAGGTATGGTCGCGGCGAGGTTGGGGGAGTCCCGACGGAATCTCACCGTCAAAAGATTGTGTCCCCGGGAAGTCATGAGGGTGTTCACCAGGGGCGTAAGTTCATGGGTCCATTCCGTACGCGTCGTCAGAATGACTGGGCCGGGCCGCGATATAGTCCAGTTGCGGGCGGGATTCGAAACCTCTTTCGGCTTCTGAGTCAGCCAGCGGTGGCGCGAGATATCAAGATGGAATGAGGGAGTATCGTCGAGGTCGGCCTCAAAGGTGATAGTTTCCCTCTGGCGGCGCCATAAGCACAAGATCCACTGGATTGGAACTGGGCGAGGCAAAAGCTTAATGGTGACGCGCGCATTTTCAAACCAGTGCGCCGCAAAACTGAGGTGCACTTGTAATCGGCTGGTGCTCAGCCATTTCATCTCCACGACGCGGCCGCGGGTGGCGCATGCAGCTTCTACCCACTGCAATATCAGCGTTCCCTTGCGCCTGTTATAGCGGGTAAATAGCAGATACCACAGAATCACGACGGTTGTCGCGCACAGCGCGTCAATAGCGATTAAACGCACCACGATTCCTCAGATGCGAATGGTACGACTTGGGGTGTAAACGAGCAAGGTCTTCAATGCATATTTTTAACGAATTCCAGAGCTGTTTCTAAGTTGTTGACTTTGAAGAGACGGATGCTCATCTAAGATGTCTGGGTGCGAGTTAGCATCCGTGATTACCGGCCCCAGGACTTCCGCACGCTGTGGCAGATTGACCAGTCGTGCTTTCCACCTGGAATTGCTTACACCCAATTCCAGCTCAGAACCATGATCCAGCATTGGGGTGCTTTCACGCTGGTGGCGGAATCGGAAGAAGATCGTTCAGTTCCGTCGATCCTGGGTTTTATTGTGGCGGAAAGCAGTCGTCGCTTGGGGCACATCATAACCATTGACGTTCGCTCCGAAGCACGCCGCCATCGGATCGGTTCCTCGTTGCTCGATAGAGCCGAATCCTGTCTCCGCACGGCTAAATGCCACGCAGTTCGGCTGGAGACGGCGGTGGATAACCTGACCGCGCTCGCGTTCTACAAGCGCCATGGTTATGCCGTTATCGACACTCTCCCGCGTTATTATGCCAATGGAGTCAACGCATTGCTGCTCGAAAAACTGTTTGTTGTTTCCAAGAGCTAAGTTATTCAATGAAAGTTGCTATTCAGGGAGAGCCAGGATCTTTCAGTCATGAAGCGGCGCGGCGGATGCTGCCAGGTTGCTCCGTCGTCTCCTGCGCCCGCTCGATGCAGGTGTTTGATCAAATCCAGTCAGGTAGAGTTCCGGTGGCCGTCATTCCCATTGAGAATTCACTGGCCGGGTCAGTGACGGAACACCTCGATCTCTTGCTTGCCCGTGATGTGTTCATCCAGCGGGATTTTTACTTGCGGATCGTGCATAACCTGATTGCAATTCGGGGGGTGAAAAAAGCAGATATACGCCGGACGCTTTCGCATCCTGTGGCGCTGGATCAATGTCGTGATTTTTTTAGCAAGAATCCACAAATCCAGGCCGTACCGTTTTATGACACAGCCGGAAGCGTGAAGCATGTAATCGGGGGTGGGATGCGGGACGCCGCTGGAATTGCAAGCCGACATGCAGCCTCGGTTTACAAGGGCCAAATTCTGTTGGCAGGGATTGAAGATGATAAGCGAAACTTCACCCGCTTCTTCCTGTTACGTAAAAACAAGCGTGTATTGCCCCGGGCGGACAAGACTTCGATCGCCTTTGGCCTGAAGAATGTCCCAGGAGCGCTACTTAAAGCCCTGCGGGTATTCGGTGATCGGGATATCAGTTTGAGCAAGATTGAGTCACGTCCTATTCGCGGAAGGCCTTGGGAATACGTTTTCTATGCCGATTTCCTGCGCGGTGACGACAAGCTGGCAAGAGGAGCACTGCTGCAGTTGCGGACGGTTGCGGAGATGGTGAAGGTGCTGGGAGTTTATCCCGCTGCCTGATCTTTCGCCGCGGCTATTATTTAGCAACCATGCAACCAATATTGAGCAATCCGAGCTTAATCACGAGGGAACCTGTTTTCCCATCGCCCCTAAACCTTCGTTTTTCACAGACCTTACATCCGGGGTTTAGAATCCAATTGCTCCGGCAGCTGGAGCTGCGTGGGAACCTGCCGTTGAATCTTCTGCAATATCGAACACATCAAACTTGAGTAAGAAACACTCAAGGTGAAAAATGGTTGAACTTATGCGACTTGAATCGCGCCCTGCCCCGGAAAACGGGAGCAGCGAGGAAGACAAGAACATGCCGCAAGAAAAATCACTGCCGGTGTTGCCGGTCAGGGATACCGTTCTTTTCCCGCATGCTGTGCTGCCGCTTACGGTGGGGCGGGAAACCTCGGTCCAGCTGATCAACTCGCTGGGCGAGGACAAGACCATTATAGTCGTGGCCCAACGGGAGGCGAGAATCGACGCTCCTCAGCCCGCCGACCTGTACACCGTAGGCAGCCTGGCGGTCGTCCACAAAGTGGTAAAGATGCCCAACCAGAGCCTCTTTGTTTTCGCTGAGGGGCTGGAGCGGGTACGCCTCACGGAGTTTACCCAGCTCACGCCATTCATGCAGGCGCGAGTAGAAACTGTCCCTGAGGCGATTCCGCCTAAGACCTCAGAAGTAGAGGCTTTGCAGCGCAATGTGCTTACGCTCTTCCAGCAGATTGTGGCCGGCTCACCAACGTTATCGGACGAGCTTTCAACGGTTGCGATGAACATTGAAGAGCCGGGACGGCTGGTGGACTTTATAGCCTCGTCCCTGCCGTCGCTCTCAACGGCGGACAAGCAGGATACGCTGGAGACTACTGACGTTCGTGTGCGCCTGGAAAAGATCAATCAGCATCTTGCGAAGGAGTTGGAAGTCCAGCAACTGCGCAACAAGATCCAATCCGAGGTACAGGATCGGGTACAGCAGAGCCAGCGCGAGTACTACCTGCGCGAGCAGATGAAAGCCATTCAGAAAGAACTGGGTGAGCAAGACGAAGGCCAGCGTGACACTGAGGAACTGCGGCAGAAGATTGAATCAGCGGGAATGCCGGATGAGGTAAAAAAAGAAGCCCTGAAGGAGCTTGGCCGTCTCGCACGGATGTCGCCCATGGCAGCGGACTACGGCGTTACCCGGAATTATGTTGAGTGGTTGGCGGTACTACCCTGGGCGAAGACTTCGGGCGGCGAAGTTGATATTCCGAAGGCAAAAGAAATTCTCGACACCGACCACTACGACTTGCAGAAGGTGAAAGATCGCATCCTCGATTATCTCTCCGTGCGCCGGTTGAAACCGGCGATGAAGGGTCCGATACTTTGCTTTGTGGGACCTCCCGGCGTCGGAAAGACTTCGCTGGGCCGTTCCATTGCTCGCGCCATGGGCCGCAAGTTCGTTCGCATTTCCCTGGGCGGGATCCACGACGAAGCCGAAATCCGAGGTCATCGGCGTACTTACATTGGAGCTTTACCGGGACAGATTATTCAGGGCATTCGCCGCGCTGAAACCAAAGACCCGGTCTTTATGCTGGACGAGATTGACAAAGTCGGACGTGATTTCCGCGGAGATCCCGGGTCTGCCCTGCTCGAGGCGCTTGACCCGGAGCAGAACTCCACCTTTCGGGACAATTACCTCGACGTGCCCTTTGATCTGTCGAAGGTCCTTTTCATCACTACTGCGAACATGCTCGATCCTATTCCCGAACCGCTGCGCGATCGCATGGAAATTATTGAGCTGCAGGGATACACGGAGGAAGAAAAGGTCCACATTGCTTTTCAATATCTGGTTCCACGTCAAATTGAAGAGAACGGCATCTCTCCGGAAAACATCGAATTCCCGCGTGAGTCAATGAGTCATCTGATTCGCCATTACACGCGAGAAGCGGGAGTGCGGAATCTGGAGCGCAATATCGGGACTATTTGCCGTAAGAAGGCACGGCGCATCGCGGAGGGCAAAACGGCAAAGCTGGTCATCACGCCGGAAATCATCCAGGAATTTCTGGGCGGAATCAAAGTCCGCAGCGAGGGCGAAATTGCGGAGCGGACCAAACGCTCGGGCGTAATCGTTGGCCTGGCGTGGACTCCTTCCGGCGGAGACGTGCTCTTCGTTGAAGCCAATGTCATGAAGGGCAAAGGCGGATTTACCATGACCGGACAGATTGGTCAGGTCATGCAGGAGTCGATGCAAGCCGCTCTGACTTGGGTCCGGTCGAATGCTATTCAACTTGGAATCGATGAGGGCTTCTTTGCCGACCACGATATACATATCCACGTGCCTGCCGGCGCGATCCCCAAGGACGGTCCTTCTGCCGGCGTGACCATGGCGGCGGGGTTGGTTTCGCTGTTGAAAGATCGGCCGGTGCGTCCCCTGACCGCGATGACCGGCGAGATCACTTTGAGCGGGAATGTGCTCCCGGTTGGCGGAATCAAGGAGAAGGTGCTGGCGGCGAAACGGGCTGGAGTTCACGACATTATTCTGCCGGCAGAGAACAAGATGAACGTGGAGGAAGACCTTGCTCCCGAGCAACTGGAGAACCTGAACGTTCATTACGTGAAGACCATCCGGGAAGTGTTGGATCTGGCCTTGCCTTCGTCGGTCAGCGAAGAGCGGCGGGACGCCGAAGAGCGCGAGAAGGTGCTGGCCGAACAGCCCGTCAGCTAGCGTCTAACCGGCCCGAATGGTTCGCATCCCGTAGTCCATCCCGGGGCGTCACCCCTAGTTCCCCGGCCCCGATGGCTGGAATCGAACCTGGCGTATCGCTTCTCCCGGTTCTTCAAAAGCTTATTAAGTGCCCGTTTCTTAACGTCATACCTGTACTGGACTGTGCTCGCCCGAGTACCTACACGACGGTATAGAACTTGTTTTTCCCAGGGGTGTTTAATCACATACGAGTATCCTAGAGTCTTCCGAGCGGCCCACGACGGCCGCAGTTAGGACGAGGTATGAGAAAGATCTCCAGAGGATTTTCGATTGCAGTTCTCGCGGCGGCTGTCTTGTTGTTACTCCCAATAGTCCCCGCAGTATCCGCACAGGATTATGACCGTGACGATCCTCCCGCTCGCGCCGGTCGAATCGGTTATGTCGAAGGGTCGGTTTCATTCCAGCCGGGCGGCGACGGCGAGTGGCTACAGGCCGTCCCCAACCGTCCTTTGACGGTGGGCGACAATCTATGGGTGGATCGCGATTCGCGTGCAGAGATACAGCTTGGGTCCACTTCCATACGCTTGGGCCCGGAGACCAGCATTTCTTTCCTCGATATGGGAAATAGTGTCACGCAGTTGAGATTATCGGTCGGTTCGGCCGTGGTTCGTGTGCGGCGTTACAGTGGCGACGATGCCTTCGAGGTGGACACTCCCAATCTGGCATTCAACATCAATCGTCCCGGCGAGTATCGCCTTGATGTAAATCAAAATGGTGACCAGACGCTCGCCACCGTTTGGCGGGGAGAGGCTGAAGTCACTGGCGCCGGGAACTCGTACAGGTTGATGGAAGGGCAGCGCGGCACGTTCTCTGGCATCGACCAGTTGTCATATGACGTGGATGACACAGGTTCCCGCGATGGCTTTGACCGCTGGGTACAGACGCGAGACGAACGCCAGGACCGCGTTCGCAGCTCCCGCTACATCTCGACTGAAATGACGGGCTACGAAGACCTGGATGACTATGGTAGCTGGCGCAATGTTTCCGGCTACGGAGACGTTTGGAGCCCGCGCGGAGTGCCGGGAGATTGGGCGCCCTATCGTTACGGGCATTGGGCCTTTGTTTCACCCTGGGGCTGGACGTGGGTCGAAGATGAGCCGTGGGGGTTTGCTCCGTTCCATTACGGGCGTTGGGCTTATTTGCAAAGCAGTTGGTGCTGGGTGCCTGGACCGGTTGCAGTTGCTCCCGTGTATGCTCCCGCATTGGTGGCATTCATTGGCGGCGGGGGATTTAGCGTTGGAGTTGGAGTCGGCGCTGGAGTGGGATGGTTTCCGCTGGCGCCAGGAGAAGTATTTGTCCCGTGGTACCGCACCAGCCCACGCTATGTTCAAAACGTTAATGTGAGCAACACCCGCGTGAACGTCACGCAGGTCACCAATGTTTATAACAACTACACCACTAATAATGTGAGCAACGTCACTTATGTGAACCAGCGGGTCAGCAACAGCGTAACCGTTGTAAACCACGAAACTTTTGTGAATGCGCGGCCGGTTAACAGAAATATTGTGCGGGTGGATAGCCGGCAGATCGCGTCCGCGCGGGTCACTCCTGCTGCGGTAACCAGTGTTCAGCCGGCACGCCAGAGCGTTGTCGGAGCGTCCCGTCCGGTGCAGGTACGGCCACCCGAGCAGGCGATAAGCCGTTCTGTTTTTGCTACGCGGCAACCTGCGGTTGCAGCGCACCCGCAGGAAGTCCCGAATGCCCGACGTGCGACGCCGCCGCCTGTAAGGACGGTTCGGGCGGCGCCTCCGGCCGAAGCACAACCTTTGCAACGCGGCGCGCGTGGAACGGGCGCTCCGGGGCAGAACGAAGGCGCCCCGCGCGCGGTCCCTCCTGACAATCGGCCCGGCGCCGCTGCTCCGCGCCAAGCAGCTCCTGACAACAACAATCGCCCTGGAGCGGAAAATAATCGAGGCGTCTCCCGGCCAGCCTCTCCCGACAATATTAATCCTGCTCCCATGCCAAACGCGGGTGGTCGCGACAACAACCGAGGAACACCGCGTCAAGGCGCCCCGGATAACCGCCCGGGAGCAGGCAATAACCGCGACGTTCCTCGTCCCGGAGCTCCTGCGAACAACCGCGATACGGCGCCTCGCCCAGGATCCCCGGACAGATCCCAAGACAGACCCCAGGACAGACCCCAGGACAGACCTCAGGACAGACCTCAGGACAACGGACCTGCGGCCTCACCGAGGTCGAACGCACCACCTCGGCCTGGTGCTGCAGACAATAACGACCGTGGGAACGCTCCCCGCTCTGTGCCGGAAACCCGTCCGGTGCAACCGGAAAACCAGCCCGCTCAACCCGACAATCGTTCGGGTCAACAGGCCTCGCGTCCGCCGGCGGCAATCCGGCAGCCAGAACCTCTGCCCGAGCAACCGCGGCAGGATCGTAATGCTCGTCCTCAGGCGACTCGTCCCCAGGAAACTCCACGGACGATGCCGGAACAGCCAGCGCGTCCTCCTGAGACCCGGCAGGCTCCACCGCCCAGACCGGACATCCGAAATGAACCACCTCCGCGTCCCGAAGCCCGTCCTGCTATCCCGCCGCCTCCACCTCAGCGCGAAGCGCGCCCGGCAGAGCCGCGGAACGAGCGGCCTGCTACCCCGCCTCAGCATGACGACAAAAGGGACAAGGACAATAAGGACAAAGACAACGAGCCTCCAAAGTACCGCTAGTCTCTGCCACTGTGTGGTTAGGCCAGTCCGAAGCACCGGACTGGCCTTTTCTGTTGGCGCCGCCCATTTCGCGAACGCCC
>JBBSFW010000028.1:0-46218 GCA_038254805.1 Terriglobales bacterium
ATTTGAACCCGGTAAAGTCTATGACCCTGCTGATTGACGGAGTGGGGAAGGGAAACGTAGCGAACTCAGCGATTCTCGATTTTTACGTCAGTTCTCTCCCCTTGGGACCGCACTTCCTCAGCGTACAAGCCCAGGACAGCACCGGCATGGTGTTCCAACAGAACTTCGATGTCACGGTGACAGGCGCCGTAAATGGTCTGTCGAAGCTGAAGCATATCGTCTTCTTTGTGCAGGAAAACCGGTCTTTCGACAACTATTTCGGAATGCTTGGGCCCTATAAGGCCTCGCTGGGTTTGCCGAATGACGTGGACGGCATTGATCTCAATGCCACGCTGACGAACACTCAGGGGCAACCGGTGCATCCTTTTCATTACCAAACCGTATGCACGGAAAATCTGAGTCCGTCATGGAACGAAGTGCATACCGATGTGGACGGCGGGAAGATGGACGGCTTCATGTGGACGACCACATCAGTTCCCTCGACCATCGACCCAACCGGCACCCGTGCCATGGGGTACTACGATCAAACCGACCTCCCTTATTACTACGAGCTGGCGGCCAGATTCGCCACCAGCGATAGGTTCTTTTCACCCCTGCTTTCCAGCACCGTGCCCAACCGGCTTTATCTATTCACGGCAACATCTTTCGGAAACACCCTTCCGCCGGCTATTCCCCCTGGAGGCTTCACCCAGCGAACCATCTTCGAAAACCTTGACCAGAAGGGCGTGAGCTGGCGCTACTACTACCAGGACGCGGCATCCTCGGCATTCATTCAGCAGTTCTCGATATACCCGCGAGACGCTGCCAAGGTGGTTTCCATTACCAATTGGGCCACAGACGTGCAAAATGACGCGACTCTGCCGCAGGTGATCTTCATTGAGCGCGCCGGGACCTCGGGAAGGGACGAACACCCGGGAAACAATCTGGATAGCGGAGCGGTCGATGGCCGCAACATCATCAACACGTTGATCGGCAGTCCGTCCTGGCCGGACTCCGCATTCATTCTGACCTATGACGAGGAGGGTGGGTTGTACGAGCACGTGCGGCCCGCGCGGGCCATCAAGCCGGATGCGATTGCTCCCATCCTGCGTACGGGCGACAAGGCTGGCGACTTCAATCAAACCGGATTGCGAGTGCCGGTCATAGTCATCTCACCCTGGGTGAAGCCGAGCTTCGTCTCCCACACTACCCGCGATTACACTTCTATTTTGCGTCTGATTGAGGACACATTCACCGTTCCTTCATTGACCCTGCGCGATGCGAACGCCGACAACATGATGGAATTCTTTGATTTCTCCGGGGCGCCGCTTTTGTTGAATCCGCCGCCGCTACCGCTTCAGCCCACCAACGGCGTCTGCCAAAAGAGCCTGGAAAAGGCGCCGGGGTTCTAACAGCGGTTCATCTCGTTCCCAAGAACGCTAAGGAGAAACCGCGTGCCGTAAGCCTCTCCGCAACTGTCCAAGTCATTGCCTCGCCAACTTTTTCTCTGAATCGCAGAACCTTTTTAGCCAACACGACCCACAAAATGACTCTGCTAAGGTGAACTGAAGCGCCTCAAGATCAATTTGAGATTCTTGGTGGGGAAAGGAGCGACTAAATGCAAGGCTATGTCCGCTCAGAGTCCGTGGTTTCGCGGGTCATTGCCGGCGAGACTTTGATCATACCCATCTGCAAGGGGGTTGGAGATCTAGCGTCCATCTATAGCCTGAACGAGGTCGCTACCTCCATCTGGGAGGCGATTCGGTCTCCGCGCAGCAAGCAAGAAATCGTGCAACTGGTCGAGCAGGAATTTTCCGGGGAACTCCCGCTGATGGAGCAGGATGTAGAAACTTTTCTGGGGGAGATGCACTCGGCGGGTTTACTCAATCCAGTCGGTGTTCCGGAATGACCGTGAGCGCACTTTCTTACGGCGAATTCAGCTTAGGGCTGCACCAGCATTTCGGAGATAAACGGGTCCCGGTCGAGGTTTCGCTGGAGGTGACACGCCGCTGTCCGCTGGAATGCCAGCACTGCTATAACAACCTGGCAATGGGTGACCTGGGGGCGCGTAACCGGGAACTGAGCAAAGAAGAATACGCCGCAATCCTGACTGAGCTCGCTGACATGGGCGTGATCTGGCTGCTGTTTACCGGCGGAGAGATTTTCGCGCGCAAGGATTTTCTCGAAATTTACACTTGTGCCAAGCAAAAAGGATTTCTCATCACCCTGTTCACCAATGGAATTCTCGTCAATGAAACGATTGCGGACTGCCTGCAGAAGTTCCCGCCTTTTTCCATCGAAATTACCCTCTACGCCCGCACCCGGGAGACTTACGAGGCGCTCACGCAGACGCCGCGCAGTTTCGACCGGTGCATGCGCGGCATCCGGCTGCTGATCGATCGCGGACTACCGCTCAAATTAAAGACCGTGGGGACAAAGATCAATCGTCAAGAAGTGGTGGGGATGAAGGAATTTGCCGAGCGGGAACTCGGGGTAGAATTCAAATTCGACTCGCTCATTAATCCGCGCATCGATTGTTCGCAGGCGCCGCTGAATGTGCGGCTTTCTAGCGAAGAAGTGGTTGCGCTGGACCTGCATTGGCCTAAGATCGCGGCCGAGCACCGCGATCTTTTGGTGCGTGCAGTGAAAGCTCCTCCCATCCGAAGCAGTACCGTTTACTCGTGCGGCGGAGGGCTGAAGGCCTTTGCCATTGATCCCTACGGACATATGAGCATTTGCGTTATTTCTCACCAGGAGACTTACGACATTCGCCTGGGAAGCGTGCGCGACGGTTGGGAGCACTTTCTATTGAAGGTTCGGCAGCGTGAGCGCCGCACGATTTCCAAATGCCAGGAGTGCCGGATCACGCCGGTGTGTAGCATGTGCCCGGCGACTGGTGAGCTGGAAAATGGTGATCAGGAATCCCCGGTTGAATTCTTGTGCGAGGTGGCGCACTTGCGGGCACTAGCGCTGGGTTTTGACATTCCAGAGCATGGCGGGTGTGAGTTTTGCCAGGACGCGGAGCGCCGCTTGGCATTGCAGCAGGCAGCCGAGAGGATCAGGTCGCAGCAGATCGACCCAAGCACGTGGACGTCTCCCGCCAACATCCTGCCGGTACTGAACAACTCAGCAGGCTCTTCCGGGTGTGGCGGATGCGGGTCCCCACATTGAAAGACGAGGTTGTGTTTTTCGGAATTTGTGGAGGCAGCGTTCATGACGAATGAAAGCCGAGATGAAGGAAAAAAAATCTATCATCCGCCGAAGGTCACGATGATTAACCTTCGCCCGGAAGAGGCAGTACTGGGGAGTTGCAAGACCCAATCCGCTGCGGGGCCGGTGAGCACGGGGTGCGTGGCTATCGGAGGAGGCGCCTGCCGAGGCCATGGCTCCTAGCTTGCCGCAGACGCAATGGGAACAACTTCTCGCTCACCCGCCCTCCGCAGCCGCATTCCCGCTCGGCTTCGCGAGGTACCGAGGCCTGCGCATCGGAGATGTTTCCCTTGCGCTGTACAGTGCCAACGCCGATACGATCCGGCTAAGCCGCGAACTGGAAGACTTTCAGGATGACTGCGGAGATGCTGACATCACGCTCAGCGTCGCCTGGGTAGACGCTCTGCGTGTATGTGCTGGCGAAAAACAATTTGACTCGGGCGGCGTTTGGATCGTCTCTCGCGACGGTCCGGGCTACGTGTTTGACTTTTCCAGCCCCAGCGTTGGCATTCATCCCTACAAGCGCCTCATAGCCGACGGTAATTTCCAAACAGGGCACTTGCTTCTTAGCCGGCAGGCGCTCGCAGGTCACGGCCCGATTTATCCGCTGGAATATCCCGCCGACGAACTTCTGATCACCAATTACCTGGCATTCGGGCTTCTGGGCGTCGAAGTCCACGGCTGCGGGTTGGTGGACGGCCAAGCCGGAGGGCAGCTTTTTCTGGGACACTCGGGCGCCGGCAAGAGCACGACCACAACGCTGTGGAAGTCGATCCGGGCTGCGACCATTCTTAGCGACGACCGTATCATCCTGCGGCTGCATCAGGGAGAATTGTGGATGTATGGCACTCCCTGGCATGGGGAGGCCAGGTTCCCTTCGGCGGCAAAGGCACGCCTCAACCGGATCTTCCTCCTGCAGCATGGGGAACGGAATGAAATGTCGCAGATTCCGTCGACACGCGCTGTAGGCGAGTTATTTGCGCGCTGTTTTCCGCCATTCCATAGCGCTGCCGGATTGGAGCGCACGGTTGAATTTCTGCACCGGGTGTCAAATGCCGTACCCTGTTATGAATTCCGGTTCGTTCCCGGTGCAGGCGCGGTCGACACAGTGCTCGGGTTCCATGATTGAGACAGGTGGGCGCCTACAGTCGTGCATTTTCTCGGAGCTGGCGGCCGGCCTGCTGCAGAGCGGGATCGGTTTTCGCTTTCAAGCCCGCGGCCGGAGCATGTTGCCGTCAATTCAAGATGGAGAAATTCTCTACGTCAGGGCAATCGCCCCACGAAAACTCAAAGCCGGCGAAATCGTTCTGTTCAAGAGCGGCGGGGAGTTTAAAGCACATAGAATTGTGCGCAAGCGTGGCCAGCGTTTCATCACCCGCGGAGATGCCGCCATGGAAACGGACGGCGAGATTTGCGGAGAGCAAATCGTAGGCAGGATATTTGCGAGGCAGTGCGAACCATCTGGCCCCCTTGTTCCGCTGACCGGCACCCGCATCCGGCTGAAGTTCTTTGCAAAGCAAATATGCAGCAGGATAAGGCCTCTGTTCGGCGATCCGGTGCTGCGCCCGAAGAACCAGGAAAAGTCGCAGGGCACGATCAATCTTTAAACGGAGTTGTCAAACGTCCTGTCGGCCGTGAGCAGCAGTCGTAAATACCTGTTACTTTCCGTTCCTGCTTTCGTCTAGCGAACTGCGTGCATCGCTTCGATCACCGAATCTGCGAACTCTGATGTGCCCGCCTTGCCCCCGACATCCTTGGTCAGCTTGTCGCGGTCGCGATAGACATCCTCAAGCGCGTTGCGGATCGTCAGCGCCGCGGCGGGTTCGCCGATGTGTCCCAGCATGAGCAGGGCGGAGCGCAACAGGGCCGTGGGATTAGCCATATTCTTGCCGGCAATGTCTGGGGCCGAACCGTGCACAGCCTCAAAGATCGCGCAGCCATCGCCCAGGTTGGCGCTGGGGACCAGGCCAAGGCCGCCCACCAGGCCGGCGCACAAGTCAGAGATGATGTCGCCGTAAAGATTCTCCATCACCATTACATCGTACTGGTACGGATTCATCACCAGTTGCATGCAGGCGTTGTCCACAATGTGTTCGCCATAGGTGATTTCGGGATATTCCTTCGCCACCTTGCGCGAGCAGCGCAGAAACAGTCCATCAGAAAGTTTCATGATATTGGCTTTGTGAATGGAGTGGACCTTCTTGCGCTTGTTCTTGCGGGCGTATTCGAAGGCAAAGCGCGAAATGCGTGTCGAAGCCTTCTCTGTGATGATCTTCAGGCTCTCGACTACGCCCGGCACAACCTCGTGCTCAAGGCCGGAGTAGAGGCTCTCGGTATTCTCGCGAACTATGACCAGGTCTACATCTGGATACCGAGTAGGAATGTGCGGCAAATTCTGAATGGGCCGAAAGTTGGCGTAGAGCTCGAACTGCTTGCGCAATTGAACGTTGATACTGGCAAAGCCTCCCCCAATGGGAGTGGTGATTGGTCCCTTCAGCCCAACATGGGTGCGCTGGATCGACTCGGTCAGTTCTTTCGGAATGTATTCACGATATTTTTCGTAGGCCTCGGCGCCGGCCTGAACTGTCTCCCACTCGAACTCGACCGCTGTGGCTTCGAGGATGCGAACTACCGCCTTCGAAACTTCACCGCCGATACCGTCGCCCGGAATTAAAGTGATTTTATGGGCCATGGAAAGTTCATGCAGGCCCGGAGTCTTCGTCCGGCCAAGGCGAGCCACGCTCGCCATTAACTATGAGCCAACTGTGCTCCGCAGTGCGGTAAAGGGCCGCCCTACACGTTCTTTGACGCGCTCTTGGTTTGCGGTTCAACTGATTCTTTTGTCTTTAGCAAATCTTTCAGCTCGGTCATGAATTCCTGCACGTCTTTGAAGTCGAGATAGACCGACGCAAACCGTACGTACGCCACTTTGTCATACCGCCGCAAGCGGCTCATGATGAGCTCACCGACCTCGCTGGTTTTCCGCTCCCGCTCGGCCGATTCGATCACAAAAGCTTCGGCATCGTTCACAATCTGTTCCAGTTTACTGATCGGCACGGGACGTTTCTCGCAAGCCCGCAACAGTCCGTTCAGGACCTTCTGACGATCAAACTTCTCCCGGCGGCCATCTTTTTTCACCACCATGTAAGGGATTTCATCGATGCGCTCGTACGTGGTAAAGCGCTTTTCACACTTGAGACACTCGCGCCGCCGCCGGATCGAATCGGCTTCCTTGCTCTCCCGCGAATCGACAACCTTGTCGTTGGCAAAGCCGCAAAAGGGACATTTCATAGAGATGTAAGGAAATTCATTGTATCAGCGGACGCGGCTGGCGTCGGTATTGGCTGTGGGAAGGATCGCGCATTCGGGCACGCAAGCTCCGAACTGCCGTTCCCAATTAACTTTCTACATTAAAACCCTGAGATCGGCGTCCTACTATTCTTACAGGATGCTAAGTGAAGGCATAAACGATGAACGGGATAGCAGTTTGCCGTCGTCGGCTGTCTAATGGAGCCTGGGGCGCATGGATTACGTTCTTTCGACACGCCCACCGGTGAATGCCATGATGAAAATTGATGTCAACAGCGCACGCGACTGGCAGGGATTTAGCAGGATCCTGGAAATAATGTCATTCGTAGACGAGATCGACGATTCTACCCCGGAAGAAGTACGCGACGGCGCTGAGAGATTATGCGAACTACCCCCAAATCCAGGCCAGACCATGAGCATGGAGGAAGTTATATTCTGGGCCGGCGTGGCCACCGGAATTGAAGCGTGGCGCAAAGCCCAGGAAGGAAAGCTGGAGCCTGCCGGCGCCGAAAAAATGCTGGTGTTTTCCTCAATCTTCGGGCACTCCACCAAAAATGCGATTGTGGATCTGGCTTTGGGTGAATTGGATGCACAGGTGCCGGCTGAGTGGCAGAGTGCCGGGAGCTGATAGACAAGAACGGGCGGGTAGCGCAGGGATCCAGCCGTCTCAGTCAAAAGAAAATTGCCGTCCCCAGGAGCTTGGCGACAGATTCGGGCACTATCGCCGGTCCCAGGGACGGTTTCCACCGCACCTAGTAGAATCTTAGATGGCAGCTTCCGGAGCCGGGTCGGAGAATTTTGTCCACCGCAACGCCGTAAACTCCGTAACAGCGCCTCCACACAAGGTACCTTTTGCTTTGATTAAGGTCCTGATGGGAGGACGAGAACCACTCGATCCCCGGGAACAAGCACATGCCGGATCAATGTCAATTGCTCATTGGGACTTCGGGCTGGCATTACAAACAGTGGCTAGGCAGGTTTATCCAGCACATCTGCCGGTCGCGCAAATGTTGTCACACTATGCGCACGAATTTTCTACTGTCGAGATCAATAGCAGTTGCTATCGTCTCCCCTAAGAGAAGACCTTTAGCAAGTGGCAAGAGTTGGTTCCCTCCGGATTCGTCTTCGCTGTGAAAGCCAGCCGTGGGCGTGCTTGAGAAGTGGCGGATTTCATCAGAAAATCGCAGCGGCAACTGTCTAACGTATTCGCCTACTTCAACAATGACGCCCAGGGCCATGCAATCGCTAACGCTCAAACCTTGCGGAAATGTTTTAGACACCACCGGTCGGCTGCCAACGGCCGCCACTGATCGCTTGACCGCGCTTGTTCCATTTTGTTTGCTGCTGCCTCTCTACTGGCATCGCAACTCCTTGAAAATCTAACGTTTCTACAGCAAATCGCGCCATGAAGTACAGCGACCGCTGGATCGTCAGGCTCGCGAGCGAGAGCTATTCTGAATGTGATAGGTGGACGGTAGTTCTCGGGTAGGAGGCCATATGCTGTACTGGGCGTTAGTATTCTTGATCGTTGCAATCATCGCCGCAATCTTTGGTTTCGGCGGCGTGGCCGTCGCGGCGGCCGGAATCGCGAAGCTCCTGTTCTTCATTTTCCTCGTGGTGTTCGTTATCACGTTGGTAACCGGACTTACTCGTCGTGGCCGTACAGGCGTCTGAGCGCATTTAAGCATAGTCATCCGCTGACGATTGGTTTGTTTTGGGTTTTGGAACCGGGCCGGCTGGTTTCTCGCGCGCGCGATCAAGAGAAACCGGTCCTCCCCGGGGTTTTTTAGGCCGCAACGCACGATCGGAACAACAAAAAGCCGCCTTTCCGGCCTTTGTAATTATCAGAATATATATTTAATTTTGTTACAGGGTAGATTCGATCTCAAATCCCCAGGCTTCCAACAGCGGCTCGGGAATGTACTTCGAGTTCTTATTCCGGCGCGCCCATTCACGCAACCGCGTGGATCGTAGATACTGATCTGGCGTCAATTTGTACTCCTTCACCACTTGCTCAAATTCGGTAACCGTGGGGACTATTGGTCCGATCGGTTCCGGCTTACCCCAATTGGGATTTCCGCGCCGCTTAGCCATAATGATAGCCTCGATGAGGATTTAAACCGTTAATTGCTTTAGATTCCGAAGAGTGGGAGAAGGATTCCCATCCTCTGAGCTCACCAGAGCCGCCTGGGCCCGGTTCGGACGCAAAAAGTCAGATGAACTGCATGATTTTACTTCAGGGTTCAGTAAAGTCAATGAAAACGCAGAACGGGACCGTTTGTCTAATCCCAAATTAAGGTATTCCGTCACCCGACTGCGCGGAGCGCTTGAGCTGTCCTAAGTTACTCCTGTAACTTAGACCTGCGCGTAACTCTATGACAGGAAAAGATTAATTGCTACATTCTAGCAGCAACGGGCTTTCAGAGCCCCAAACCAAATCATGCAATCAGGACTGCAACGTCGTCCGCGTGCTCCAGCGAGTATTGAGCGAACTGGAAATCGCAGTCGAGCACTGCCTGGAAGCCGATACTGCGGTGCAGAAGCTCACGCGGCAGCGATTTGAAGCCGTCATTGTGGACTGCACTACGATGGAAGTTGCCTCCCGCATTTTGAAAGGGACACAAGCGGCCCCGGCCAATAAGCGCGCTATTACGGTCGCCGTTGTTGACGGGCAGCCTGGCGATGGTCAAACCGCGCTGAAAAGTGCTTTCTCTCTGGGAGCGCATTTTGTTCTCTTTAAACCGGTCTCTCTGGAAAAAACCAGGTCCAGCTTTCGCGCCGTTCGGGCGTTAATGAAAAAAGAGCGCCGGCGGCATGCGCGCATTCCCATTGAGCTTCCGGTCGAGATTCATCGGGCGGATGGGACTGCCCATACCAGCTCGATCACTTGTGACTTGGGCGAAAATGGGATGGCGATGAGAACCGGGAATGCCAAGCTGCCTTCGTCTTTTCGCGTGCGCTTCAGTTTGCCGGGAGCTCCAGAGATTCAGTGCGCGGGCGAAGTAGCTTGGGAATCCCGCCATACCTACGGGATCCGCTTTCGCGATCTTCCATCCGGAGCCGATGAGCAACTGAAACTGTGGATCGCGCGCCAGCTCGCGGGCAGTGCAGCCGAGGAGCCACCCGTGAACTGCAAGTTGACCGACCTGAGCCTCAATGCCTGCTATCTGCAAACCGAATCTCCATTCCCGGCGCGTACCCAGCTACAGCTGATGATGAAGGTAGGCGAGCTTGAAGTCCAGGTTGAAGGGCTGGTTAGAATCATGCTTCCCGGCGCGGGCATGGGAGTGGAATTCACTCGCCACACCGCCGGGCAGCAAGCCGGTGTCGAAAAATTCATTCATACCCTGATGAACAGTGCAGGCAGAGTGCCCGATATTCAAGTGCGCCCAGATACCATCGATAGCAGTGCGGCAGCATTTTCCAGTGAGTCCCCCGCCGGCGATCAAGCCGATCCGTTATTGTCCTTGTTCCGTGCCCAGGCGGAATTTCCAACAGAGACCTTTCTAATGGAACTGAAGAACCAACGCGGCACGCCCCAAGAAGTCGGCACATAGCCCGCGCCCTGAGAAGAGTCTCTACTCCCGAGGTTGCCCGGTCCAAGCTTCGTTTGCGCGGTGTTTTTTCGCAATTTCACCGTGCCCCCAGCGTTTCGACATGCAAAAAGCTGGGCCAAGCTTTACTATTTGCTGCCGCACGGGTAAAGTCATTCCCCGAAACCGGTGCACTCATCATCGCGGTCATTCATTGCATTCGAGTTCTCAAATCCTCCACCGGCGACGGAGCCAGAACCCAGAACTGCCGCCGCGTTCGTACACGGTAATTCAATGGGGAGCCTAAGCGGAAACTTTTAGATGCGGGCCATTACGTGGGGCAGTAGCTCAGAAAAAAATGCGAGGATGAAACGCTGGAAGAATAGCTCCGCGTGCGCTTGGATCGTGCTCGCGTGTTCGTTCGCCCTCTGGAGCCAAGATAGCGGGCAAGCACCCGTTCCTCATGCTGGCAGAGGGCGTTCCGGAAACGGAACGCTGGCGGCCACTCCGCCCATGGGTTGGAATAGCTGGGACGGTTATGGCGCCACCATCAACGAAGAGGAGTTTAAAGCCAATGCTGACTGGTTTGCGAAACACCTTAAGCCCTCGGGTTGGAAATACGTAACCATAGACATGGAATGGTTTGTCACCAATCCCACCGCCGAAGGGAATTCGAAGAGTTCCCAGTACAGCATCGACCAATATGGCCGCTACACGCCGGCAGGGAACCGATTCGCATCTTCCCGGGGCAACGCCGGATTCAAGCCTCTGGCAGACTACACGCACTCATTAGGGCTAAAGTTCGGAATCCATATCCTGCGGGGCATTCCCAAGCAGGCAGTCCAGCAGAACTTGCCGGTCGAAGGCTCTTCTTACCGCGCAGCTGATGCAGCCGACACCTCCGACACTTGCCCTTGGAATCCGGATAATTACGGCCTCAACACCTCCAAACCTGCTGCCCAAAGTTATTACGACTCCATCGCCCGGCTTTACGCCAGCTGGGGAGTGGACCTGATTAAAGTCGATTGCATCGCGAGCCATCCTTATAAAGGAGACGAGATTCGCCTTCTGAGTCAGGCGCTGCGGAAGACCGCTCGTCCCATCTTGCTTAGCCTTTCACCGGGTCCCGCTCCGGTCGAAAAACTGGCAGAGCTGCGCCAGTACGCCCAAATGTGGAGAATTTCCGACGATATTTGGGACATCTGGCATAGCACCGTGCCGTATCCCCAAGGCCTGGGTGATCAGTTCGCGAACGTTGCAAAATGGGCCGGCCTGGCGCAGCCCGGCCATTGGGCCCGACGCCGACATGCTCCCGCTGGGACAGCTGGGGCCTGCCCCCGGCTGGGGCACGCCGCGGGACACTCGGCTTTCGCACGATGAGCAGCGCACCTTGATGACCCTCTGGTGCATTTTCCCGTCGCCGCTGATGGTCGGCGGCAGGCTGCCGGATGACGACGCCTGGTCACTTTCTCTGCTCACCAATTTAGAGGTGTTGGCTGTGGACCAGCACTCAACGGGAAATCGGCCGGTCATCACCAGTGGCAATGCTGTGGTGTGGCGGGCGGAATCAGCGGACGGATATTACCTTGCCGCGTTCAATATTTCAGATTCTAGCCAGAGCCTGCATTACGACTGGAAAAATCTCGGCCTCAAACCAGGCAGGTACAAACTTCGGGATCTGTGGACGCACCGCGATCTGGAGGACGCCGAGTCACTAATTTTGGAGCTGCCATCCCACGCGAGCGTGCTCTACAGTGCTGTCGCGATCGCAAAAAAGTAGCTCCAACTGCGTCAGGCCGCCCGACCAGGCGGATCGAGAGCATAAGCGCTCTGCACAAGACGTTCCCGTGTGGGTCGTCGTCTTGTAAAACCGCCGCTGTCGCTGGCCGCTGTAAATTTCATGGCAAGGAGGCTCTTTCAAGGTGAGCGGGCTTTTTGACCTGAGCGGCAAAACCGCAGTCGTAATCGGTGGGACTACTGGGATTGGCCATGCAATCGCCCTTGGCTTGGCAGACGCCGGGGCCGATGTTATCGCCAGCTCCCGGCGCTCTGAGCAGGTCGAAGCCACGGCTGCTGAAATCGAAGCCAAAGGCCGGCGCACTCTCCGGCAGCCGTCGGACGTGCAAAGCCGGGAGTCGCTTTTAAATTTGCGCGACGCAGTGATGACCGCAGTTGGCAAAGTGGACATTCTGGTAAATTGTGCCGGCATTACCAAGCGCGCGCCTACCGCCGACTTTCCAGAAGAAGATTGGAACCGGATTTTAGATATCAACTTAACTGGAGCGTTCCGCTCCTGCCAGGTGTTCGGGCCGGAGATGCTGCGCCGCGGCTACGGCAGGATCATCAACATCGCTTCGTTGGCCAGCTTCGTGGGCTTATTTGAGGTGGCCGCCTACTCAGCCAGCAAGGCCGCTCTGGCCTCCCTGACCAAGACCCTGGCGGTCGAATGGGCCGGCCACGGCGTGCTGGTGAATGCGATTGCACCTGGCCTCTTCAGAACCGCGCTGAACGCGAATCTTCTCGACAACACCGAACGCGGCCGCGAGTTCCTGCTGCGCAGCCCCATGAAGCGCTTCGGCCAAGTGGAAGAACTGGTCGGAGCAGCTATCTACCTTTCTTCCGACGCCGCCTCCTTCACCACAGGAGAAGTCCTGGTGGTCGACGGAGGCTTTCTGGCCAGCGGGGTGAATCAGTGAACCTCCCGATTGGACCTGCGAGTTTTATTTTCCTCGATGACGCACCAGCTATGCGAGGGAAGCGGCCGGTTGATCGTGCAATCCCCGGAAATAGCCGGCACAAAAAGGTTGCGTGAATTGACATCGCTCAGCTTTATTCAGCAGCAGCCAATCCGCGTTAGCGAGCGGAAACCTTGAAAGTCCTGGTCATCAAGAGACCCGGCGAAGCGGTAATCGAAAATGTCGGCGCGCCCGCGCATTCCGGGGAACAGTTGCTGCTGCGGGTGCGCATGGTGGGGCTTTGTGGAAGCGACCTGAATTCCTTTCGTGGAAAAAATCCGCTGGTGACATTCCCGCGCATACCCGGCCACGAAGTGGCAGCGACCATCGTCGAACAGAGCACGAGCCTGCCGGCTCTCCCTGCAGGCGTGAATGTGACCATGTCGCCTTACACCAGCTGCGGCAAGTGCGCCTCCTGCCGCCGCGCGCGCCCCAACGCCTGCGAGTTCAATGAGACGCTTGGGGTGCAGCGCGATGGAGCCATGACTGAATCATTACCATGCCGGCGGACAAACTGTATCCTGCAAACCTCAGTGTCAAAGAGCTCTGCCTGGTGGAACCACTAACGGTGGGCTTCCATGCTGCCGCCCGTGGCCGCATCACCCCGGCAGACACGGTCGCGGTTTTTGGCTGCGGAGGCGTTGGGCTGGGCGCCATTGCGGCTGCGCATTTCTTTGGCGCGCGGACGATTGCCGTCGATATCGATGATGCAAAAATGGAGATCGCGCGCAAAGCGGGCGCAGCTTTTACGATCAATACCCGGCAGGACTCGCTGCATGAACGCCTGCTCGAAATCACCGGCGGTCTTGGCCCCGATGTCGTTATTGAAGCCATTGGCCTGCCACAGACCTTCCGCTCTGCCGTGGAAGAAGTCGCATTCACCGGTCGCGTAGTTTACATTGGCTACGCCAAAGAGCCGGTGGCTTACGAAACGCGGCTTTTTGTACAGAAAGAGCTCGACATTCTGGGCTCGCGAAATGCGCTTCCAGAAGATTTCCGGCGCGTCATCGCCATGCTGGAAGAACATCGTTTCCCGGTGGAAGATACTGTATCTTCAGTTGTCCCGTTGGAAGAAGCTGCGGACGTTCTTCGCGAGTGGAGCGACAATCCGTCGCGATTTACAAAAATTATGGTCAGCATGAGTTGACCCAGGCGACGGCCGAAGTTAGCCCTCGCAGATCACAAGTTTTAGGAGCACGCCACGATGCAGGTCTCGCACCCTCCAGAAGTAAGCAGTTCCAAAACCAGTGCAGGGCACCATCTGTTTCCCGCCGGGCAACTTCTGCCTTTCGTCCTGGTCACCGTTTTATTTTTTCTGTGGGGAATTCCCAACAACCTGAACGACGTTCTGATCCGGCAGTTCATGAAGTCGTTCGCCATCAGCCGTTTTCAGGCTGGCCTGGTGCAGTCGGCGTTTTACATGGGGTACTTTGTCCTGGCCATGCCGGCGGCGCTGATGATGCGCAAGGCGGGATACAAATCCGGCTTCGTAACCGGGCTGCTTTTGTTCGCGGCCGGCTGTTTCCTCATGCGGCCCGCGGCGCTCGCCGGCAGTTATGGATTTTTTCTGCTGGCGTTATTTGTGATTGCCAGCGGGCTTTCCTTTCTCGAGACTGCGTCGAATCCCTTCATCGCGCAGTTAGGCGATCCAGATACCTCTGAGCAGCGGCTGAATTTTTCGCAGGCGTTTAATCCCTTCGGCGCGATTACCGGAGCCTTAATCGGCACGATCTTCATTTTTTCCGGGATTGAGCTCACTCCCCAGGAAATTGCCGTCCGTAGGGCCCAGGGGGTCTATGAAGCGTACCTGAGGACCGAAACTCTGCGTGTGATTAAGCCGTACCTGGTTCTGGGAGCAGTCTGCATCTTCTGGGCGCTGATCATCTGGCGTACCCGGTTCCCCGCCATTCAGAGCGAGCATGAGCAAAGCGCCGAAGACCACGGGCGCTTCCGGGAATTATTCCGCTTTCGCCACTTCCTGCTGGCGGTTGTGGCTCAGTTTCTTTATGTGGGGGGCCAGGTCGGGACCTGGAGCTATTTTATCCAGTATGTGCAGGAATACACCCACCAGCCGGAAAAACTAGCGGGATATTTCCTCACCGGAACTTTGCTCGCTTTTTGCGTGGGAAGATTTGTTTCGGCTTACCTGATGCGGCTCATCCCCCCGCACAAGCTGATGGGAACTTATAGCCTGGTGAACATTGTGCTGGTCTCCATCGGAATCCTTCACCCCAGCTGGCTCGGCCTGTGGTGCATATTCCTGACCAGCTTCTTTATGTCGCTGATGTTTCCTACTATTTTCGCTTTGGGCCTGAAGGGGCTTGGCCCAAACACAAAGATTGGCGGCTCCTTGCTGGTGATGGCCATCGTTGGAGGCGCGGTCCTCACCCCCGTAATGGGCCTCATCGCTGAGGCTTTACACGGAATTGCATGGGCTTATGTAGTTCCGCTTGTCGCTTTTGTCTACATCGCCTTCTATTCCTTCTTTGGATCGAAGCCCAGCCGGAGCGCGATACAAACGCGCACCGCAGGTTGAAAAGATATCTTCACTTCAGGGTAGAAGGGAACTGACGTATGAATTTTGTCGAAGCAAGACGCCTGATGTTCTCCTTAACCATTCTGCTTAGTATGCTGGCCATGACTCCCGCCAGTATGGGTCAATCCGCTGATCCCGCAGCCCCCACCGCCGCCACCGATCCCTCAGCCATCGACGAGGCCTGGCAAAAGGCCAGCGCGAAATACGATTCTGTACGGACGGCCATTCTGAACAGCGTCGATCAGGTCAATCACGACGGCCCTTTTCGTCCCGACTGGGAGTCGCTGCACAACTACAAAGTTCCCGAGTGGTATAAAAACGCGAAGTTCGGGATCTTCATTCACTGGGGCGTATATTCCGTCCCCGCCTTTGGTACCGAGTGGTATCCGCGCATGATGTACATCCCCGGCTCCGATGAGTACAAGCACCATCTCGCTACTTACGGGACCCAGGACAAATTCGGCTATAAGGATTTTGTTCCCAGATTCAAAGCCGAGAAGTTCGATCCCTCTGCGTGGGCACGCCTGTTTAAGGACTCAGGCGCGAAGTATGTGGTTCCGGTATTCGAACACCACGACGGCTTCGCCATGTACGACAGCGGTCTCTCCGACTGGACCGCGGCAAAAATGGGCCCCCATCGTGACCTGGTAGGTGATTTGGCCAAGGCGGTCCGGGCGGAAGGATTACATCTGGGCGCGTCTTCGCACCGGGTGGAGCACAATTTCTTTCTGGGCGTCGGACGCGGCATTCGTTCCGACGTCAACGATCCCCAATATGCCGCTTTTTACGGGCCGGCGCACAATTGGCTCAACAACAAGCAGGAGACGCCGCTCTCCAATGATTTCACGTTTGTCTCCCAGGCGTGGACGCATGACTGGCTGGCCCGCTCCGCAGAAATTGTGCAGAAGTATCATCCCGATATCATGTACTTTGACTGGTGGATTGGGCAGCCTTCGGTGCGCGAGGACCTGGCCCGTTTCGCCGCCTTTTACTACAACTCGTCGGCTAAGAATGGCCAGCCGGCGGGAGTCATCAATTACAAGGATTATGCCATGCACGAAAATTCCGGGGTTCTCGACATTGAACGCGGCCAGCTCGCCGGAATTCGCCCCTTGTATTGGCAAACCGATACCGCGGTCAGCAATAAGTCGTGGGGATACATCGAAAACGATACCTACAAGTCTCCCGAATTCATCGTGCAGCAACTGGTGGATATCGTGAGCAAGAACGGCAATCTGCTCATGAACATCGGACCTCGTTCCGACGGGACAATTCCCGACCAAGTGCAGCAGGTCTTGCGCGACGTTGGTTCATGGCTCAAGCTAAATGGCGAAGCCATTTATGGGACGCGGGCCTGGAAGACTTTCGGCGAAGGCCCGACCAAGGTGGCGGAGGGTTCCTTTCACGATACCGATAACCGTCCGTACACAGCCGAAGACTTTCGCTTCACCACCAAGGGCGACGTTCTCTATGCCATCGAACTCGCCTGGCCATCCAAGGGTGAAGCCCTCATTCATTCCGTAGGAACGGGGGCGGCGGGCGAGCGACGAGTGGAAACTGTCACTCTGCTCGGTTCTGATTCCCGGCTTTCTTTTCATGCTGAGTCCGATGGCCTGCATATCCAGGTTCCAGAACAAGCCCCCGGGAAATACGCCTACGCGCTCCGTATCCATTTTGCCAGCGGCCACTGACACCATGACGAAGCCGCAAGCGACCGAAAAGCTCGCGCAGAACGTTCCGCCCAAACTCACGGAACACGTTCGAGAGCACGTCCGACAAAAAATCATCGCCATCGGTATCATTCCGGTCGTCAGAGCGGCCTCCGCTGACCAAGCCATGCGTGCGGCGGAAGCAGTTTGTGCGGGCGGGATCCCCGTGGTTGAAGTCACCATGACCGTGCCCGGAGCGATCGACCTCATCGAGCGACTCGTCAAACAAATGGGCAGCGACATGTTGATCGGCGCCGGCACCGTGATCGACGCTGAAACCGCGCAGCGCTGCGTCGATGCAGGAGCGGAATTCCTGGTGAGTCCGGGCTTCGACTTGAACACCGTGCAACTGGCAAACCGTATTGGAAAATTAGTTATGGCAGGGGCGCTTACTCCGACCGAGGTCATCACCGCATGGAAGGCCGGAAGCGACCTGGTCAAGATCTTACCCTGCGGAACGGTAGGCGGGGCAAAGTACATCAAAGCGCTGAAGGCCCCCCTGCCGCAGGTTCCCATGGTCCCCACCGGGGGCGTGAACCTGGAGACTGCCGCCGCCTTCATTCACGCCGGGGCCGACGCTTTAGGCGTGGGTGGAGAACTGATCATCCCATCGGCCCTGAATTCCGGCAGCGCCCACCAGATCACTGAACTGGCCAGGCAATATGTTGCCATTGTGCAGCAGGCCAGGCAGGCATGAAGCTCCCTCTTGAATCACTTTTTCGAAACACTCCAATCGGATATTTGAATTGCGCTCGACCGTCCTGGCAGGGGATACTAGTTAGGTAATGCTCCTCACCAGTACCCAGAAGACGGCTATGTGTTGTTGTCACGCCTGTCGTGCCTCTTCTGGGGATAGGGTGCAATCGAGCTAGTTCCAATCAAATTTTAGAGCTCACGCCCACCGCCAGAACAACTGGTTGGTGGGTTTTGATTTTTTGCGACAAAGGTTATCAATTATGAAAGCCTCGAACCCGCTTTGGAAAGAACAGCTCGCCGGAGAGGCGCCCGAGCATCTGTCCCGCGAAATTGACATTTTCGAGACCGAAATTACCCTGCGCAAGCAGGGCAAGCTCGATGAACGTCTCTTTGCTGAGACGCGGCTGCGCAGGGGCGCCTACGGCCAGCGCTACGACAACGGCCAAAGAAATGACGGTCAAAAAATCCAACACCTGAATTTTCCCTCCGCCGATCTGACCAAGGGCCCGAATACAATGTGGGACGCTCCCGGCATGCAGCGCATCAAGATTCCCGCCGGCGGCCTCAACGCCGCGCAGCTCGAGACTATGGCGGAGCTGGCCGAAGAGTACTCCGACGGCATCGCGCACGTGACCACCCGGCAGGATTTCCAGCTCCACTACATTCACATTGACGACACCCCCGCCCTCATGCGCCGGCTGGCGGCCGCGAATATCACTACCCGCGAGGCTTGCGGAAACTCCGTCCGCAACGTCACCGCTTGCCCTTATGCGGGCGTCTGCCTGGATGAAACATTCGACGTCACGCCTTACTCCCTTGCGCTTTCCAAATTCTTGCTGGGCCATCCCGATTGCCAGAATTTCGGCAGGAAGTTTAAACCGGCCTTCAGCGGTTGCGCGCAGCATGCTTGCGGGCTGACCAGTTTGCACGACCTGGGCCTGATCGCAACTAAGCGCACGAACAGCGCGACCGGCAAAGAAGAGTTCGGTTTTGAAATGTATGTCGGGGGCGGCCTGGGCGCCGTCCCCTACCAGGCAAAGTTGTTGGACCCGTTCGTGCCGCCCGAGGAGCTATTGCCCCTGGCCCAGGCCATCGCCAGAGTTTTTGCCAGGCACGGTGAAAAGAAAAACCGCAACCGGGCGCGCATCAAGTTTCTGATTCAGGATCTGGGAATCGAGAAGTTCAGGGATCTGGTGCGCGAGGAGCGCAAGATCCTGCCGTTCGATCCGCGCTGGACGGAGTACATCCAGCAAGCCCTGGAATTGCACGAAGGGCCGCTGAAGCCGGGCAGCGAATTGCCGGAGCTGATTTCTATCGCCCCCCTGGCATCAGACAGCGGATCGGAGACCTCCGAAACCTTAAAGCGTTGGTTGAAGTTCAACACGCGCCCTCAAAAACAGCCTGGCTACGCCACCGTTACGGTCGCGCTGCCGCTCGGCGACATCACCGCCAACCAGTTGCGCTCATTGGGAGATATCGTCCGGCGCTTTACCAAAGAGACCATTCGCACTACCGTGGATCAGAATTTCGTGATTCGCTGGGTGACCAAGAGCGACCTGCCCGATCTATACCGCGCCTTGCATGCCGTCGGCCTGGGCGACGCGGGCGCAGGCGCGCTGGTGGATATTACGTCCTGCCCCGGCACCGACACTTGCAAGCTTGGAATCTCATCTTCTCGCGGACTCGCGGCCGAGTTGCGCAAGCGAGTCAGCGAGAAAAGTTTTCAGTCAGACGATGCGGTGCAAAATCTGCATATCAAGATCAGCGGCTGCTTCAACAGCTGCGGCCAGCATCACGTGGCCGACCTGGGCTTCTATGGCGTCAGCCGGAAAATCGCCGGATACGCCGTGCCTCACTTCCAGGTCGTCCTGGGCGGTGAATGGAGCCACAACGCGGCCTCTTATGGGCTGCCGGTAGTTGCAGTTCCTTCCAAGCATATTCCGCAGGTTGTCACGCGCCTGACCGATCGTTACGTGGCGGAGCGGAATACCGCCGAGAGCTTCCAGAATTTCGTCAAACGCTTGGGCAAAGCGGAACTCAAAAATATGCTCGAGGACCTTACCCGTCCGCCGGCGGCAGGCCGATCGCTCTTCAGCGATTGGGGAGACCCCCGCGAATACACGCTGGGAGACATGGGTGTGGGCGAATGCGCGGGAGAAGTTGTCTCCGCCGTGGACTTCGGTCTGGCGGCGGCGGAAAGGGAACTGTTCGAAGCCCAACTTGCCTTCGAAGACGACCGGACCGAGGACGCCGGAAACAAGGCGTACCAGTCCATGCTGCACGCCGCCAAAGCCCTGGTGAATGTGGAGAATCCCGACGTCCCCGACAATCCCGACCAGATCGTTGCCGAGTTTCGCGCGCGCTACTTCGATACCCAGAAATTCTTCGATCCCTTTGCGGGCGGCAAGTTTGCCAACTATCTCTTTGACGCCCACCGCCACGCCGGGCAGCGCCATTCTGCAGAATCCAGCCGCTACCTGATGGATGAGGCCCAGCTTTTCATCGACGCGGCACATAGCTGCAACAGCCGGCTGGGAACTTTGGTGGCCGCCTAATGAAAACCAAAACTAAATCGCTTCCGCTCACCGATGTTCACTACTCCGATCTTCACTACCTCGAGCTTCAGCACATTAATGTGAAAGTCTTGCTGAAGGATACCCAGGGCCTCGACCTCGACCCGGTGGTCGCCGTATTTCATAGCTGGATTCAGGATCAGGTCTGCGACGAATTGCTGCTGGACGTTGCCGATTACCGCCATGTCCACGGTGGGCCGGGAGTCATCCTGATCGGCCACCAGGCCGATTACAGCATCGACAACACAGATGACCGCCTGGGTGTCCGCTACAACCGCAAAGACGTGGTCGAAGGCAGCAATTCCGAGCGGCTGCGGCAATCCGTGCTCGCAGCCCTCAGCGCCTGCTCCCGTTTGCAAGAAGATACCAGGCTAGATGGAAAGTTTCACTTTAACGGTCAGGATATCGAGATCACCATAAATGATCGCCTGCTCGCCCCCAATTCCGAGGCCACCCGCCAGACGCTCAATGCTGATTTCCAGGCTTTCTCCTCGATGCTATTCGCTGGAGGCGAATATTCTTTGTCCGCCAACCCTGACCCCAGGAGACTATTGAGCGTGTCTCTCCGCGCTTCGCGGCCATTTACCGTAAAAGAATTGCTTGAAAACCTGCAATTTAACCAGTCCCACGCTCTGCAAAATGACGCCCTGGAGAGCGCAGCCCCGCAGAACGAAGCTTTGCGGAAAGTCGGCCCTACTCATGCCAACCCGGACTACAACTGGGACGAGGGGCAACGAATCCGGGCTGCACACTAACCGCCGCGTCCTGAGCGGCATTGTACCCTCGGTCGTAATGTCCGATAACAAGTATTATGTTAAATCAGCACTTGTTGCTTCGACTCCAGCATTCGGCCACCCGCCTCGCTTGCCTTTTCGCTGCTACAGATATACATTTACTATGTAGATCAACCGGAGCGATATATGCAAGTCTCTAAATGGGGCAACAGTCTGGCCTTGCGTTTGCCTGCGGCCGTCGTCGACGCGCTCGATCTCAAAGAGGGCGACCAGATTGAAATCCGCATCCTCGGCGCACGGGTCTTCGAAGTCGGGCGCGATCAGAGCCGACAACGAGCCCTGGACCGGTTGAGGAAACTGCGCCGTCCCCTCCCCGCTGGATTTGTCTTTGACCGGGGCGAGGCGAATGCCCGGTAAAGTTTTCTTCGACACTAACGTGTTCATCTATGCCATTGCACAGAATGATCAGCGCAGCGCGAAGGCCGAAGCGTTATTGGCGGCGGGTGGCGTAGTCAGTGTGCAGGTCTTGAACGAGTTCGCCTCCGTCGCTCGCCGCAAGTTTCACATGTCATGGAGCGAAACGACGGAAGCGCTGGACGCGATCCGGGCGCTCTGCCCCGCCCCGGCGCCCATCGGCATTGAGACACACCAATCGGCGTTGCGCATTGGCAAAAAGTACGGCTACGAAATCTATGATTCGCTGATCGCCGCCTCAGCCCTGGAAGCCGGATGCGCGACGCTTTACTCAGAAGAACTGCAGCACCTGCAGATTGTAGAGGAACGGCTTACCATCTGGAATCCCTTTAAGTAAAGAACCGCCCTGCCACGGTTAAGCATTATTTTGGCGCGATTATTGTCAACCCCCCCACCGGGGCGTCCGGCCCCAAATGGTCGATGCAGATGCGGTTGATTCACATTTTGTAGCGGCCCAGGTCCTCGTCGTTCAGACCTTCCAGCCACTTCCGCAGCTCGTCGCTGGTGACGCGGTCAGAGGTGCCGGCGGACTGCTTGGAAGTCTTCAATACCTCATCTTCGACGAAGATCGGGCAATCGACGCGCAGGGCCAGCGCCAATGCATCCGAAGGCCGCGAATCCACGCTGATGATCCGCCCTTCGCGTTCCATCCAGATCACCGCAAAAAATGTGTCCTCGCGCAATTCCGTCACCACGACTTTGTGCACGTGCGCGTCCAATCCGACCAGTACATTTTTGATCAGGTCATGGGTCATGGGGCGCGGCGTGCTGACCTTCTCTATCTCCAGGGCGATAGCGTTGGCTTCATAAATCCCTACCCAGATCGGCAGCACGCTGTCGCTGCCCGAGTCTTTGAGGATCACAATGGGTGTGTTCGTCACCGGATCCAGCAAAAGTCCGCGGATTTTCATCTCAACTTCCATTGCCACTCCTCAACCGTTGTAACACTTGCTCAAATCGCCATCTCGCCAACCAGGCTGTTCGCAAAAGCGGTGGTAACCCGCACCGGGACGTAGCTGCCCGGCTGCAAGCTGCCTTCGGCGGTGAAGTTCAGAGGCTTGTTCTGGGAGGTGCGGCCAATCCACTGCCCGCGCGCCTCGTTCTTCCCTTCCACCATTACTTCAAGCTGCTCGCCAACGTGTTTCCGGTTCCTGACCTGCTGAATCTGGCGCTGCCGCTCCAGCAGCACAGCCAGGCGGCGCGATTTCTCCTCGTCGCCTATGACATCGTCCATGGCCAGCGACGGAGTGTTTGGCCGCGGAGAATACTTGAAGGCGAAGACCGCATCGTATTCGACCTCATCCAGCAATGCCAGCGTCTGCTGGAAATCCTCCTCGGTCTCTCCGGGGAAGCCGACGATGATATCGCTGGTGATGGAAATATCGCGGCGCGCCGACTTCATCCAGGAAATGCGCTCCATGTACTGCTCGCGCGTGTACAGGCGCTGCATGGCGTCAAGCATGCGCGTGGATCCGCTCTGCACCGGCAGATGCACGTGATCACAGAGCGTGGGGACGGCGTCAATGGCCTCAACAATATCTTTCCCAAAATCTCGCGGATGAGAAGTTGTGAAACGCACGCGGCGGATTCCGGGGAGCTCGCCAACCGCAGCCAGCAGTTCCGCGAAAGTGTTTTTTCCTGCCGGATCATGATACGAATTCACATTTTGCCCAAGCAACTGGATTTCCGTGTAGCCGAGGTCGGCCATCTGCCGGGCTTCGGCCAGCACCGAATGCGATCTCCGGCTGCGTTCCCTGCCCCGCGTGAACGGTACTACGCAGTAGGCACAGAACTTGTCGCATCCTTCAATGATGGTGATATAGCCGCGATGCGGATTGGTGCGCGCGGTGAATTCGGTTTCAAAACACTCGTCGGTTTCGCGGTCGTCGAGCCCGGTTACGCGGCAGTTCCCTGCCTCAATCTGGATGAGCATTTGCGGCAGATTGCGATACGACGCCGATCCCGCCACCAGCGAAACGTGTGGGGCTTTTTCAAAAATCCGGTTGCCTTCCTGCTGGGCCACACACCCCAGCACTCCGAATTTCTTGCCCTGCTTTGCCATCTTCTTGTAATCGGCCAGACGATGGAAAACTTTCTGTTCCGCTTTATCCCGGATGGAGCAGGTGTTGTAGAGCACCAACCCGGCTTCCTCGACGGTCGGGACCCGGCGGTATCCCTGCGAGAGCAGCGTGCCCACAACCTTTTCCGAGTCGTGCGCGTTCATCTGGCAGCCAAAAGTCTCCAGGTAGAATGTCTTCTCTTCTTCTCGCGCGGCCATCACGCTCAAGTATAGCGCAGGCGAAAGTGGGCCACTCGGGTTCCCCGTAGCTGCAACCAACGCGATGTCATCCGGCTCCTCTGACCCGCCTGTCATCCTGAGCAGGCTGCGCAGACTCGCACCTACTAACCTGTCATCCTGAGCGGACTATGCAGACTCGGTTACCCCCGTTAGCCTGTCATCCTGAGCGGAGGAAGGCGATTCGCTTGCGAATCGGTTTACGCAGTCGAAGGATCTGGTGGTTGATTGTGTACCCCGCTTCTCGAAGTCCAACTCACCGCTTCAGCAATCGCGATGTCATCCCCAGCACGCCCTCCGCAGGAGGGCGGGAGGGCCCAACGTCAGCTGGCGCCACCCATGCAGCCCGCGGACTGAAATGCTCCCGCCAAGACGGAGGTTTTCAGCTGCGGTACGTAGCGCCTAAAGGCGCAGGTTTCCAGCGTCCGTTTGGCACGCCTGAAGGCGGTGCCCTGATACGAACCGCCGGGCGACATGCGGGGACCCAACGTCAGCTGGCGCCATCCATGCAGCCCGCAGACAAGAACGCCCTGTCCAAGCGAGGCAAATCGAAAAACCCCGATTCCCCAAAAAAGGAAAAGCGCGGCTAATGGCCGCGCTTTATTTCTTATCCTAATTCCAGAATACCAAATCCAAAGGGAAATTGTGCCCCACTTTGGAACTTTACGTTGACCGGCACGAGCGGGGACGAAGTGGCGGAGCTTCATGTCCGAAGCCATCTCTCGCGGCTTTGGCGTTGCCAAGCCTTGTTGAGATAGCGTCGGTTACGACGTCTCAACCTATAGCAGCTTTTCTGCCGCGTTCAGGTCGAGTCCATATGGAAGCGGCATGCCGGCCGTATCAGCGGCACGGTTTAAAACTGGCGACCGCATAGTATGCGCGAACCGACGTCGGGTTCCTCTCCCGCCCTCCTTCGGAGGGCGCGTTCGGAATGACATCACTTTAGGGTTTCGTTACTTTAGGATTTCCGTGCTGGATGACGTATGTTCGACGCTCGAGACGCTTCAGCCGCGCCTGCGAATCCGGGAGGGTGATACCCGCCGCAATGGCGGCCCCATGACCGAGCGGCCCGCGCTTCGCGAGACCCTATTTGTACTGTCAGTGTATTATCCCTGCACTCCAGTTTTGGAAGTTGGTTTGGCGATGCTCATGCTTATCAAGCACAAACTTTTCTCTTTCACCGCGCTGGTCACGTTGCTGGTACCGGCGGCGATGAACGCACAGCAGCCGCAATACGATTTCATCATCTCCGGAGCGCGGGTCGTCGATGGTACCGGCGCTCCGTGGTTCGTGGCGGATATTGGGATTAACAGCGATCGTATCGCTGCCATTGGCGATCTGCATAAGGCGACCGCCAAGCAGCGCATTGACGCCGCTGGTCTGGTGGCAACGCCGGGATTTATCGACGTTCAAGGCCAATCGGAATTCAATGTGCTTGTCGATAACCGCGCTGCCAGCAAGGTCACCCAAGGCGTAACTACCGAGATTACCGGCGAAGGCGCCTCCATTGCGCCGCTCAATGACCGGCTGCTCGAAGACCTACAGGATAGCGCGAAAAAGTACCATGTCACGCTCGACTGGCGCACGCTCGATGAGTATCTGCGGCGTTTTGATCGCCAAAAGCCCGCGATTAATTTAGGCACGTTTGTAGGCGCCGGCGGCATCCGCACCTACGTGATGGGAAAAGACAACCGTCCTGCCACACCTGAGGAACTTGAACAGATGCGGCAGGTGGTGTCTGAAGCCATGCAACAGGGTGCATTCGGTTTGAGCTCTGCGCTTGAATACGTGCCTGACACGTTTGCATCCACGGACGAACTGGTTGAATTGGCCAAAGTTGCGCGGAGCTATGGCGGAGTTTACTTCACGCATCAACGCTCGGAATCTGACCGGATTTTTCCGTCTTTGGACGAGGTATTTGCAATCGCCCAGCGTGCCGGCATTTCTACCACCATCTGGCACCTGAAGACGGCGTACAACGAGAACTGGGGCAAAATGCCCGAGGTCCTAAGCAGAATGGAAGCGGCGCGGGCGCGTGGCGTCGATGTCGCGGCCAGTGTGTATCCCTATACTCGCGCCTCGAATGGCCTGGTCGCATGTTTCCCCAGTTGGATATCGGAAGGTGGAACCGAAAAGATGCTGGAGCGGTTAAAGGATCCTGCCCAGCGTGCCCGCGCGCAGAAGGAAATGGACCAGCCCAGCACTACCTGGGAAAACGAGTGGCGCGGCTCTGGCGGCGGTGGGGGCGTGACGTTAATTCAGGTGGTGAATCCTGAGCTGCGCAAGTACGAAGGCATGAACTTCGACGAGATTGCCCGCCAGATGGGCAAGAATCCAAAAGACGCGGCCATGGACATTGCAACTGCCGACCGCGGCAACAGTCAGGTTGTGATTGCGATCATGCAGGAGGCAGATGTTCGCGCCGCGGTTTCGAGTCCCCTGGTGACCTACGGTTCGGATTCGCCGGCGCAGGCTGAAGATGGACCGCTGAGCACGACCAGGGCACACCCGAGGGCGTTCGGCACATTTCCCCGGGTGCTGGCGGAGTACGTGCGGTCCCAGCACACCATGCGATTGGAGGAAGCGGTTCGCAAGATGACGTCGCAAGCCGCGAGCCGCGTCGGGATTAGGGACCGTGGAGTGTTGCGGCCGGGAATGATGGCCGACGTTGCGCTCTTCGATCCTGCGGCCATAAAAGACGTTGCCACCTACACCGACCCGCTTCATTATTCAGTAGGAGTGAAGGATGTTTTCGTCAATGGCAAGCCAGTCTTGCTGGATGGGAAGATCACCGGGGAACGTCCGGGGAAAGCTTTGCGAGGTTCAGGATATAAGGTACGCCAATAAGATTTCCCGGCATATCCAGATCGATGGGCCCTGGGATTTCTTCCAGGGAGGTCGTTACTGACGCGCCAAGGACGAGGCTCTCACGTTCGCAAAGGGTTTGGTCGCGGCGATGCAGTCGCGTGTCTCGGTGTGCGGTATAATGCCTCCTAGAGTGGAGTTTTCCATGATTTCTCGCAGGTTGTCCATCTTTGTCTTAGTCTTATTTCTTGCCCCGTCGCTGTTTGGTCAAGGCCAGAGCACATTGAAACCCAAGCCTCACGTTGTAGTGATTGGCGTCAATGGTATGGAGTTAGATGTCATTCGCCCACTGCTTCTGAAAGGCGAAATGCCGAACCTCTCCAGAGTCATTAAGAGGGGCGCCTATGGCAAGCTCCGGACGGTGAATGCCCCCAATTGCCCTCGCGTCTATTCGACCATGTTCACTAGCACCAAGCCCGAAGAGCATGGTGTGACCGGATTCCTGGTCGGCGGAATCACCGCGAACACGAACATGCTAAAGCAGGAACCAATCTGGTCGATTCTTTCCAAGAATGGCGTTAGCGTGGGCATGGCAAACGTTCCGGCAACCTTCCCGGTCATGCCCGTCAATGGATACATGATTAGCGGCATGTTGACCCGCGGCAAGAATTGCGAAGATGGTGTGCTTTGCGCGCCCAAACTTTCTGAGGTGGAAGGCGGCGATGCAGTTTATCCGGCCAGTTTGAAAGCAGATTTGTTGAAGAACGTGGGCGATTACTACATCGACTGCGAGCGCATGCCTTCGGCGGAGCAATTGAAAGGGCATGAGGCCGAAGTGATCGATTCGTGGCTGAAGAAGGTAGATGTAATTCGCGAGCAGCAGACGAGGCTGTTCGGTTACCTGTTGAAAAATCACCCCACGGATTTCACCTGGATGGTGCAGTCCTGCGAGGACCGCACTGGCCATTGGTTGTATCCGATTGCGCCGTACAACGCGGGCTACAATCCGAAAATTAATGCGGTGCGCACGGATGCTTTTCCCAGCCAGTACGTCGCTTTCGACAAGGTACTGGGAAACATCATGCAGAATATTGACGACAACACTTATCTTTTTATAGTTTCCGATCACGGAATCAAGCCGTTGCGCGAGTTTGAAGACAGCAACCCGCATGCGCATATGGATCACGAAAAGACAACGCCGGTCATCGCCAAACATGACTTTGCCGACGGTGATGACGTCCCGGGGTCCTTCTTTGCCATGGGCCCGGGAATCAAACGGGATCTGCGTTTGATGGGATTTGAGGCCTCCGTGTATGACATCGCGCCTACCATCCTGCATATCTATGGCATCGCTCAAACGAGCCCGATGCGCGGTCACGTGCTCACTGAGATTTTTGAAGCGGGAGAAAACAAGGTCGCGCAAAGTGCGCAGACCCAGTAATTTGGGCCTCAGGGGGTTGGCTTTTTGCTTGCGCGTAGCAACCTGGCGCGAGCTTCTGCTTGCTGTGCTTCGCTGGATCTGCAGAGGCTTTTGTAAACCCGGGCGAGTAAGTCGAAGATTTCCGGATCCTTCGGATGCGAACTCGATAGCGGTCTGAGCCGGTCCAGCGCGGCCGCCGAATTTCCTTCGACGAGCTGGGTCCGCGCCAATCCCAGTTGAGACTGCAGGTTAGTAGGGTCCAATACCAGCGCGGCTTCAAACTGGTCATCAGCAGCTTTATTATCCTGCAATTCCATATACACCTGACCGAGCAGGACGCGCGCGGATAGCTGCCCCGGCACAAAATGCAGACTGGCTTCCAAGGCATCGCGTGCCCCATGGAAATCGCCGGTCTTTTCCCGAGCCTGCCCTTCAAAAGATGCGGCGGCCGCATCGTTGGGGCGGATTTGGCGTGCCGCCTTCAGATGCTCGGCGGCGTTTGCATAATCCCCTGCCTTCAATTCCAGTTCGCCCAGTTCGCGCAGCGCGGTGGGAGATTTTGGATCGAGCTGCAGAACTTTGTCGAAGGCGCTGCGAGCTTCGTTTGGGCGATTATCTTCCGCGGCCATCATGGCGGTGTGCAGTAGGTTTTGCTCCTGAATCTTGTCCTTGGGGTCCGGCAAGAGTGAGGGTTCGGGAACATTGGTCGAGCTCCCCACGTCCGCCGGGCCGAGATAACCAAGAGCATTAAGTTCATCGACCGTTCCCTTAGTCACCGTCGCTGAGGAAGACAGGGGTAGTGGCGCCCTGGTTTTCAAATCCACCAGCAGGGATCGGAACTTCTGGACGGTAGCGTCCCACGGAACATAGAAGTTTTTCGATTCACCGGGATCGCTTTGCAGGTTGTAAAGCTCGGGGCGAGGCGCCTCGATGAATTTTAATCCCTGCGATCGCACCGAGCGTAAAGGGGCCCAGCCAAAGCGCAGGGGATAGGCAGTCTCGCCAAACACGACAAGCTCGGTCTTCTGCCCTGCGCGGAAATAAGGCATCAGGGATTCGCCGTCCAATCTAGCTGGCGGCGGGATACCGAGCAAATCCGTTACCGTCGGAAGGATATCGGTAGTGCGTACTTGAGCATCAATCATCCTGCCCGAGTCGCGGTTGCGCGGCAATTTCATGATCAGCGGTACATGCGTGGTGGAGTCGTAGAGGAAAATTCCATGAGTCTCCTCGCCATGGTCGCCCAAACCCTCGCCATGGTCCCCGACTACGATCACGATTGCGTTTTGGTACTGTCCTTGCCTCTTCAGGTAAGCTAGAAAACTCGCCAGCACCGAATCCGCGTAGGCGATCTCGCCGTCATACAAACGATCTTTGTAGATTTCCGAATAGGGTGGCGGTGGCTCATAGGGATCGTGCGGATCATAGAGATGGATCCAGACAAAATGTGGGCCCGCGGGGTGGGCGGCCAACCACTTCTCGGCGCGTCCGATAACATTCATTCCACGTCGCTCGACGCGTTCCCATCGCGATTTGCTTTGGGCATGCTCGGGAAAGTTGTCATAGAAATCAAATCCGCGGTCAAGGCCAGGTGCGAGAGACTTGCTATCAAGAATCACTGCGCCGATAAAGGCGGAAGTGTGATATCCCCGCTGCTTGAGCAGTTCAGCCCAAGTGGGGAGAGACGGCGAAAGAGGAACGCCGAAATCCGTAACGCCGTGCGAGCTTGGCAGTAGACCGGTCAAAATGGTTGCGTGAGAAGTATTGGTGATAGGGCTAGGCGTGAAGGCTTGCGAGAACCGGGCGCCATTTGCGGCGAGCTCATCCAAGGCTGGAGTCTGAATTTTTTCATAGCCGTAGCAGTGCACGTGGTCTGCCCGCAAGGTGTCGATAGTTATTAAAAAAATGTCAGGGGAGCGTTTAGCCGGCCGTGCTTCTCCTGCCGCTATGCCTGCGATGAAGAGGCAAAAGATGAGTGTGCGGCGGCAGGGTCTCATCGAGTTCAGCCTAGCATAATCACAATAGAATCTCCGAAAGGCACGGGAACGGGAAAAGGAAGCGACGCATAAACTGCAACTCCTTCAATCTAGCAGATCGAGGCATTATGGCACGGGAGAGCTGGTCGCGCGATGCCCAATATAGGCCCCCTCTTTTTTTTTCGGAGACCTCAGTCGGAAGTTTATAATTTCAGAACTGTTCTTTTTGAGTGATCTCCTCGTAGACTCTATGCCGGAATCCCTGCGTCAGCCAGCTGCTATCCTCCTCTTGCTCTTCTTGCTTCCAACGGGCTCATACGCTAGTCAGAGACAAGCCAAAAAATCAACTCCGCCGGCCCACCTTCCGAACCTGCTGCTTGTTACCATTGATACGCTGCGTCCTGACCACTTGCGCTGCTATGGGTACGAGCAAATTCAGACGCCGAATATCGATTCCTTGGCAACGGACGGCATCCGCTTCGCTCAGGCGTATACACCGATTCCCATCACTCTTCCTTCACATGCGGTAATGCTCACGGGTACCTACCCAATGATGAGCGGCATGCATGATTTCAGCGGGAACATCTTGAGCGCCTCACAACCCACGCTAGCTACGGTGCTGCGCGCTCGCGGATACGATACCGGTGCGGTGATTGCTGCCGCGGTGCTGGACAGGCGCTTCGGCCTGAACCAGGGCTTTGATTTTTATTACGACCACTTCGATTTCAGCCGCCTGGCGGAAACCAATCTCGACTTAATGGAGAGATCCGCTAACCATGTTGCTGACGAGGCCCTAGCATGGTTAGCAAAGCCAAGAAACAAGCCTTTCTTTCTCTGGGTCCACTTGTACGATCCTCATCATCCTTATAAACCTCCGGCGCCATTCAATGAGAAATACAAGGCCAATTTGTACGACGGTGAGATTGCCTTCGCCGACAGCCAACTAGGAAGGCTGCTGGAATACTTGAAGCAGCACGCTTTGTATAACCGCACGCTGGTAGTGCTCGCGGGCGACCACGGAGAAGGCCTGGGTGAACACGGCGAGAGGACTCACGGCTTTTTTATCTACAATTCAACCCTGCACGTCCCACTGATCATTAAGCCGGTGCTGGGCACAAAAATTCCCGGAAAAATCATCTCAGCGCAGGTCAGCCTTGTGGACCTTATGCCTACCGTGTTCGGCTCGCTGAATGTCCCCGTTCCTCCCAAAATTCAGGGGGAAGATCTGACGGGGGCGCTGCTGCACGGGGGCGAGCTGAGGGGCAGCTCCTTGTATTCCGAGACGTTTCTGCCCCGTATCCATTTTAACTGGAGCGAACTGCGCGGCCTGCAGTTGCGCAACTATCACTTCATCTCTGGTCCCAAGCCCGAGCTGTATGACACTTCGAAAGATCCGCACGAACTCCAGAATTTGTATGCGGAAAAGCAGGCGGTCAGCGCCGAGCTCCAGGGGCAGCTCACCAGTGTCATCCAAAAAAATTCTCCTGAGCACGAGATGGCGCAGAAATCCACGTTAGACCCGGAACTTGCACAACGGTTACAGGCGCTGGGATACACAGCGTTCGCAGCAGGCCAGGTCTCGCTCGTCAGCGATCCCAAACTCGCGGATCCAAAGGATCGCATTCACGTGTACGAGGTGGTTACTGAAGCCATTGATGACAGCCAGCGTGGCCGTTTTCAGCAGTCGATCGAGAAGCTGAAATCCACGCTGGAGACTGAGGAAAACTCCGTTCCCATCCATTATCTTCTCGGGTTGAATTATTACCGGACGAAGGCCTTTGCTAACGCCATTACCGAGTTCACGAAGGCGCTCCAGCTCAGTCCCAACTACATGCTGGCGAACTTCAACTTGGGACTGGCACAAGCCGCCCTTGGAAACGATGAGGAGGCAATCAAGTACCTGACACGGACCCTGGAACTGGACCCCACGAATTTCACTGCCGCTTTCGATTTAGGCGCTACCTACCTGCACAAGAACATGTATGGGGAGAGCACGGAAGCTTTTAGAAAATCCGTGACCATTTACCCCGACTTCGCTCCCGGTTACAAGGCTCTGGGCGAGATGTTGGTCTTCCAGGGCAAACTGGATGAAGGTCTCAAGGAACTGCGCACCGCAGCCCGACTGGCGCCCAGGGATCCACGTATCCACGAGGCATTGGCCGGCGCGTTGCGCGCCACCGGCAATTACGTGGAAGCCGGTCAGGAGATGCAAAAAGCGCAGGAGTTGCGGTGATGCATTTCGTGGCGCGCCTCACTATCCTACTCGCCCTATGCGCGGTTTGCAGCGCCTCGACCCAAACTCCAGGGAGACGCGCCGCGGCGAAGGCGTCAGAACTCGACGTGCTGCTTATCACCATCGATACGCTGCGTGCGGATCGCATCGGAGCATATGGAGCAAAAAAGGCAGAAACTCCCACGATGGACGCCTTGGCGCGCGATGGTATTCTCTTCGAGCGCGCTTATTCCCAGGTCCCTCTCACCCTTGCGAGCCATACCAGCCTGCTGACCGGCACTTATCCGTTTTATAACGGCGTTCAGGACTTTACCGGGCAACCCTTAAGGCCAGACGTCCGCAGCATCGCCCAAGCTCTCAAAGCCAACCGTTACGAGACTGGGGCGGTTGTAAGCTCGTACGTGTTGGATCGAAGCTGGGGCCTGAATCGCGGGTTCGACTTCTACTACGACGTGTTCAAAGGCAACAGCTTCCTCGAAAACGATCCTGGCCTGGTCGAACGTAAAGCCGGGGCGAGTGTAGAGGAAGCTTTACGCTGGTTGCGCCAGCCTCGTAGCAAGCCCTTCTTCCTCTGGTTGCATTTATACGATCCCCACAGCGGCTACGATCCACCTGAACCCTTCCGCTCTCGTTTTGCCGAGTCGGCTTACGACGGCGAGATCGCCTATTGTGATAGCCAATTGGCCCGGATCGTCACCTATCTCAAACAGCGTGGCCTCTACAATCGCATGCTTATCATTCTGGCCAGCGATCACGGGGAATCGCTGGGCGAGCACGGCGAGAAAGAGCACGGCTTCTTTGTCTATCATTCGACACTACACGTACCGCTAATTGTGAAACCAGCGCTGGCGAGCGGTTTGCGCCCGCGCCATGTCTCCGTTCCGGTGCAAATCATGGCGATTGCCCCTACCATCCTTGACTCTGTCAGGCGGCACGATCCTATCGAAAAGCAGTTCGAGACGGACAGTTTATTTGCGGGGAATCCGGATCCTGATTCCCATGAAATCTATAGCGAGAGCTTCTATTCCTTCAGTTCATTCGGCTGGAGCCCACTTAGGAGTGTAAACAACGATGCCTTTCAATACATCGAGGCGCCAAAACCTGAGCTCTACGATCTGCGGAAGGATCCCGGCCAGACGAGCAATGTGATTGCCGAGCAGCCTGCCGTGGCGGCCGTTCTAGAAAGCAAGCTCAAGGAGCGCGTGCGCCGCTACGCATTCAAGGAGCCCGCGAATGGCAGCTCACAGCTAAGTGCGGAAGCTACAGAGAAGCTGCGAGCGTTAGGCTACATGGCTTACCGGTCGCCGGTATCAGCAGAAGCGCTGGCTGGCGGTCTCGCCGATCCAAAAGACAAGGTATGGGACTTTAACACGCTGCTGGATGCCGTGGACGCCGGCAAGCTCGGAGACCTCGATCGTGAGCGGGCGCTGTTGCTTCAGGTGCAGGAACGCAATCCTGGGATGTACCTGATTCCCTTCTTGCTTGGGGAAGCTGCCCTCAAAGCTTCCGATTGGAAAGTCGCACAGGAATCGCTGGAACGCAGTCTGAATCTCAATCCCAATTTTGATCAAGCCATGACCGCGTTGGCGCGAGCATTCCATCAACAAGGCAAGGACGACGAGGCGCTTCAGTGGGTTCAAAAAGCTCTGCAGGCTAATCCCAAGAACCTCAGGGCCTGGTATCAAAAAGGCTGGATAAGTATCAAGGCCGACCCTGACGGCGCGATGGTCGATTTTCAGAAAACCCTCGAAATTCAACCGGGTTTCGCCATGGCGCATCGCGATTTAGGGATCATTCTGCTCCAGAAGGGACGCTTCGGTGAGGCGGCCAGTCATTTAGAACAGGCGGCGGCTCTTGGACTAGCTCACGCGCGCTTATACAATTTCCTGGGGATTGCTTACAGCCGAACCGACCGCTACCGGGATGCGGTGAAGGCCTACACCAAAGCCCTGGATCAAGAGCCCAACTTCGCCGAGGCGCATTTAAACCTATCTTACGTATACGCAAAGCTGAATCGGCCCCAGGCCGCCCACGCGCAATATGAAGCCGCGTGCAAGCTGCAGGCTGACCTATGCCAGTTTGAGCCTGCCAAAGCTCAGTGATCATTTTGGGAGGGAATTGGATTGCAGCTTACGCAGTAAGTCATGGGCCTGAGGCGCAAAATTGCTCTCTGGAGAGTGCTTTAGGAACAGCGATAATTCTGCGACAGCGTCCTCCCTTCGATTTTGCCGCATGTACAAGTTCACCAAGGCCAGATGGGCATTAGCCAAGCCGGGATCATCATTCAAGGCAGCACGAAACTGCTGTTCAGCTTCGCGAGTATTACCTCTCTTCATCAGGAGCGATCCCATCAGGAATTGTCCAAATCCTGAGTGCGGCTGACGTTTCAAGCCTTCCTGGATGGAATTCCCCGACTCGTCCGGGCGATTGGTTATGAGGTACACGTTGCCGAGGTTGAAGTACGCATTCGCATCTGCCTGGTTTTCCGCGATAACTCTTCTGAATTCCGTTTCTGCCTCGTCGAACTTCCGACTTTCCAAATAGAGCGACCCTAGATTATTCCGAGCGAAATACATTCCCGGAGCCAGCGCCAGCGCCTTTTGGTAGTGCTCCATCGCTTCCTTGTGCTTGCCCTCCCGTTGCGCTTTAGTTCCCTTTTCGTACTGCTTCTTTGCTTCTTTGGGATAACTATCTCCGAGTGCAGCCTCATCTACCATTGAGGGATTACTGCCTTTAATCATGGACTGCGCCGGCTGCACTGGTTTATCTTCGGGAATTAGTTCAAGCTGTAAGTAAGCAATGTGTTGAGTGGCAGGATTAATGGGGATCGCCATTTCGATGGGACGATAACCCTCCTGGCGCACGAACAGGTGATATAGGTTAGCGGGAAGGTCATCAAAAGAAAACTTTCCTTCCGCGTCGCTATAGGTTTCTCCCACCTGGACGCCACTTCGTTGAAGCTTCACCAACACGCGCATGGGAGGGGAGCCCATCCGCGTAACCCGCAACTGACCGATGAGTGTCGCCGTATTGCTTACCTGTTGCGCCTGGAGGATCGCGCACAGCAGCAGGGACAGAAATGGAGGCAGTAAGCGATAGCTGAAAAGGCGAAGTGCGCGGAAAGAAGCGGACTGATGCATCAGAGCACCTCTAGAAAGAATAAGCCGGAACCAGTCTGATGCAACTGGTCCCGGCGTAGCTTCCTTCAGGCTAGAAGCTCAGCTTCACCCCCAACTGCAGGTTACGTGCGTTGAATGTGCCGCCGGCCTGTCCAAAAGTCGTATCTCGAATGCTGTCGTGATACTGACTTTCAGCGCCGGGCAGCTTGAAATTCGTGTGATTCAAGACGTTGAAGCTTTCCGCTCGAAACTCAAGCTTAGTGGCCTCTGTGATCTTGAAGTTCTTGAACAGCGATGGGTTCCATGCCATGAACCCTGGCCCGGTGAAGGTGTTACGACCAAGGGTTCCGGTGTTTCCTGGCATAGGCCTCTCGAATACGCAGTTATTGCTGACGAGCGGATCCTTGTTGTAGCAGAAATCGCCGCCCCACCCATTCGCCCACATATCGTGATTGGCCCCGCTGAAGTTAGCGATCGTGGAATTCGGCCGATCGTTCGCTTCAAAATCCTTGTTGAAGTCACAGCTGCTACGAGAGCCGTGGCAGAACGGCTCCCAATGCGCACCCGTATGATACGAAACGGTCCCGTTGAGCTGCCATCCACCCAGAACCCCTTGTATCACCCCGCCACGGTTTCGGAAGAAGGGCAGTTCCACAACGTAGTTAAAGCTCATTGTGTGACGAATGTCGAAGATGGAGTTGCCACGGTCCAACTGCGGCATCGTCTGATCGCTGCTATAGCCTTCACCTGCCCCCTCATGATTCGAGCTCGTCGCTCCGCTGTGCCACGTAGAGCCGTTGTCAATGGCATGTCCCCACGTGTAGTGGAACGCGAACTGGTTTCCGTGGCTCATCTGCTTGGTCACCGAAAGTTGCAATGAGTTGTAGATAGAGTTATTGACGTTTTCCCACACGCGCAGGCGACCATAGTTCGGATTTAGCCGTCCGGTAGTATTGGTTGCGCCCGCAGAGTCCTTCTGGCTGCAGAGAAGGCGGCCAAAACGATCAGTAGCACACGGCACTCCGTTCACCAGGCTTACGCCGGCATCGGTTGAGCTACAGCTGCCGTAACCAGCGAAACAGAGAGATCCACCGGGAATGCGGTTCACCTGCTGCGCGCGGAATAGTTTGTGAGCTACGGTTCCGACATAGTTCACCTCAAAGGCCAGGCGGGGGACAAGTTCGTGTTGTACACCCAAATAATAGTTGTAGACATAGGGATCTCTAACCCCCTTCTTGAAGATAATACCTGTGAGGTTAGCTCGATCCGGGCTGCTTGGATTCCAGCCCATGATATTCCCAACGGCTGTGTATGTGGTGTCTGTTCCCTGGAAATTATTTGGTCCGGGTGGCCCTGTGAAGCTGGGTGGCGCATTAGAGTAGCCACCTGACCCGAGAACAGGCTGCGGGCCATAGTAGAGCGCGCAACCTGCCGCAGTTCCGCATCCAGTCCCAGTGCCAACCACTCCCACGCCGAGTGAACCGTCATCCACGATCTGGTTGAAGGAGTAATAGGGGGGATTCCAGCGTGAGTTCGACAGGGGATTATACAAAGTTCCTTCATAGGAGACGCCAAAACCGCCGCGCAGGGCTGTTTTGCCATTGCCATATACATCGTAGGCAAAGCCTAATTTCGGTCCCAAGTTATTGTGATCTCCCGCCCCAAGACTCGACGAGGGGGCGAATCCCCCTGGACCACAGGTACCCGCGAGAATCGATAACTGGTCAATGGTGTGTACCCCATCCGGACCCAATACTCCGGATGGACATGCCGCAGAACCTACCGGCGCGTTGGCATCATGAATCTGTCCAGCGCCAGTCGTAATGTTGTCAATCAGATTTCGGCCAGGCCCGAGAATAAACGTGGTCGCCAGCCCCGAATTTTCGTGATGACGCTGGAAAAGGTCGTAGCGAAGGCCAAGGTTCAGCGTCAGCTTACGCGTGACCTTCCAGTCATCCTGCACAAACGCGCCGAGTTCCACGTTCCGCCAATGCCGTTTATTGGTTGCCAACTGGGCCCGCGATTTGGATACGAAGCCGGGATCAACGCCGGCAGCCATGCCGTAAGGAGCATCGACTGCAAAGAAAAATGGATCGTAAAAGTAATAGGACGGGCGCGCTACATTGAACTCTGAATTCTCGATGTTACGCCGCACTTCCCCACCGATTTTGATGCTGTGGGATCCATGATTAATCGAGACCATGTCCGCGTAGTTGTAAATGTGCTCCTTGAAGAACTGCGGGTAACCATTGTAGGAACCAAATCCCATAGTTCCAGCATAGTCCCCGATGTAAATAGAGGGTACCCCAGGAACGGACGGAATATACTTCGAATAGCTACCAGAGTAGCCGGCGCGTGCCTCATTAATCACATGAGGGCCAAAAGTATGCGTCCAATTCAGTTGGCCATTGGGCGAGATGAATCGCGTGGGGTTGGTAAAGCCCCGGCTATTGGTGGCCGGCGTCAGAGTGTTTTGACGTGACCAGTTGAATTGCGCAAACACGCGGTCGTTATTTCTCGCATTCCAATCAATTCTTCCCGACGCCTCATTCCCGTCAAAGAGATTTCCCAGATTGTTTGTTTTCTGGATGTTAATTGTCTGATAAAGCATGGGCGTGTCCAGCCCAAGTGGCATGGCCTGAATAGCGTTGAAGAGGGTGGTCATGCGGTTGGCGATGTTTGGATCGCCGTATTGGGAGGGATCTTCGAATTCCGGGACCGAACCGAAGCCGGTGCCGCTGTAGAAGCCATTCAGATAATCATTTACCGTAAGGAATGGCGTTCCTTGAACAGCCGGCGCAAATTGACTGTAGAGCAGCTGCCCTACTGACTGTTGGCCGCCTGACCCCAATCCGGCCGCGTTGATGACGGCTTGGCGGAACTCAGGCCCCTCGGCAACAGTCGGTGAGGGAAGCGTGGAAGTCTTGAACCGGTCTCCCTGATAGGAGCCAAAGAAAAAGAGCTTGTCCTTAACGATAGGACCGCCGACAGTCCCGCCAAATTGGTTGAAGTGCAACGGCGGTCTCGTGTAGCCCTTCTGGCTCGCGAAGTAGGTGTTGGCATCAAGCTTGTCGTTGCGCAGAAACTCCCACAAGCTCCCATGGAGCGCATTTGTGCCCGTCTTCTGTACCAGGTTGGTGATCGAGCCGGCGCTATTGCCATATTCGGCCGATTGATTCAAGGTCAATAACTGGAATTCGGCAACCGTGTCCTGGATAGGTGTGTTCTGCGGCCCGCCACTGAGCCCCTTGTTAGATGAGCCGTTCACGAGAAATCCGTTGAAGTTCTCGCGCAAGCCGTTGACCACTGTGTTGTGGCCATTTTCGGAGAGTACACCTTCTACGTCAACCGCTCCCGGGGCTGCTTGCATCAGATCATAGACATTGCGGCCGTTCAGAGGCAGGTTAGCGATCTGCTCGGCGTTGATCGTGGTTGACAGGCGAGAATCGTCGCTTTGGATAGTAGGCGCTTCGCCCGATACTTCCACGACCGTCGTAGCTTGCCCGATTTGCATTTTGAAATCGACACGCTGTGTGCTTCCCACATTCAGCCTGATGTTCGTATCGGCTCTGGTCGTAAATCCCGGCGCTTCGGCAGTGATCTTGTAAGTTCCAACCGGAAGTTCTCTGGCGGCGTAACCGCCGCTTTGGTTAGTTGTCGTCGTGACGGAAAAATTAGTGCCTGCATTCGTAACCGTCACCTTTGCGCCAGAAATGGCGGCACCCGTCGGATCGGTCACAGTCCCGGTGAATTGTCCGTTCTGGACTTGTGCGGCGGCGCTCAAAACCAGCAGCAGGAAGGAAAAGATCACGAGGCGAGACTGCAGTTTCTTCACTGGCGACCTCCGGTAGTGCGATGTTAATTCAACCCAGAGTCTCGAAAAGCGAACGGCAACTATCAGTTACAAAAACCAAATTACTCCAAACCTGGGGCGAACGGCATTTTGCTCTCAGGCAGGCTACTTTGTCAACAATTGTCAAGCGGAAGTACGAGCAAACCGCCGACCAAAATGCATTTCATAATGGAATAAGCATTTTGCGAGTTGGAAGTAAGGGCAAATCTACGGCAATCTGTAGTTTGGGACCGCCATTAATCCCGAATTCGGGATGTTGTTACAGCCCGTCAGGCTAGACAAGACTGATCAATACGAGCGCCGGGCGCCTTTCATTCGTGCAGATCCATTGCCTGTAACCAGGCCCCGCCCTTCCTCGATCGTCAGCTCTTGATCTACAGACTGGCCGCCTAGCTGATCCACCCTCCCCGACGGCCAGTGAATCACAATGGACTCGACCGCCGTCGCACTTCCTAAACCGAAATGCAATCGCGGATCGCTGGCCGACTCGAAACTGGAGTTCGCCCGGACTTCGGCGGTCTGAGTGAGGCCGCCAGCCTTGATCTGAATGCGGGCCCCAAAGCCGGCGCGATTGGAACGTGTTCCGATTGTTTTGATGCTGAGCCAGTGGCCGGTTGTGGCGCTTTTGTTGAGGAGCAGCAGGGGCGAGCCGTCGAGCACAGTCACCACCAAGTCCTGGACTCCGCGGTTCAGGAAATCAGCTGTCGCCGTGCCCCTGGCCACGTAACGGCCTACAGGCGCTCCCGCCCGAAGGCCGATCTCTTCAAATTTTCCGTTTTTGCGATTATGAAAGAGGAGCGGCCGTTCGGCGTAAGAGACGCCGAATGAGTGCTGGTCAACCTGCGGATTTACGTGCCCATTGGCAACGAAGATGTCGGGCCATCCGTCGTTATCCAGGTCGAGAAACTTCACGCCGAAACCAAGAAATGGAGTGCTGACCGGACCAAACCCTGCGGGTCCGGCAAGATCGGTGAACTCCCCGGCATGGTCGTTGTGATAAAGGTTATTGCTATCATCGGAAAAATTCGTTTTCACGATGTCGGGCCATCCGTCGCGGTCATAATCCGCGGAATCAATGCCCATGCCGGCTTGCTCCCGCCCGTCGGCGCTGTAGGCCAAGCCCGCCTGAACGGCTACCTCATCAAAACCTCCGTGGCAGGTGTTGTGATAAAGCTGGCTAGGAGAAGAATCGTCGGCCACGTAGAGATCGAGGCAGCCATCCTGGTCGTAATCGAGCCATAACACTCCGAGCCCGTAATAGCCCTCGGAATCGATATTCAGCTTTTCCGTGACGTCGGTAAAAGTTCCGTCTCCATTGTTGTGATAGAGACGATCACGCCCGCCTTTCAGTCCGCGCGGACCGCAGGAGACCGGAATTCCGCGATATTGGCAGAATGGACCGTGACCAAATTGAGGCAGGTGGTCGAGATCCAAGTCGACGTAGTTGGCGACATAGAGATCGAGATTGCCGTCGCCATCGAAATCGCCAAAAGCTGCACTGGTTCCCCAGTGCCCGGCATTTCCGGCTCCGGCTTTGGCAGTCACATCGGTGAACGTGCCGTCCCGATTGTTGTGGTAAAGCACGCCGCTGTCTAGATAGGTTATGTAGAGGTCCTCCCCCCCGTCGTTGTCATAATCACCCGCGGCGATGCCGAATCCCCAGCCGCAATGGGTCAACCCTGCCTTGGCAGTGGCATCGGTGAAGGCGCCGTCGTGATTATTACGGTACAGCTTGCCCGGATGACACTTCCCTGCCAGATCTTCCAGCGTGGATCCGTTAACAAAGTAGATGTCCATCCAGCCGTCATTGTCGAAGTCAAAGACCGCAACCCCACCGCACATCGTTTCCATGATGTAACGTTTTTCCGGGCTGCCGCAAGTGAGATGGAAGTCAATGGCAGCGGCTTTTCTAACGTCGGAAAAAGATACTGTGCTTACGGCACGCTTTGGCTCTGGCGTCGTAGATGTTGACGGCGGTGCGGGAGCGCGATCTTTCTGCGTGCTTTGCTTCTGTGCAGCGCTGAACCACGCAGCGGCGACAATTATAAAGGTGGTAAGGATTCGCGAAGGGGCAATCACTGAGCTCGGCCTGAAGCCATCCCCTGCACCTGAGGCTGGGCTTTCTTTAATTCGGCAAAGCGCTGCCACTCCCTCTGTGCAGCCTGGCGCTTTCCCAGTCTTTCCAGTGCCCTGGCCAACTGGTAGTGCGGAGGCGGGTCGGCTGGTTTCAGGGCCGCCGACCGTTCCAGCACCGGGATTGCCGACGCGGGGTCACCCCGAAGCAGCAGCGATTTTCCCAAATCGTAGAACGAATCGCCATTTTGGGGATCGATTTCTGCTGCCCTCTGCAAGAATTTGGTTGAAGATTCTAGCTCTCCACTTTCCAGCAGGGAGTGGCCAAGCTGATACAACACCTCGGGATTCTCAGGATTCCGCGCAATCGCCTTTTTGTATTCCGAAATTGCCTCTTGATTACGGCCCAGACTGGCGTAAGCGAAGCCCAGATGATAATGCCCCAATGAGATGTTTGGATCCATGGTGAGAGCGGCTTTAAATTGCTCGATGGCCTCTAAGGTTCGATTCGAGTTGTGATAGGCGCGGCCGAGTAGGACATGAGAAAGAACATTTCCGGGTTTGAGTTTTATTGAGCTTTCCAATTCTATGGCCGCCTGCGCATATTGCTTTTCTTCCAGCTCTACCAATACCAGATCGAAGTGGATGTCGGCATTTTTGGCATCGAGCGTTGCAGCCTCCTGCAACTCGGCCAGTGCTAGCGAATTCTGGTGCGTCTCGAACAATCCGATTCCGAGGAAGTGATGGAGTACTGCATCGTGTGGCCATCGCGCGACGGACTCGCGCCCGATCTTTACCGCTTGCTCCGGCCGCCCGGTTTGGATATAGCTGATCAGCAAACCGTGGTTGACCTCGAGGTTTTCGGGAGCCAGTTGCCGTGCCTGTTCGAATGCAGCCGTCGCCCGCGCGAAATCGCCGGCAGCCAGTGCAGCCTCTCCGTCGCGGATCCAGCTTTGCTCCTTGGGGGCGGATTGTGCGGAAAGCTTCGAAAAGCTGCATAACAAAAGAATGAAGAGCCAAAGTGGCCCCGGCCCGCTTCGAGCGTTACTCGGGGGGCGCACTTGTAGTTCCGGGCGCCGGTCAGCTAAACGCGGGCACATTGCGAAATGCATTGAAAACCCTGCAGAAAACAAATTCTTATCCCGTTCCAAAGTGTGAAGCGTCCCTAGCCTCACGTCAATGAGCCTGATTGCAATAAGGGAATCTGGACGGTGCGAATTTAGGCAGAAATATCTCTAGGCGTTCTTACGGGCGCCCTTAGAAGATCCAGAAACGCGCTGTGCACTCGCGCGTCGTTGGTAAGTTCGGGATGGAAGGTGGCGACCATGGTTTTGCCCTCTCGAAGCACCACTGGGTCTTTTCCCTGCGTCGCCAGGACTTCGACATCTGGTCCCACGCGCGCAATTTTGGGGGCGCGGATAAAGACCATTTCAATGGGTGATCCGCGGAAGAGGCCTTCGCGGATGGAGCTATTGATTTGGCGTCCGTAGGCGTTGCGGCGGATGTCGATATCGATCGCGCCCAGACCTGCCTGTGGGGGATTTTCGACCGCTTTCGCCAGCAGAATCGCGCCCGCGCAGGTGCCAAACGTGGGTTTGGCGTGGACGAACTGTTTCAGCTTTTCGAATCCACCTTCGCCCAGGAGTTTCAGGAAGGTACTGGATTCGCCGCCGGGGATCACCAGTCCGTCGATGTGATCGAGCTGCTTAGGGTTTTTGACAAGAACAACTTCGGCGCCCAGTTCCTGCAGCCGTTTGCGGTGGGCATCGAAATCGCCCTGGAGGGCAAGGACACCGATGGTCATAACCGTCGTTGGTGGTTCGTTGTTCCTCATGACCGTTGGTCATGCCATAGTCTTATCCAGACCACGTAAGCGGCTGATTAGATAATCGTGCCGGCTTCTTCGGAGCGAGTAGATCTGGTGCGCTCAAAACAAACCAAGGCTCGGAAGAAAGGAGTCGATAAAGATTATAGGTTGTGCTTAACACACGCGCTACCAGCAGATTGCGATGTTGGATCAGGAAAGGGGAGAGTTGATGGAACGCAGCTTGGAACGCGCTAGCGGGAGGCCCGAGCTTTCTAAGCAGCGCCGCCAACCAGTGCGGGCAGGGCCTACGCCGGATCAGGATGTCCGGCTTTACACGGTCTTGAGACCAAAATTCTATCCAAAAATAAAAAGGAGCACCGGATGTTGCCATCCGGCGCTCCCGGCTCTTACCCTCCCCCAGGTAATTGCCCTACTTAAGTTATTGCAGTACGACCCAGGGAGCCACAGTGCAGGTCGCAGGACCACCAGCTGCGGCCAGAGCCGCCGCGGCAGCCTGTCCGCCAGTGTTGCCGACGGCAGGAGGAAGCTGGCGCAGAACGCCGTCTTCAAAGGCGCAAAAATCGCGCGTGCCCGTCTGGTTGTAGGTAACCGGAACAGCACCCGCGGTGAACGACGTGTTTACGCCGGCAACCGGATTCGCCCCGAGGGACTGAAAGCCGTAGCCGCTCTTGGTACCGCCAGCGAGCACAGCATCAATCAAGCAACCATTAGCAACCGCCGGACCAGCCGCAGGGCAGGTCTGGTTGCCAGCGCCCGGCCCCAGAGCCAGGATGTTCACCGCATAGCCAGCCTGCGGGAACGTGGTAGAATACGAAATTTCAGCAGTGATGATGTTGCGAACCGAGCCGACGGCCGAAGATTCATTGGCGCTGATCTTGGCGCGCAGCAGGTTCGGGATGGCGATCGCGGCAATGATCAGGATGATCGCCACCACAATCAGCAACTCGATAAGTGAGAAACCCTTCTGTTTACGCATTTGTTGTTTTTCCTCTTCTAATTTTGAATCTCGGTCTCAGCGATCCGATGGCACTATCCTCGCACTTGGCTGGCCACTGCGCTAATTACCAAAGTGGCCGAGTCGGTCTTTGTTTTCAACAACTTGACTTTGGCGACCGGTTACCAACGACAATTCCGCGACGGATTTTGTCAAGTTTTGGCAGGCCACACCGACACTTTTTGTCATTCCTGCAGAGTCTCCCAGGGTGTCTTTACTCAGGCGATGGCGCCTGCGTTCCTCAATAACAGGGCTGAGTTCTTCGAACCGAAGGCGATGCAGTTGCAAACCGCGTGCTCCACCGTCTTCTTTCTTCCCGCGGCAGGAACGTAATCGAGATCGCACTCCTTATCCGGGTTCTCCAAATTCACCGTGGGGGGAAGTTGACTTCGCTGCATGGCAACAATCGTGGCCGCCACCCCAGCTGCTCCACATGCGCCCTGAGGATGTCCGATCTGCGACTTCAGCGCCGACATGGGCACCTGGCGTGCCCGCTCCTCGCCCAGCACGAGTTTCAGCGCCCGCGTTTCGATGCGGTCATTCAACTGGGTCGAGGTGCCGTGCAGGTTCACGTAGTCCACATTTTCGGGGCCGATGCCAACCTGCTTCATGGCCAACTGAATGGCGCGCGCGGGTTCCTCGCCGCACTCCATTAATCGTACGCGATGGTAGGCCTCGCAGGTGGACCCATATCCGCACACCTCGGCAAGAATCTTCGCGCCGCGCGCCCTCGCATGTTCGTATTCCTCAAGCACGAACATCCATGCGCCTTCGGCCAGCACAAAGCCGTTGCGGTCGGCGGAAAACGGACGCGAGCCTTTCTCCGGGGCGTCGTTCCAACTCTCAGTAAGGATCTTCATCAAAAGGAAACCTTTGACGGTGCCCAGGGAAATCGGCGCATCGGCGCCTCCGGTCAGCACCATATCGAGACGCCCAGACTCGATCTGGCGCATGGCATACGCCATGGCATCGGTAGACGATGTGCATCCGGTAGTGATCACGTGACTGGGGCCGCGCAGTCCGAAGCGCACGCTCAACTCGCTGGAGATGCTGCCCATGACCCCGCTGGGAACGCAGAACAAGCTCATCTTGCGGGATTGTCCGTGGAATAAGAGCCGGTACTGCTCTTCGGTAAACTCCTGCGAGCCGCCGCCGGTCCCCATAATCACGCCGAAACGGCGCCGCTGTATCACCGGCAAGGAAGTGAGACCGGAGCCTTCCAGCGCTTCGGTTGCAGCGCACAGAGCCAGCGGCAGGATTCGCGACACGTGCTTGCGGTCTTTCTTCTCCACCCACGCAAGCTCGTCGAAATTGGACACTTCGCCGGCAATCTGCACTTCGATGGCCGAAGCATCAAAGCGGGAAATGCGCCGCACCCCGCTCTTTCCGGCCAGCACCGCTTCCGCAAACGAGTCTGTGCCGGTACCATTGGGGCTGACCACGCCCATTCCAGTGATTACCGTGCGGCGCTTGAGATCCTCATGGGTATCTTTATCCGGTGTCATCGACGAAGAATATCAGGAGTTTGGCCGCAGGGGACGACTTGCGCCCGTCAAAATCTTGTCAAGCCCCTGCAGACGCGGTTTCCAGCCTAAGTTGCAGATTCCAATCCAGAAATAAATGTCTGAAGTGTGGCACAAATGGCTATACTGGGATGGTATAATGTAACTATCAGCAAATAAGATGGCGGATCCCCTAAACGGGTCCGCCGTTTGTTTTTGCCGCCAGGCTTTATTCGAGACCGATTTCTTTGGCCAGCGCCTTCCATTTGCCGTCCACCAGGGCCTTGGTTTTTGCGTCCATCAGGATCTCATCCGGCCAGGGGCGCATAAAGCCTTCGCTTGCCCACTTGCGGGTGGCATCAATGCCCATCTTCGAGCCGAAATTGGCCAGGCGAGAGGAATGGTCAAGAGAATCAACCGGCCCCAGCGTGAACTGGATGTCACGCTCCGGATCGATGTGGTTCAGGGCCTTCAATGTTACTTCGCCCAAGTCCTGCACGTTCACGTCCTCGTCCACGACGATGACGCACTTGGTGAACATGGCCTGGCCCAGCGACCAGATGGCATTCATCACCTTGCGTGCCTGGCCAGGATAGGACTTGCGGATGGAAACGATCATGAGATTGTGGAA